>CAITRH010000745.1 GCA_903894755.1 uncultured delta proteobacterium
CACCCCCACACGATTCGGAGCGTTCACCTCGTCCCTCCCCATCGTTGGGGTGGGGTAATTTGTAGGAGCGCGAAGTCGGGGGGGGGTGAGGTCCGACGGGAGTCCCTTACGCCAATCCGTAGGTCGTCTTGCGCTTATCTCCGTGCTTGACAATCTTTGCCGACGCTCGGAGCTCCCTCAGAGGCACTACGAGCAGACCCGGGGCAACCCCTAGAATGTCCGCGATCGCCCGCACCCCCGCGGGCCCCTCCGCCTTCGAAAGCGCTTCCATTATCCGATCCCCAAGCTCCGTGCGCTTCGAGGCCGTTTGCCTGGGACGTTTCCCCTCGCCCGTCGCCTTGAGACGAACTTGAGGCGGCGGTGGACGACTTGGACTCGGCAATCCGTCCGAGTAACTCCCTACCTCTTCAAAAGACGCATGCCGAAGGCGTGCAACAACCCGAGTCACAAAATCCGTGGTGAGCGCCATGAGCTCTTCTTCCAAGGAAGACTTCTTTTCCATGTCTCTTTCACTACTCCTCCATCCAACCCTTTGACCAGGCTTTCTTTAGAATTCGGTGGCCGCCAAAGATAGCAGCCCAGGCCGCGTCAGAAACTTTGACCCTCGCGTTAACGTCCGAGTCTTGACGGGAAGCTCCCTAGACCTATACTCGGCTGGCAGTCGATCCTTAACGTAAGACCTGCACGTCCGGGTGGTCCCATGTCCAATGTTCGTCTCCCCCTGCTTCCGCCGTCTGAGCCCCCTCCCAGTTCGCCGCTCCCCGATGCGGAGCGTGTCCCTCTGATGCAGATCGGGGATCTCGCCCGCGAGACAGGCAAAAGCATTCGAGCCATCCACCTTTACGAGCAGCTCAACTTGCTTCATCCCGCGGCCCGCTCCAAAGGGGGCTTTCGCCTCTATGGCACCGAGGCCCTCACCCGCATTCGATGGATCGGCAAACTGCAGGACCTCGGTCTGAGCCTAACGGAGATCCAGGCCATTGTCCGCGAGTGGGAGGAGCTGGGCTCCGCTCCTCGGGCCATGGTCAAAATGCGTGATACCTATACAGCTAAACTCCGCGAAACACAGGAAACCATCGCTCGATTGCGCGACCTCGAACGAGAGCTCGAAGCAAGTCTGACCTACCTCGACACCTGCGACGTCTGCGACCCAGCCCGTCTCATCGAGGCCTGCGAGCAATGCGAACTTCACGACTGCCAGACCCATGTTCCTGAACTGGTGGCCGGATTCCGGGCAAATTGAACGGAAAGAAAGACCATGCAACTTCCTATCTTCATGGACAACCACTCCACCACCCCCTGCGACCCTCGTGTCGTCAGCGAGATGCTCCCCTACTTCACCACCCGCTTCGGCAACGCTGCCAGCCGTAGCCATCGCTTCGGTTGGGAGGCCGAGGAGGCCGTCAACTATGCCCGCGAGCACATTGCCAAACTCATCGGAGCCCAAAGCGAAAAGGAGATCGTCTTCACCTCCGGAGCCACGGAAAGCGACAACCTTGCCATCAAAGGAGTCGCCGAGTTCTACGCAGAGCGCGGACGCCACATCATCACCACAGTCATCGAACACAAGGCGGTCCTCGACTCCTGCAAGCGGCTCGAAAAGGACGGCTTCTCGGTCACCTACCTTGGCGTCGGTCCCGATGGACGTGTCAACCCCGACGATGTCAAAAACGCCATCACGGACAAGACTATCCTGGTCAGTGTCATGCTCGCCAACAACGAGGTCGGGACTATCCAGCCACTCGAGGAAATAGGAAAGATCACCCGAGCTCGCGGGGTGCTTTTCCATTGCGACGCTGTCCAAGGCATTGGCAAGACCGAGTTCGACGTGCAAAAAATGAATGTCGACCTTGCCTCCGTCACTGCGCACAAGATGTACGGTCCCAAAGGGGTCGGAGCGCTCTACGTGCGTCGATCCAAGCCCAGAGTGCGCCTTGTTGCCCAGATGGATGGTGGCGGTCACGAACGTGGCAACCGCTCGGGAACCCTCAATGTGCCTGGCATCGTCGGGTTTGGCAAAGCTGCGGAGATCATGACCGCCGAATGGAGAACCGAGTCGGAGCGCATCTGCGGACTCCGCGAGCGTCTGCGCAGTCGAGTCCAGAACGCCCTCGATGAAGTCCATGTCAACGGCTCTCTCCAATGGCGCCTTGCGGGCAACCTAAACCTGTCGTTCAGCTTCGTCGAAGGCGAGGGGCTCATGATGGCCATCAAAGACGTGGCCGTGAGCTCTGGGTCCGCCTGCACGTCGGCCAGTCTAGAGCCCAGTTATGTCCTCAGGGCACTCGGGGTTGGCGACGAGCTTGCCCACTCGAGTATCCGGTTTGGCCTTGGACGGTTCAACACGCAAGAAGAAGTCGACTACGTGGCAGACCTCGTCATCTCCAAGGTCAACAAGTTGCGTGCGCTGTCCCCGCTCTACGAAATGTACAAAGAAGGCATCGATCTCAAGACCGTCTCTTGGGTTGCCCACTGACCCCCGAGGAATCCCATGGCTTACAGCGATAAGGTAGTCGAACATGCGGAAAACCCGCGCAACGTCGGAACCCTCGACAAGAATGACCCCACCGTTGGAACCGGTCTGGTCGGCGCCCCTGCCTGTGGTGACGTCATGCGCCTCCAGATCAAGGTAGGCGACGGCGGCATCATCGAGGACGCCAAGTTCAAGACCTTTGGCTGCGGCTCCGCCATCGCGTCGTCCTCCCTTGCCACCGAGTGGTTGAAAGGGAAAAACCTCGACGACGCTGGCAAGATCCGCAATGTCGACATTGTCGAGGAGCTCAATCTGCCTCCTGTCAAGGTCCACTGCTCGGTGCTGGCCGAGGACGCTATCAAGAGCGCCATCGAAGACTACAGGCGCAAACAAGCACAGAAACAACTACCCTGAGGAACCCCATGGAAGAGGCCCAGACTGCAGAGAAAACCCGTTCCGCCCACTTCGAGGTCAGCCCCAAAGCCGTCGAGGCCATCAAACGACAGCTTGCAAAACGCCAAACCCCCGATGGCTCGCTGCGAGTCGGGATCCGCGGCGGCGGTTGCAGCGGCTTCTCCTATGTCATCGAGTTTCACGATGGCGCGCCTCACGACCGCGACCGCGTGTTCGACTACGTTTCTAGCGATGGCACCGCCGTGAGGGTACTGATCGATCCCAAGAGCCTCGTCTACCTCAATGGCAGCATGCTCGATTGGGAACAGACGCTCATGAAGCAAGGGTTCAAGTTTAGCAATCCCAACGAGAAAGCGAGCTGCGGCTGTGGACACTCATTTACCGTTTAATGTGCGTCTCGACCCTTTTGCAACCCTGGGACTGGCGCCTTCCTTTGTTCTCGACGTTCCTGCAGTGGAGCGGCGTCATCGGGACCTGTCGCGGGCGCTTCATCCCGATCGCTTCGTGGGGACCTCCTCCAGTGAGCGTCGAGCTGCCCTGGCCAAGGCGGTGGAGGTAAACGAAGCGTGGCGTCTGCTTCGTGACCCGGTTCGACGGGCCGAGGTCTTGTTTTCCAGGGTTGGAATTCCCATAGACCACCAACCTGCGACAGAGCCAGCGTTCTTGATGGAGATCCTCGAGCTTCGCGAAGCCCTTGGAGAAGCCCAGGCTGCGCACGACTTGGGGGCCATCACGCGCCTTTCAACAGCAGTTGCCGCACGGGCGCGGCTCCTCGAGAGCGAGCTGGCCGAAGGCTTTGAAAGCGCTCGGGACGATCGCGACCGACTCGAGCCTCTTGTGGGGCGTCTCGGACAACTGCGGTATCTCCAGCGTTTTCTCGACCAAGTGCGCGCTATCGAAGACGACTTCAACTAGACAGGACCACCGGACCCTCAATGCCCCTTCTTGAAATCTTCGACCCCAAAGCCCCGCCTCGTCCCATTGGCATCGACCTAGGAACCACCCATTCGCTGGTCGCATACGTTCGAGGGGGCCATCCCAGGGTTATTGCCGATTGCGACGGTGAGCTGCTGCTTCCAAGCGTGGTCGCCTACGGTCCTGCGGGGGTCCTGGTGGGCACAAAGGCCAAGCTTCAAGCTTGCGACAGTCCCCGCGACACCATTGTGAGCGTCAAGAGGTACATGGGAAGAGGCGCGGACGACCCAGAGACACGTCGCCTTGGTCCTTACGACTTTGCTGCGCGAGGTGAGGCCCAGTCCAATGTGGTCCGCTTCCAGGTGCAAGGCACGACCTTGGTGACGCCTGTCGAAGTCAGCGCGGAGATCCTGAGAACACTGAAGCGACGGGCCGAAGACGAGCTCCGCTCCGTGGGGGGAGCCGTGGTGACGGTCCCGGCGTACTTCGACGATGCCCAGCGGCAGGCGACCAAAGACGCTGCACGTTTGGCTGGTCTCGATGTGCTCCGGCTGCTCAACGAACCCACTGCGGCCGCTCTGGCCTACGGCTTGGAAAAGCGTCAAAACGGCACCTTTGCCGTGTACGACCTTGGCGGTGGGACCTTCGACATCACGGTACTTGTGCTCGACCAAGGGGTATTTCAGGTCAAGGCAACCGGAGGCGACAGCGCGCTCGGGGGCGACGACATGGACCGCGCGATCGCACAAGAGATTTTCGAGCAGCTTGGACCCCATACCGAGCCAGCTCTGGTTCGGCGCATTCTGGACGATGCAAGAGGGATCAAGCACGCCCTTACCGAGTCCGAGGAGGTGGAGCGAGAAGTCCTTGGGCGCGCGGTTCGGATCACGCGGCCCCGTTTCGAGGCTCTTGTGGCACCGCTTCTTGGTCGGACTGGAGCTGTGTGCCGACGGGTTCTTCGCGATGCGGGGGTTCGGGGAGCCGACCTGGACGGCGTGATTCTGGTGGGAGGAGCCACCAGGGTTCCCTGTGTACGGGCCTATGTGCGCGAGCTGTTCGAACAGGAGCCGCGGTCGGATGTGGACCCAGACCAGGTGGTAGCGCTTGGGGCAGCGATTCAGGCGGATCTCCTGGCAGGACAAGGCGTACGCGACGATGTGCTGCTACTGGACGTGATTCCGCTTTCTCTTGGGCTCGAGGTGGGCGGAGGGGTGGTGGACAAAATTCTTCCGCGCAACACGACGATCCCAGCGGCAGCTCGGGCCCAGTACACGACGCAAGAGGACCGACAGACAGGATTTGAGATCCATGTGGTTCAGGGGGAGCGCGAGATGGTGCGGGATGCGCGCAGTCTGGCGCGGTTTACGTTGAAGGGGATTCCTCCCATGCCCGCGGGGCTGGCAAAGCTCGAGGTGACGTTTCGTGTGGATGCCGATGGCCTTCTGTCTGTGGAGGCGCGGGAACAGACCACCGGCATTGCACAATTGGTACAGGTGAAACCGTCGTATGGGCTTGATGACGCGACAGTGGAGAAGATGCTGCTCGAAGCGCTCGATCATGGGGAGGAGGACCTCGTGGAGCGTCAGCTTGCACAAAACCGCATCGAGGCCCATCGGATTCTGGCGTCGACGGCCAAGGCACTGGAGGCCGACAGGGCGCTCTTGCATGCGGGGGAAGAGCTTTGCATCGCAAACGCGATGGAGGCGCTGACCAAGGCGTCCAAGGGGAACGAGCCTGCGCTGATGCATGCTCGCATGGACGCACTGGATCTTGTGTCCAAGGCATTTGCCGAGAGGCGGATGAACCGAGCCATCGCGCTTGCCATCGAGGGGCGCCGTGTCGACGAGGTTGCATCGGAGGTGAGCTCGTGAGCCTTGTGGTTTTCGAGCATTACGGCGAGATTGACGCTCCGGTGGGAACGACTGTTCTTGCAGCGGCCCAGAGGCTCCACGCTCCTGAGGGGTATGCGTGCGGTGGGGTGTGTGCTTGTTCGACGTGCCATGTGCATGTGGTGGAGGGGGCGGAGCTTCTGAGCGAGGTGGGAGACGACGAGAACGACATTTTGGACAAGGCGTTTGACGTTCGGGCGTCGTCTCGATTGGGCTGCCAAGCGCGGCTCGAGCGGGAGGGACGGGTGGTGGTGGCGATCACCCGCGAGAGTCTCGAGGCGTACGAAAACGAGCATGCGGAGGCTCGAGGCAGGTACACCCGGCGACAGGTTTCGTGACAGGCGGCTCGATGCGACGCGGACCCATTCAAGGGGCGGACCTCGATGCTTGCACGCTGCAACCTCGATGCTTGCACGCTGCGACCTCGATGCTTGGCCACATGGATGTCGAGCATCGCACGCTGGACGTGGACTACGGACACGTCGCCGATGTGAACGTCGAGGTCGACGTGGGCAATGCTCCAACACGCAGACCTCGAACATCGGCCGCAGGGACCACGAGCATCGAACACACAGACCTCGATTGTTTGCCTGTGGCCATGTGGAGCATCTAGGTCGCGACGTACCAGCATCGAGGTCGCGGACGTCAAACGGTGTGTGGTCGCCTTAGATGCTCGCACGCTGCAACCTCGATGCTCGCACGCCGCGACCTCGAGGGGCCGGCACATGGACATCGAGCATCGCACGCTGGACGTCGATCACGGGCACGTCCCCGATGCG
>CAITRH010000746.1 GCA_903894755.1 uncultured delta proteobacterium
GTGCGAGGGAAGCTGACGGTGCAGCGTGGGAAGCTGTATGCGTTTGGCAAGTTCCACGACTTGGATCAGGGGAGCGTTGTATTCGACGATGCGAACCCGAAGGGGTACATTGATTTTAACTTCAAGCGTCCAGCGCACGTAGCGGCGCTTCGCAACATTTCGCTAGAGAGCGGCGCTGGGGGGAACGTAGTCCTGGCACTACGTGGTCCAGTGGGAGGACAGAAAGTGGCGATGTCGGGGGCAGCGAACTCGTTTTTCTTCGAGGTAGGCTCGTTTGAAAACGATGGTCGTCCCAGGGTAGTGTCGACGCCTGCGACGCCGGGGACTACAGTGGTACAAGGACCGAGGCTTCCCGAGGTCGTGCAGTCGACGTACATGAGTGTGCACTTGCCGCACTTGTTGTTTTTGGATCGGATGGTGTACTGGGCGGATCCGTACGAAGACAGGACGTCTTACGGGCGCACGGAGCGTCTGGATGCAGAGCGGTACGGAGCGGATGGCAAGACCCGGTTGCATGTGACGTCGCGTCCGCCGCACCGATGATGATGCCGACGCGCGTTGTTCGACGGCCCCGAACAGCCTGGGGCTAGTAGCTCGCGGCGTAAGTCCTTGGACACTCTCGACACCAGCTACCCAGGGCTACCCGCCCTGGGCTGTTAATGTTTCGCCCCTTCGGGGCTGCCAACCAACGCACGGTGTATTAGTTTCGGCTCCTCCCCCCTTAGCCGCCTCATCGGTAACCCGCCACCAACGACTGCGCCAGCACTCCCCAACCGTCAATCGCCACAAACAGCAGCAGCTTGAAGGGAAGGCTCACCTGCGTCGGGCTCACCATCGGCATCCCAAGGGCCACAAGCACATTGGCCACCACCAGTTCGAGCACCAAGAAGGGCAAGTACAGCATGAACCCAAGGGAAAACGCCTCCGCCAGCTCGGTGACCACAAACGCCGGCGCAAGCACCGTGAGATCGTCGGGGCCAACCCTCGCCCGCTCGTGCGCTGGACGAGCCTTCTGCGCCACTGCAAAGAACCTCGCCTGCTCCCTAGGACTCGCATTGGCCTTGAAAAAACTGCGCAGCGGTTCCACTACCACCGGGATCACCTCGCGTACCACTGTCGACGTCTCCCCGCCTCGCGCAACCAGTGGTGCGGCCCCTTCGACAATGCGATCCCCCACAGGGGCCATCGCCAGTACCGTAAGCGCTGCAGCAAGTACCGTCACCACAGTGTTGGATGGCACTTGAGGCACCCCGATGGCACTGCGCACGATATGAAGCACCGTGCCTATCTTGACAAACGCGGTCAGCCCCAAGAACACAAACGGTAGGAGCGACAACAGTGCTACCGCAAACACAAGGCTCGACGAGCCCATCACCCGCCTCGTCCCACCACCCGAGCCACCATGTCCGCAACAACGGACTGCTGCAACGGCGCCACAGGCAGGTCCGTGACCGCCACCTCGGCCAGCTTGGTAAACCCGTTTTCTCCTACGCCGACCACCAGCACCTGCGGCCCCACGCGAACTAGATAGATCACCCGTCGCCCATCGAGCGGAAGCCGCCCATAAAGCTCGATAGGGCCAGTGGGACGTCCCCAGCCCGCTCGCCTCGCTCCCACCAGCACCAGCCATGCAACCACGCAGACACCTAGGAGCGTCCCCACGGTTTCCACCAGATACGTTGTGTAGGAGCTCAAGACAGCGGAAGGTTCAACGGACGCGCACTCGGGTCCCGACCCACTGGGTCCCGCCGCGGTTGTCGTGGACCACAACCCAAACGATGCCATCTCCAGGAGTCTGGTTGGCGCGGTACTTGTTGGCGCTGTCGGAGATTTTCCCTTGGCTGGGTTCGTAGAGAAGACGCGCGTCGCTGCCAAAGTCGCCGCTTGTCGCGTAGTACGATGCCCAGAGCTGCTCGCGTTGTGGATTGCCGTTCTTGTCGAGATCTCCAGGGTTCCACTCCTGGCTGGACGCTGGCACGGTCACGTCCATGGCGATTTCGGGGCAACCCCCGCGCTTACCTTCTGTGCAGCGGTCCACCACAATGCCGAACGCCGTGTCGTCAAGAGGCGGGTCCGTGGGGGATGGGTCGGAAGGCTGCGCAAGAAGAAGCTTGTCGGCCGCCACCGGCTGCCCCTGCACGAGGAGAGCGTCGATCACTGGATTGGCGTTGGTGCGCGTGTCGTAGGCATAGACTCGGGTCAAGCCAATGACGTAGTCGTCCGCCCCGAGCCGATTGCCAGCGTTGTCAAAACAGCCGAGTGGAGGGGCCTGCGGACTCGCTGAGTCGGCTGCGACCACCTTGACCCGTCCAGTACACGCGATGTTGAAGACCACCGCCATGCCGTAAGGGTCTCCTGCACCGGCCACGACTGGATGGGTCGTGATGATGTCGCTTGGAAGCGTCATCGAGAAGGTGTTTCCGGTAGGGAGCAGCGCGGTAATGTCGCCGTCAGGAGGAAGCGTACCCAGTGAAGAGCCTCCAGATTTACCAGACAGCTGGGAGAAACACATGTAGTAGAGGTCGCGCTGGGGATTGATACAGGGGGCTGGAATCCAGAAGACCTTCATGGGACTGGACCGGTCAATGCGAGCATCGATGGCGAGCGTCTCCAGCGTGACACGGTCGCTTGGACGGGCGTAAGGCTTGTCGATTCGGGTTCCTAGGAAACGTACGGACTGCAGGATGGTCTGCGAGTCGAAGTTCGTCGCAGCGCACGCGACCAGCAAGGTGAGGGGGACGAACCGACAGAGGGAGCTCATGTCACAGCTCGCCTCGGAGTCCGAAGTTCGGGATGATGGGGAGCGAGGCGCCGTAGGTGCTTTGGGTAAAATTGTAGTTGTAGGAGATCCCTTCGACGTTGGCCTGGTTGTACACGTTGAGCACGTCGAGGTAGGCGCTGAACTTTCCCCAGCTGTACTGCCAGGTCTTTTCGGCGCGAATGTCGAGCTGATGGAACATCGGTAGACGCTCACCAAAGGGAGGATAGGACTGGAGCGCAAGGTTGGTGGCGGCGTTCTGATCGAAGAACCCGTATTGGTTCCGTGTGAAGCGGCTGCCCGAGACCAAGCGAAAGCGAAGTCCAACCTCCCAGCCGCGTCCCAACCGGTAGCTTCCAAGCAGACTCAGGATATGGGTCTGGTCGTACTGAAAAAGACGCAGGGGCTCATCGGGAGTATCGCGACGCTCACTGCGCGACAGCGTGTACGCAAGCCAACCAAAGAAACGAGCGTCGGGCTTGTACCGAACCAGCGTCTCCAGACCATAGGATCGTCCTGAGCCAAGATTGCCGTGGTTGCTTGTGACCAGATGGTCAAGCTCCTTGTAAAACCCCTCGAACGACACTTCGAGCTGCGAGGTGATCTCGCGCTCCACCCCTAGGCTGTAGTGGGTCGACCGATTGCTCCGAAGGCCCGGCTGTCCAAACACCGCGTTGGTCTCCTGCGGCTGGGGAGGCTGGGCGTATACCCCAACGCCTCCTTTCAAGGTGGTGCGCGGAAACTCGGACTGGATATCTTGCCTGGCCACAACACGAGGAGCCAGGTCCCATCCTTTTGTGTCGCGCGAGTAGTCGACACGCACGCCAGGGACAATGCGTCCCCCTTTCCAAGGGGTCAGCTCGAAATCGGAATAGACGCCAGGACGGTAGATGGTGCCCGACTCTTTGCTCTCGAGAGGCGGACGGCTCAGAAACCGTCCACCGGGCGGCTCGCCAGGACGGGGCAGGGGCGGGATGCGGACGTTGAGCTCGTAAGGCTCATAGAGCCAGTCGAGGCCCAGGTTCATGGTCACACCGCGTTCGAGCTTCTGCGCGAGCTCGATGCGACTGCTGATCGGGAGCCCTGTGACCTTGAAGAAGATGTCACCGATGGAGAAGTCGACGATGTCCTGGCCGACCGCAGCGTTGACCCGAAGCTCCGTGTTGTCGCCTATGCGGGTCTTGAAAAGACCTTGGAGTCGCCAGAACCCGGTGTGGAAGCTTATGTCGCCCGCAGCTCCGGGATCCCCACCGGAGACATTGCGAACCACCACCTCGAGACGGTCGTCGGAGCCCATGAAGAGAAGGCGAAACGACGACCGCGGACTGAACTCCCGCGAGACCATGGCCTGGTAGTCATAGTACACGGGAGCAGTGGTCACGCCCGCCCCGGAAGCTTCGAGCACGGGCTTGAGCCACACGTCCACCCACGAGCGCCGTCCCGCCACTGTGAAGTTCCAGCCGGTGTTGCCAATGGGACCTTCGGCTACAACCCTGGCGTCGAGCAGATCGACCTGGGTGACCCCCGCGAACTTGCCGTCGCTTCGAGGGTTGCGAACCCCCACGTCGACAATGCCTCCCATGGCGCGCCCGTATTGTGCGCTGAAGTTGCCAGGATAGAAGTCGACCCGGTCAAGCACCTCGGTGGGGATGACCGATCGCAGCCCTCCGAAGTGATAGATGATGGGGATGTTGGTCCCGTCGGCAAAGATCTGGGTGTCCTGAGGGGCCGAGCCGCGGATGATCAGCAAGCCCGCAAGTCCAGGGGGACGGGCCACGCCGGGAAGGTTTTCGATGGCGCGGATCGCGTCGCCGCTGGTGCCGGGGATCTTGGATAGCTCGCGTTGGTCGAGGGTGCGTCGGGTCACCTCGCGAGAAGGACGTACCCCGCGGACATTCACCTCTTCGTAACGCGGCTCGGCAGGTGGCGTGGGCGGAACAGCGGCGGATGTACTGCCAGCCGGGGAGGGCGTCTTGACAGCGACCGACAGGCGAGCGGTCACCTTGGCTTCCTGGGCGGGGGCGAGGTCTTCGGTGGAGTCCTGGACCGCAAACCCCGCGGCTTCGATGGCGATGCGGTAGGTGCCGAAGGGGAGCCCGGTGAGCGCCCATCGTCCATCGGGCCCAGTGGTGGTGCTCTTTTCCGTGGGGCCTCGGACCACGACGCGCGCGCTGGCGAGTGGAGCGCCCGATGGGTCGAACACACGTCCCGTCAAGGCCGACGATGGGACCGGGAAGTCGAAACTGAAACGGATACGCGATGGGATCGCTTTGGGTCCACGGCGCGCGGGTTCGAAAACGAGACGTGCGGCAGCTTCCGTCGCGGCGTCATCGAAGCCGTGCCCTTGGGGGGACTCCACGGTGCTCTTCTTGACGAGTCCGGTGGCGTCGATGTCGAGCAGCAGGACCACTTTTACGGCGACACGGACGCCATCGGAAAGGGCCGACGCGGGGTAGGTGGCCTCGGCGTTTTGTTTGAGCGTCGGTGGAGTGAGTGCCGCGCGTACTGGGGGCGGAGGTGGAGCCTGCTGCGCATGGACGGCAGGACAAGCGAGCGCCAACACGAGGGCGAGGGCGCCTTGGATGCGCGAAGTTGAGGAGGGGCGGCTCATTGCCGTAGGGGCTGGTCGTGTAGCCGTGGTCGACGTGGACCTCAACTACGTCGTGGGTCGCAAGGGTACGTTGACGGTGACCGAAGCGGGATGGTACCGGTGCGACCTCGCTTCTTTGGGCGAGACCGGGCGGTAAACCATGACCAAGAGCGAACTCATCGACGCCATTGCGCAAAAGAGCTCGCTGACGAAGGCGCGGGCGGAAGTCATCGTTAATTGTATTTTCGAGACCATGTGCGACGCGTTGCAGCGGGGCGATGGGATCGAGATCCGCGGCTTTGGAAGCTTCACCGTACGTCCCTACAAACCGTACGCAGGACGAAACCCGCGTACGGGCGAGCCTGTTCAGGTGCCTGCCAAACGCCTACCGTTTTTTCGGGTAGGCAAAGAGCTCCGCCTGCTCGTCGACGAGAGCCGTCACTTCGACATTTCGGGCGGCGCAGATGACGACGATCCTGGAGACGAGCTCGATCCCCCCAGCGAAGTCGATGACTGATTTCCTTCCTGTCGCCGAGCAGGTCGCGATCCTTGCCCGCGGCGCCGTGGATCTCCAGGTGCGAGCCGAGCTCGAAGAGCGCCTCGAAACGTCACGACGTACGGGACGTCCCCTGCGCATCAAGACCGGCTTCGACCCGACCCGTCCCGACCTGCATCTGGGCCACACCGTGCTGCTCTCTAAAATGAGGCAGTTCCAGGACCTCGGGCACACGGTGATCTTCCTCATCGGCGATGTCACCGCCATGGTGGGCGACCCAACGGGCCAGAACGATGCGCGTCCCAGGCTCACCCGCGACGAGGTCCGGGCAGCCGCTACGAGCTATACGGAGCAAGCCTTCAAGGTCCTTGACGCGAGCAAAGTCGAGCTCCGTTCCAACTCCGAGTGGCTCGAGAAGCTGTCGCCCTACGACATGGTCGAACTGATGGCGAAGACCACGGTGTCGCGCATGCTCGAACGCAAGGACTTCGCCCAACGTTTTGCGGACTCCAAACCCATCTACCAGCACGAGTTCCTCTACCCGCTGCTTCAGGCCTACGACTCCGTAGCGCTCGAAGCCGACATGGAGCTTGGCGGGACCGACCAGCTTTTCAACCTGCTCATGGGACGGGACCTCATGACCAAGTATGGTCTTCGCGGCCAGATGGTCTTGACCACACCGATCCTCGAGGGGACCGACGCGCACATCGACGCGCGGGGGCAGGTCGCTGGCAAGAAGATGTCGAAGAGCGCGGACAACTACGTGGGGATCCAGGAGCCTCCACTGGTGATGTTCCGCAAGTTGATGCAGGTCGATGACCAGGTGATTTTCCGCTACTTCGAGCTGCTGTCGTCGCGCACCAACGACGAGATCGGCGTGCTTCGAGCCGAGGTGCGCGAGGGCAAGAGTCCATTGGCCGTCAAGGCGCTCTTTGCCGAGGAGATGGTCGAACGCTTCCACGGTCGCGACCCGGCGCGTCTAGCTTCGCGAGAGTTCCAGAGCATCTACGGAGGCGACGCGATCCCGGATGCCATCGCCGAGGTGACGGTCACCACGGACCGCGAGACCCTTTGGATCGCTAAAGCGTTGTCGTCCGCGGGGCTGGTCAAGTCGACGGGCGATGGCAAGCGTCTCGTCGAGCAGGGCGGTGTCGAGGTCGATCAGGAGCGCATCTGCGACCCGAACTACCAGCTGGCGCGAGGACGTCGGGTGCTGGTCCGGGTGGGTTCAAAGAACCGACGGTTTGCGTACATCACGGTCACGTGAAGCCCGTGACGCGACGCGAGGCCCTTGGCCTCGTGGGGCTTTGCATGGGTGGCGTTGGTGGGGGCGGGGGCGGGTGCGCCTCGTCTCGTCCTGCTGTGACGGCGACGACGGCGCAGCCCGCGCTGGTCGATCTGGTGCCTGCGGCGGGATTGCGGATGCTGGTGACGCTAGCTCCTCGGGTGGTGCTGGCGATTCCGGAGATGGCCGAAGCGGTGGAGCGGGTGGTGCCGCGTCTTTCGGTATTCACGGCGCGCAATACCGGGATCGACCTGGGGTCAATGGAGCAGGTGGTGCTGGCGACGTTCTCCGACGTGGACCTATGGCTGGTGCAAGCGGTGTTCAGTCCAGCGAGGGTCGAGCGCGTGTTTGCCGAGCGTGCGGGGCGGCTCGAGGGACGTGCTGTCGACGCGCAGTCTCAGGTGGTTCGCTTCTGGGGAACTGTGCGAGGGGTTCGAGAGCAGGTGGCGATCCTCAGGTCCGAGGGTTCTGCGCGCTGGGCGATGGAGCGAGGGCGTTTTGGGGTGTTGCGTGCGGTGGTTGCGTATGCGCAGGGGAAACTGAGAAGGTCGCCGCCCGCACTTCGGACGGTGCCTCTGGAGGCCGTGGCAAGTCGACTGGGCGACGGAGCGTTTCGAGTGTTTGCGCCGGGGCCTTTTGATGCGGAGTGGGCGCGAGGGCTTGGAGGGATGCTCGCCGTGGCCACGGGAGCGGGACTTGTGGTTCGTCCCCGGGTCGACGGTATCCGTGGGGTCTTGGATGTAGACCTGGTGTTGACCGGTGCGTGGACAGCGTCGAGGGCGCGTGTCCAGGTCGAGTCGGCGTATGAGGGGTTGCTTGCCGAGCCTCTTGGACGTCTCTTGGGGCTAAGCAAGCCGGTGGCGCCTTGGGTCGTGCGAGCGGAAGACGATTGGGTTCGTCTTGGGGTGGCGCTCGACGCCGACGTAGTGGCGCGTGGGATCCGGGCGGCAACGGGGGCGAACGTCGACGAGATCCTGTCCCATTGAGGAGGCGGTCTGCTAAACCACGCCCATCTCGAAACCCGCCATTCCCGCCATACTCCGTTTTGGCCTGCGGTGCCTGCTCACGTACTTTAAGTACGCTGCGCGGGCTCCTCGGCCAAAGCCTCGTCTGGCAGAAATGGCGGGTCTCGATCTGGA
>CAITRH010000747.1 GCA_903894755.1 uncultured delta proteobacterium
CCTTACGCATAGATGATGACGACGTGCGTTGATTGGCAGCCCCGAAGGGGCGAATCAGAACAGCCCAGTGGGTAACCCTGGGGACGGGGGGCACCTGATTTACGCGTATGTGGGTAGGGGGGGCTCGCGGGGTTCAAAGGGCCGCCGCGGTCACGTAGGCATGAGAGGCCCCGCGACTTAGCGGGCAGTTGAAAACTTGAGTGCGACGCTTCGACATGCGTTTGTCACGTCGCCATGCGCCCTGTAACGCTTCACTTGATTGCCGCGGTTTCGCTATTTGCCTGCACCGACGCGGTCCGACCGCCTCGCATCGAAGACCGAGCGCGCGCGATGGCGCCAATCCCGGCGTGCGCTGCAGCGCTGGTCCCCAAGGCGCGCAAAGGACTGGTGCGCACATTGGAAGAAGACGAGTACTGGCGGGCGGTATTCCCTTCCTTTGACAGCAAGCAAAAGGCGCTGTCTCTCCGAAGCGCTACGTGCACTGGAAAGGCCGTGTTCGAAGAGCCGTTTTTCAGTGGCGCAAGCCCTCGTCGCGGCGATCCGATGCGGGTCGAATCGGCGGACCTTGCATTGGGAAACGGGGGCGATCGGCTGCGCATTGCATGGATGCGGACCCATCGGTTCGCCGATGGGACCGAGGCAGGTCCTGTAGCCCTTGTTCGGGCGGTCGACGACACCGCGGAGGTGTATGCCATTGGGCTTTACCGAGGGGCGCCCAAGTCGCCGGTGATCCAGGTGGAGCGGATTGGGTACAATGCTGTGGTGACGATCACGGAGGAAGGCTGTCGGGGGGACCATCCGCCTATTCCGTGCACGAGCGCGGTGACGGTGTTTCTTCCGCACAGGGGGACTCTCTTGAACCTTGCCACGTTTGCACTTGAGAAGCGGGCGCACCTGACAGGGGGAGAACCAGGGGTTTCAGGTCGAATCGAGTATCGTTTGACCGCGTCGCCCAGCTACACGTCGGAGGGCATCAAGGTATTCGAGCAGCTCAAGGCGCGCGACGAAGTAGGACGGGAGGTACGTTCTGCGGAGCAAGAGCGTTGGCTGCTGCTTCGAGGCAATGCGCTCGAGGATCGTTCGGGGTCGGTATGGGCGCGGGTGTTTCCGGGAGGAACGTGACAGGATCCCAACCCATGGACCCCGACCTCGTTCGAATCTACACGACCACGTATTGCGCCTTTTGCACCCGGGCCAAGAGCCTCCTTCGCCAGCGGGGGATCGCCTTCGAAGAAATCGATGTGACCAACGACACCAAAGCGCGCAATTGGCTCGTGGAGGCCACCGGACGTCGCACGGTTCCCCAGGTGTTTGTTCGCGGCACCTCCATCGGGGGGTGTGACGAGCTGTACGCACTCGATCGCGCTGGCAAGCTCCTTCCCATGGTGCGAGGGGAGACGACGTGAAGCCAACAGTCGTGCTCACCACGCCAAGGAAACTTCCCAAGCCCCGGGAGCTTCGGGGACGGGTCGTAGTGCTCGACGTAGCGTTTGCATCGGAGGCCTCGCAAGGCGGGTTCGATGGCATCACGCGTCCATTTCTCAATGGGCTCGGGGAGCGTTTAGCAGCGTGGGTGGACCATCATGACCATGTGCTGCACGAGGCGTATCGCGCCGATCCGCGCTTCGTGTTGGCGACCAAAGCGGAGCACGGGGCGTGTCCCGAGATGATCACGCCGTCGCTCGTGGAGCGTGTGGGACCGGTGGAGACAGTGGTTTGCCACACGGATTTCGACGGTCTTTCGAGCGCAGCCAAGTGGATCCGCGGCGGGATCGAGTCGTACGCGGGGGCTGACAACGACGCGTACGCAATCGACACGCGCACCAGGCGTCCCAGTGCCGTAGGGGAGCGTTTTGATCGAGCTTTGAGGGCACGTCCCAGGGATCCTGGGCTTGCCGGACTGATCGTGCGTCATTTGGTAGAGGGGCTCGACGACGCAGGGTTGTGGGGGCCGATTGATGCGGCGGGGGCGGAGCTAGCACCTCGGGAGGCGCGGGCGAGGGGACTTGCGGACCGCTATGTATTGCTCGAGGGGGCGGCGGGGAAAGTGGCGGTAGTGGACGCGACCGAGGGGCATGGGCGCTACGACAAGACGCTGCTTTTATTGCTTGGGCAAGAGCGAGCGGTGGTGGCTGTGGTGGTGGACACGGACACGGTGACGTTGGCGGCGCGCTATGGCGGGGGGCTGAACTTTCTGACGCTGTTGGGGCTTTCGGGCGGGATGCCCACGTTGGTATCGGTGGGCAAGTCGCGTCTCGAGGAGGTGCTTCGGGTTCTTGGGGTGTCCAACGGTGGGCACGCTCTCGGATAACGCACTGCAACATTCTTTCTCCGCTAGTTTGTTGCTTGTTACCATTGCCACTACGCGGCCTTCTCCGCGCTTACGTTATTGACCCGTGGAAAGTTCTCGTGGTAAAAGGACCCACCATTTCAGGAATGTGGGTCGTCTGGCCAGCTAGGGAATGGGTATTTCGTAACTGCGGAGGGAAAGGCTTATGGCGGCGAAGACCTGGGGCGGAGTCGCTCAAAAGGCGATAGAAGAGGTATTCTTTCAAAACGACGCGGTGTCTCTGTGTCTTCTGATCAACCGGCGCGCTCGCACGATGCGGGTGATTGATTTCCGCGCGGGGCCTTCCAATGCAAAGCGCCTCTTTGTCATGTCGCTAGCTCAGCGCGAGGGGGCCGACAAGGTGTTTACCCTTGTAGAGCGCGACGAAGTATCGACCTGGGTGAAGCTTGGGTTTGCCAAAGAGGGCAATGTTCCTGGGTTTTACAAGAGGAGCGACGCGTTTTTTCTTGGCGCCATGGTGCCGCCTTATGCGGAGTCGATGTCCTCAGGACGGTCCGACGAAGAACCTCCCGACAGCGATGTGCGGTTGGCGCAGCGACCGGAGGCGTTGAGTCCTGCGATGGAACGCATGGAGCGGACGGTCGCTAAGGGCAAGCGTCTTGCGAAAGAGCATGGGGAGAGGGCGCTTCCCTCGGTGAAAGTTACGGCGGTCCACGAAAGCGACACGACGAAGGCGGTGACGTTGGCGCTTCGCACGGGACGGGCTCTGACAGGGTTCGAGGCATTTGGTCGGGACGCGGAGCGAAATTACTTTGTGTTGACCGCGCGTGGCGGGTTTGAGCTGGTGGTCTCTACGGAAGCGCAGGGATGTTTCGGTAACGCTTTCGTGGAGCTTCTTTCGAGTCCGCGCACGGAGGCGGAGCGGCTTGCTACGACGGCGGGGTTACGGGTTCTTTTCGAAAAGCTGCTCGAAGGCGGCGTAGCGGGCTGTTTTGCTCTTGCCCCTAGCGACGATGTGGCGTTGGCGGCGGCGTTCACCTTCAGTGGGTTTCGCCGCACGGGGCTTCTTCACGGGCAGCTCGTGGTGGGCGGAGAGCGCAAGGATGCGATTTTATGGGCGCGCAAGCTGTCGAATCCGACCGATGAGTGAGTTCCTTTAGAACGCGGGCCGAGCTGTAGTATAGGCGAGGTCCTTTTCGCCATGGACCCCACCAATAAAAACCTTCGTCTCGTAGTTTTCGCCGCCATCTTCGGCATCCTCGTCATGCCCGCCATCGTCTGGCCGGCGGTGTACTTCCCATTTATCCTGCCCAAGGCGATGTACGTCCACCTCATCGTGGCGTTGACGTTGCCGGCGTATATCCTGCTTGTGCAACGAGCGCCGGAGTACGGGCCGACGAAGAATCCGTTGTACGTTGCGCTCACGGCGCAGGTGCTGGTGCTGGCGCTCACCGTGGTCTTTGCCGCGGATCCGCATCGAGCGTTCTGGGGGAGCTCGGAGCGGATGGGCGGGCTGTTCACGTTCATCAACTTTTTTGCCTGGACCACGATGGCATCGGGAACGTTGCGGACCTGGACCGACTGGCGTCGTTTCCTAAACGCGGCGGTGATAGCCCTGACCGTGTGGAATGTGTGGGGACACTATACGCGGGGGGTAGGCGAGGAGCGCGAGTCGGGGTTCTTTGGCAATGCCGCCTATTTGGGCGAGATGCAGATCCCCATTTTGTTCATGCTGGGGCTTCTTGCGTTGCGGACTCCAACCGTGATGTGGCGGCTTGCCTACGGGGTGGGGGCTGTGATTGCGGCGGCGTTTTTAGTCGCGTCAGGGACCCGCGGGGCGATGCTTGGCGTAGCGGCTGGGGCCACGGTCACGACGGTAGCCATGGTTGCCCTGTTGAAGGACCGCAAGGTGAAGTTGACTGTAGCGGGCTTGGGAGGAGGGATCCTCGCAGCTTATGGTGCCGTGGCAGTGTTTGGCGTGGGTCGTCAGACGCAGTTTTTCCAAGAGTTTTACAAGGCAAGGCCGCTCGTCGGGCGGCTCTTTATTATCCTTGGGCCTGGATCCCAGGGGGCGGAGTTTGCGGGGTCGGCGGACGCTCGAAAGTTCATTTGGGAGACGGCTTGGGAGGCTTTCAAGGCTCGACCGATACTGGGGTGGGGGCTCGACAACTTTCATATTGCGTCGGGACGTCATTTCCACGTGAAGTCGTTCGAGCTTGGCGCGGGGTGGGCGGACCAGACACACAATTTGCTTCTCGATGTGTTGTCGATGACAGGGGTGGTGGGACTTGTAGCCTGGATAGGGGTGTGGGGTTCGGTTTATTACATGCTGGCGCGGGCGTGGCGGCAGGGGAAGATCCACGGGCCAGTTTTTGCGGTCATGTTGGGGTTTCCGAGCGGGCTACTTGCGAGCAAGTCGGTGCTGTTCGATCACATCACGTCGTTCATCGCGACCGGGATCATCTTCGCCTTGGTGATCTCGCTTTCGAGGGGCATTCCGGAGCTGGCGGGGCCCGTGGTGGTGGAAGCGCCGCTTTCCGAGCAGGAGCTTGAGAGAAATCGAAAAGAACGGCGACTAGCAGAGCGGCGAGAAAAAAAGAAGCGGTCGCCAGAAGAGCAGGTGACCCCGGTGGTGCTTCCTGGACTATCGCCGGTGTTTCCCATGGTGCTGTACGCCGCAGCGCTCGTCATTCTGGTGTTGACCACGGTGCTTCCTACGCTCGCTTCGGCTCGTCTCGTCGATGCCGACATGGCGGCCCACGGGACGCAGCCGCGTCTGGCCTATGCGTCTGCGAAAAGTGCTTTCGAGACCATCTCGATCTATCGCTACGACGTTGTCTATCAGTTGACAGACACCTTCACGGGGGTGTTGGACCCCTTCTTGAAAGACCCGGAGGGAAAGAAAGCTCTGGAACTGCTTCGAAGTGAGGGGCACGTGGCGATGCGGGAGCATCGGATGGACTCCCGTCTCTGGGCGCGCTTTGGAAACTTCTTGACGCGGTACGGAGCGGCATCTGGGGATAAGGCGATTCTGAACGAGGCACGGGAGGTGCTTTCGCACTCTGTCGATCTCGCTCCAGAGCGCGCTGATTTTCGAGTGATGTTGGCGCGGGTCCATGTCTACACAGGCGACGTCGCTGCAGCCACAGAGGAGCTTACGAAGGCCACCTCGCTCGACCCAGGGGTAGGCCATGTCTGGTTTATGGCGTCCGCGCTTTGGCTAGAACTAGGGAAATTTCCAGAGGCCGTGCCGTACCTGGTTTCAGCCAGGAAGGCTCGAGCTCCGTGGAAAGCGCCGAGCGCCCAGATCGCCAACATCTACGCGCAGGCGTTGGCCATGAAAGGCGAAAAAGAGTTGATGCAAAAGCTCGTGCCCGAAATCGAGGCTTTGACACGAGGGGGCGAAAACATGCTGCTAGACGCAGCAAAGGCGTATGAGCGAATGGAGCTCATGGAGGAACGCGACACGATCCTGTGGGTCGCAATGCGTGATCCGCAGCTCGCCCCCAAGCTGCGTCCCGTGGTCAACGGGAAACTAAAGCGCATCGAGCAGGCGTTTCCCCCAGCTTCCGCCGCTCCGCCGCCACCCCGACGCTGACCTCGCCTCAGGAACAAATTGCAGCCGACGGGTCAATCCCTATACTCTCTCCCCCGTGAACACCCCGTTCCGCCAGGCCCCCATGGCATCGATGCCTCCGCCATCGATGCCCTTGCCACGTCCAGCCCCCCCTGAGCCAAACACCCGCGAACGCGTCGATCGCGCCAAGCTGCTCGCGCGCCGGGGACTCGCCTATTGGAAAACCGCCACCCTTATTTTCCTCATAGTGGGCTCCATCGGCATCTACTTCGCCATGAACACCAAACGTTCCTACCAGTCCGAGTGCATCATCGGCCTGCGACCTGGAACCCGGGACTCCGGCGAAGACTCGCGCAAACGGACCGAGCGCCTCCGTGACATGCTCACCACCCCCTCGCGACTCGAACAAACCATCAAGAAGTTTGGCCTTTACCCCCGCACCGTGGAAAAGAAAGGCATCCGCGACGCCGTCGACGATATGCGTCCACACGTCGGGTTCCGATCGAGAGAAAGCGGCCGCTATTACATCACCTTCGACGCCGCAGAAGAAGGCGACTTCACACCTCGAAAAGTCCCCCCACGCACGTCACTGGTCCCTTCCGCATCGTCCGCCACCGCGCCGGCGACCAACCTAGATGCTCGGGACCTCGTCCGCGACGTCACCCGGGAACTTGCCGAGTCGCTCATCGAGGAGTATTCCACTGGCAACTTCGGCGCCGTAAAGCAGGATGCCGAATTCCTCGCCGCGGAAGTTCGCGCCTCGGAAAGCAGCGTCGAAAAGACCACCCGAGACCTCACTGTGTTCCTCTCCCTGCATCCGGAGTTTGCGGCCCAGGGGCAGCCAGGCGTCAGTCACCCCCTTCCCAAGGCCCCCAAAGACGCGCCAGCGGCCCCCCGCGCGGCCGACCCTGCGCTCATGGCGCTTTATCAGAACGACGGGCAATTGGCCGCACTGTACCGTCAGCGCGCCCGGCTGGAGTCCGAGCTCCGTCCTGCTTCAACCGCCCCGGCCCCCACCCCCGCTCCCCCGGCGGCCGCCGCCACTCAGGAGCAAATCGCGGCCGCCCAAAGCGAGGTCGACACGGCCACCAAACGAGTTGCCGAGGCGCAGGCCGATGTCGCGTCCAAGGCTGGACGGCTCACCGAAGAGCATCCCGACATGCGTGCTTCGCGAGGACGGGCCGCTCAAGCCGCTGCCGACCTTGCCCAGGCCCGCAACAAACTGGCAGCGCTCAAAGCGCAGCAGGTCTCCCCAACTCCAGGAACGGCTCCTGACGACGCAAACCCCGAGCTGAAGGCCAAGCTCGCCGAAATCAACGCACAAATTGGCAATCGTGAAGCCGAGCTCAAAAGAAATGCAGTCGGGGCTCCTACCGGTCCGTCCCCTGCGCCTTCCGCAAGCCAGGCCCCTGTTCCCGAGGTTAGTCCAATCGTTGCCCTTGAAACCGAATGGCAACGTCTCGTTCGCGCGGTCAGCGAGGCTCGTTCCCGACACGACGAAGTACGAAAACGCTACGAAGTTGCACGCCTGACGCTCCAATCCGCACAGTCCGCCGACCAGCCCCTCATGGTCATTGAACCCGCCTTCCGTCCAACCAGTCCATTTAAGGGCGGACGTACCCCGGTCGCCCTCGGTGGGCTCTCCGTGGCGCTGCTCCTTGGCCTGTTGTACATGGCGGCTCGCGTCGCTTTCGACGACACCATCATCAACGCAGGAGACATTGAGACCCTCCGAACCATTCCCTTGCTTGGCGTGATCCCGCGGATCGATCTCGACCCGTCCGACAAGGGCAAGCACCGAAATGTCCCCACCGGTTAACCTCTCGCCCGTGCTAGACCACCATGAGTCTCTGGAATCTCGATCCAACCCTGGTCCCCCGTCCCCTGCGCTCTCTGGCCCAAAAGGAGATCCACCTCTGGATCGCCGGTTGGTCCGCACAGCGCCTTCGCGCCCTCCGAGCCCGTCCAACTGGCAAACGCCATCTGCTCTTTGCCATTTGCGATCACTACGAGCCCCTCCACGGCGACGTCACCAAAGAACAGGGGCTTGACCGTGTGCTTCGCTGGCGACAGCGCTATCCCGAAATCGCTAGCAGCGTTCGCGACTCCAACGGACGTCCCCCAAGACACTCCTACTTCTTTCCTGGCGAGCAGTACGACCCACGTTTCATCGAACCGCTCGCCGAACTGTGCAACATGGGGCTCGGGGAAGTGGAGGTTCACCTCCACCACGATGGAGACACCCGCGACACCCTCACCGCCGTTCTCGAAAAAGCGCTCGAAGACCTGGGACGACACGGGGTGATTGCCACTCTCAACGGCCGTCCCGCATGGGCCTTCATTCACGGCGACTGGGCTCTCGCCAACGCCCGTCGCGACCGACGCCACTGCGGTGTAGACGACGAGCTACTGGTCCTTCACGAGCTTGGTTGCTACGCCGACTTCACCTTCCCATGTGCGCCTGACCAGTCGCAGCCTGGGATCGTCAACTCGATCTATTATCCAAGCGGTGACCTTTCAAGGCGGCGCTGCTACGAACAGGCAGAGCGCGTTCATGTGGGAACCAGCCCCAAGGACCGTGTGTTGCTCATCGAGGGGCCACTCGCGCTGTCGTTCCGTCCAGGCCGTTTGGCCGTACGCATCGAGGCGGCAACGCTTGACCACACCGATCCTCCGACCGCTCCACGTCTTCGAACCTGGGTCAAGCAGGCCGTTTGCGTCGAGGGACGTCCCGAATGGGTTTTCGTTAAAGTCCATACCCATGGCGCCCCGGAGCGCAACGCTGATGTCATGCTCGGCGATGCAATTGTGCGTTTCCATGAGGCGTTGGCGTCTTACAACGATGGCACCCAGTGGGACCTCCACTACGTGACAGCGCGCGAGATGTTCAACGTGGCCCGCGCCGCGATGGACGGGAAAAAGGGCTCCCCCGCTTCGTATTTTGACTACGTGGTCCCTCCGCCCGCACGAGCCACGTAGCTCCTAAACCGCGTCCAGATCGAGACCCGCCATTTCTGCCAGACGAGGCTTTGGCCGAGGAGCCCGCGCAGCG
>CAITRH010000748.1 GCA_903894755.1 uncultured delta proteobacterium
GGTCTTCGGATACTCTCCAGCGCCATGCGAACTCCTCTTCTGTCTCTGCTCACCGGTGCGCTTCTCGTTCCTGCGGTGATGGCCGCGTGTGGAGCATCGACCCCAGGTCCGAAACCGGTCGAACCGATGGTAAGCGCGCCTCCAAGCGGTTCCGCCTCAAGTCCAGACGTTCCCTATGCGCCGAGCGCGATGGCCTCGGTGGAGCCCGCGCCTCTACCGCCACCTCCCCCGCGCATCACGTCGAAAAAAGCCAGCGAAAAGAAAGACCCTTCCTACGCCGCCTGCCACAAGCCCTACGTGCCGACCGCGCATGACGCGAACATCGTCGGGGATGTCACCCGCATGGCCAAGATGTGTGAAACGGCCACCGGGCTCAAGAAACTGGTCGCCAAGAAAGACGGCAAACAGCAGGACCAATCCGCTCCTCAGGACTTGGCCTTTCGAGCCGAAAAAGGCAAATGCTACCGCGTGTATGCCCAGGCCGAATCCACTATTGAGGACCTCGATCTCGCCCTGGTCGACTCGGAAAAGAACATCGCTGGGGAAGACACCACGGACGACTCGAGTCCGGTCGTCGGGGAAGATAGCGTGATCTGCTTCAGCGAAGCCGATAGCGCCCTTGTGCGCATTTCGGTCGGACGGGGCGGGGGACGCTGGGCGGTTCAGATCTGGGGCAATTGATTCCCTGCAACCTGTGGAATTGTGCACCGTTGTTTTCGGCTGGGGGGGGGCAATGGGCGTGGAGCGGCCGCGCTCCCCCCACATGGGACCAAGGGAATGTATCCCCTTCGTTCGAATGCGTTGTCGTTGACAGCCTCGTAGACCCACGCTAGAAAATGCGACCCTCTGCGCAGGTTGGGTCCGTCCTGCGCTTCCGGAACTTACCCGCGACCCCAGGTTTTCCCGCGTTGGGAACCTTTCCTCGCGAACCATCGGACCAGCATCGAGGGTGTTCTACTCCACATGTCGACAGAAACCACAGCCCTGGGCTCGGCAGGCCAAACAACCGAGCAAATCCCCTTTGTGGCCGCGGGCCACGCCGACTCCTTTGCCGCGCTCTTCGAAGCAAGCATTTCTGCAGGCGACTTCGGTAAGGAAGGCGAAATCGTCAAGGGGCGCGTGGTCGCGGCACAACGCGACAACGTCATCATCGATATCGGCGGCAAAAGCGAAGGGATGATCCCCATCAGCGAGTTCCTCGACGCGCAGGGACAACCGCAGGTCAAGCCTGGTGACATCATCGATGTCTTCATCGAGAGCCGCGAAAACGACGACGGCCTGGTCACGCTCTCTAAGGAAAAAGCCGATAAAATGAAGGTCTGGGATGAGATCTCGAGCGCTTGCGAGCGCGACGAGCTCATCGAGGGGACCATCAGCCAACGTGTCAAGGGAGGCCTCTCGGTCACCATTCGCGGTGGGGTCAAAGCGTTCCTTCCAGGCTCTCAGGTCGACCTCCGTCCCATTCGCAATCTCGATAAGCTTATCGGGCAGACCTACCAATTCAAGGTCATTAAGTTCAACAAGAAGCGCGGCAACATTGTCCTATCCCGCCGTGTCCTTCTCGAAAAAGAGCGCGACGAGATCAAGACAAAGACCCTCGAGACTCTCGAAGAGGGCAAGGTCGTCAAGGGTGTCATCAAAAATATCACCGAGTACGGCGCCTTCGTAGACCTCGGCGGTATCGATGGACTTTTGCACATCACCGATATGAGCTGGGGACGGGTGAACCATCCAAGCGAGGTGTTTCAGGTTGGCGACGAGGTCACCGTAAAGGTCCTCAAGTACAATGTCGAAACCGAACGCGTCTCCCTTGGACTCAAACAGACCCAGGAAGACCCCTGGAATCACGCGGAAGAGGCGTATCCACCGGGCAAGAAGGTGCGCGGAAAGGTGATGTCGATCACGGACTACGGCGCCTTTATCGAGCTAGAGCCGGGGGTCGAAGGGCTCATTCACGTCAGCGAGATGAGCTGGACCAAGAAGGTCAAGCATCCATCCAAGTTTCTCGAGGTTGCCCAGGAGCTCGAGTGCCAGGTTCTCGAGGTCGATGCGAAGTCCAAGAGGATCTCTCTTGGTCTCAAGCAGCTCGAGCCCGACCCTTGGAGCATCTTCACGGAGAAGTACAAGCCCGGCGACAAGATCGGGGGCAAAGTCCGCAGCCTCACCGACTACGGCGTCTTCATCGGGATCGAAGAAGGCGTGGACGGGATGGTTCACAAGAGCGACATCTCTTGGACTGTCAAGGTCAATAACCCCTCCGACATTTACAAGAAGGGGGATGACGTCGAGGCGATCATCTTGCTCATCAACCATGACGAGAAGAAGGTCTCCCTTGGGGTCAAGCAGCTATTTGACGATCCCTGGCCGACGATCTTTGTGGACTATCCGCCTGGGAAGCATGTGCACGGCAAGGTGATCTCCATTGCCGATTACGGTGTGTTTGTGCGGCTCAAGGACGGTGTCGAGGCACTTGTTGCTCAGAGCGACATGGTGGAGCCGAAGGACGACCAAGGAGAACCCCGTCCCTTTGCCGTTGGCGAGGAGCTTGACGCAGAGATCTCCAACATCGATTCGCAGGACCGTCGTTTGTCCCTGTCGATGAGGGTAGGAACATTGGCACCCGTGGTCATTGCGCAGCCGCAGCAGCCGCAGCAGCCGCAGCAACCCGCCCCGGACCGTCCCCGTCCCGACAAACCCGCGAAGGTGAAGAAAGCCGCAGCCCAGGAGGCCTCCTCAGGCGGGACTATTGGCGATCTCATCAAGCTAAAGCTCGGCGACAAGCTCGGGCTCGACAAAGACAAGGCCTAGTCCTGTTTGGTAGCAGCCCTGAAACTTCGGGGCTGGCCAAATCGTCCTGTAGGGCGGGGGGGCTTATCCCCCGTCCGCGGCCATCGAGACCCTTCCGGGGGGCCTAATACACCCCTAGGGGGGGCCTAATACACCCCTAGGGGGGCCTAATACACCCATAGGGGGGGCCTAATACACCCCTAGGGGGGGCCTAATACACCCATAGGGGGGGCCTAATACACCCCTAGGGGGGGCCTAATACACCCCCCAGGGGGGGCCTTCGAGAACAGCAAGGAACCCAAACTGAACGAAAAAGACGCGTTCAAGTTGGTTTATTGATCCGCCTCTCGGCTACGGTCTAGGTTGAGGTCGGCTCCGGTCACCACCATGGTGTCGCAAAAAGCCGATTTTGCGCCTAGCAAGAGGATTCCTAGCTTGGCTTCGAACAGTCCGGCCCTAGCATCCCGTCGATGACCGACTCGCAGCGTCCTCCTCCCAAGCCCAAATTGGACTCAATCCCGCCTCGAGAGGAACAAGCGTCGAGCCATTCGATGCGGGTGCGGATGCCGTCCACACGCCCCGATGCGCGTGCGGAACCGCATGATCCGCCCTATTCGCCCATGGACGAGGTGTTCCTCACCCCTCGGAAGATCGTCCTCGCCGCACCGCGGCTCCCGAACATCGAACCCGCGACGGCGCTGGCCGACCGACCCGCCGAAGTACCTCTGGAATCGCCCGGCGCCCCCTCCATGCGCTCCATGCCGGCGGCAAAGCCCATCGCAAGCATTTCGCCCTCGCAACCGCCACGCCCTTCCGTTCCGCCCCCTGCCGAGTCGAATTCTTCCGTTCCGCTGCACGCCCCCCGCGCCTCGGTTCCGCCCCCCGAGTCCAGGTCTTCCGTACCGGTGATGCAGACGGGCAGCATGGACTTCCGCAACATCCACTTCAACGAGGACGAGGGGAACGCTCACCCGCCCATCGAGCTTGCGGAGCCAGAGCGACCGTCCTCTTCGCCGCTCGCTGCCTCTTGCGCGAAACCTCCATCCTTGCCCCCCCCAGGTCCTTCGACGGTATTGCCGGTTGGCCCGAGGCGTACGGCCAACGAAGAGCGGGACGGCCTCGCCGAATTCACACGGCAATTCGTCCAGACCATGAACCGCGTGAGCTACTACGACGCGGGGCATCCGGCGCACCATATCGTTCCCGACGAACTGTACGCGTTCCTCATCAAAGCTCTCGCAGACCAGCCGCAGGTCGGTTACCTGCTCCAGCGAGGCACCACGCCGGAGATCTTCGTCGACGGTCTCAGCACCGGCCGCGTGAAACTAGCCGACGTGGTCACCGGCTTGGTCTACGACGTCTTTGCCTCGAGATTTATCGACTACTTCGATAGGCACTCCTTGGTTCTGCTCGCCTTTCGAAATGGTTTATCCAAAGAGGAATTCCGTCGCTTCGTCATCATACTGAGCCAGCCCTCCCAAGCTCAGCGATCCGGAGAACTTCCCTCGAGGCTGCTCGAGGAACGCATCTTCCATGTCTCGGCGGTCATCCGCGAGGATCTCGGCCGGGAGGAAGATGGTGATCTCCCCTGGCAGGTGGCCGTGTGCCTTGCGCGGTTGCGACGGGATCTGCGGCTCGTTCCCATGTTCAAGGGACAGGGGCACGACGCACTGGCGCGGGCCAAGGCGCAAGTTTTCGCCGATACGGTGCGGCCGATCCAGAGCATCGAGCTCATCGAGTCCTTTATTGTCCAGGCGGAGCGGATCGAGCGGGAGACGGCCAGCATCGAAGGGCTCGAGGACCTTCAAATCACGGCGGCACTGGTGCGTGCATTGGCGCTGAAGCCGCTGCTGGCTCTCACGGAACGCATGGTCGCGAATTCCTCGAATCTTTCTCAGGAGCGATGGCGCTATGTGCTCGATCTCTGCGCCCGCCGTATTTCTCGAGAGAGTCCCGGGGAAGCCGTGTTGCGCCTTCTTGCCCGACGGGACCTGCTCGCGATGGACGAACTGTCCCCGGACTTGCAGGATTGGGCGCGCGCCGAGGATCTCTTCGAGCGCCGTCACGTGAACGCGCTCGACGCCTTGCCCCTCCAGGGACTGCGCGATGCGAGTGTCCTCGGCAAGGTGGCGCGGCTTGCCTATGACGCCGGCGAGCTTGACAAGACTGCGGTCCTTGCTGAGCGACTTGCGGCGATTGCGCACCCGGGGACCGCAAAGGCCCTGAACGACCTGTTCGGTGTCGAGGACCTCGCCGAGATCGGGCGGCGCTGCGATCGCTCCGAAGATACGGCGGAGTCCGGGTTTTGCGCGCGGCTGCTCACTGCGACCGGTGTGCGCGGCGCACGAGCGCTCGCCGAGCGGATTGTCGAGGCCGGGGAGGGGGCACATCGGGGACGAGCATTTTCGCTGCTCGGACGCCTTCCTTCGGCGGCGGAGGTCCTTCCGGATCTGCTGGCGCGCGACGATTTAGCCCCTATGGCCGTGCGGCTGTTGCTTAGCGTGGCGTCGAACCAGGCGAGTTCGGGCCTGCTCGGGGCAACATCCCGTTGGGCATCTCACGCTGATCCCAGCGTACGGCTGGCAGCGCTGGTGGCCGTGGTGGCGCAGAGCGGGCACGTCTTCCAGTTGCTCCGTGGAGCGCTCACCGACCCGAGCCCGGAAGTGCAGGCGCTCGGGCTACGGTTGCTGTCCGAGCGCTTCGGACATGCGGAAAGTCTCCGTCGATACGCTATGGACATTCTTTCCAAGGCGACGTCGAGTTCTCTGCCGGAGCTCCTGCTCACGGCCATTGGCTTATTGGCGAGGTCCCCGGGCCCGGTGGCCGAGCGCGACGCGGTGATTGCGGCACTGCAGCGGGTCCACGACGCGTACGTCGGGCAGCCCGGTTTCCTTGGGCTCGGCAAGCCATCTGGAGGTCGACCCGACGTGGTGCAGGCCGCCAAGCGCGCCATCGCAGTGGTTCAGAGCGCGGCGGCAGCTCCGCCTGCGGGGTCCATTCCGCCCCCCGCAGACGTGGAGGCACCGGCACCGGTGGCGAAGCAGTCGTTTTTCGAGCGATTGCTCCGCGGCGGGAGCGACTGACCGCCACCTCGTACGCCGTTCAGGAGCTTTGAACAACGGCCCTAAGTTCCGGAGGGGCCGACCGCGATACCCGCGACCCAGGGTTACCCACCCTGGGCTGATTTGACTCGCCCCTTCGGGGCTGCCAATCAACGCATGTCGTCATCATCCGGTGCGGCTGTGCGGCGAGGGAACCCCAGTTATTCCTCCGATGGAACGGACCCCACGCGTTGATCGGCAGCCCCGAAGGGGCGAGTCAAATCAGCCCAGGGTGGGTAACCCTGGGTCGCGGGTGTCCTCGCACCTTGCGTTTGGCAGTGAGGGATAGCACAAGGGCCACCTATGCTTAGGTCGCCTTGGCCTCTTCCTGGGGCGTGTCCTCCCCAAACACGCACTGCACTGACAACGTGGCTCGAACAGCTCGAGACCTGGAACCAACGCATGGACCTGACAGCGGCGCGGTCCCGCGAAGAGCTCTGCGACCTGATGGTGGCCGACGCACTGGAGCTTTCTTCGCGTTTGCCGTCCGGCTTGTCCGTCGTCGACGTAGGAACCGGCGCTGGAGCACCGGGTTTGGCGCTTGCCGTACTCCGTCCAGACCTGCGCGTCACGTTGGTCGAGCCGAAGGTCAAACGGCTGGCGTTTTTGCGCACTGTGCTTGGCGTACTTGAGCGAAGCGATGTCCGCCTGGTGCAGGCGAGAGTCCAAGGTCTCGTCGAGCACGCATGGGATGTAGCCATGGCACGGGCGACCTTCGCCCCCGCAAAGTGGTTGCCGCTGGGGCGACGTTTGGTGGTGCCTGGGGGGAGTGTTTGGGTGCTCTTGGCGCGCGAGGCCCCCCCGGAAGATGGGTTCGTCGAAGAGAGCTCGTACACCTGGCCAAACACGGGGGTGTGCCGACGTCTTGTTCGGTATGAAACCAACCCCAATATCGCACGGTTGCAATGCGGATGACGCTGACGCTGACGTCCACGTCCACGTCCACGTCCACGTCCACGTCCACGTCCACGTCCACGTCCACGTCCACGTCCACGTCCACGTGGTGGACGTCAGCGTCAGCGTCAGCGTCAGCGTCAGCGTCAGCGTCAGCGTCAGCGTCAGCGTCAGCGTCAGCGTCAGCGTCA
>CAITRH010000749.1 GCA_903894755.1 uncultured delta proteobacterium
GAGGGGCTGCAGGCCAAGGCGAGCGAGCTGCTCCACGCAGGTGGGAAACATGGGGCACGCAGGCCTTTCCATTGGCCCATCGAGTTCCCTGAGGTGATGTCGCGGGGGGGGTTCGATGCAATTGTGGGGAATCCGCCGTTCATGGGGGGACAGCGTCTCACGGGGGCGCTCGGCACGGACTATCGGGACTACCTTGTCGCGCAGATTGGACAAGGGCGTCGCGGGAGCGCGGACCTTTGTGCCTACTTTTTTCTGCGCGCAGCTTCCATTCTTCAAGGCACGGGGGACTTTGGGCTTCTGGCGACCAACACCATCGCCCAGGGAGATACGCGGGAGGTCGGTCTGGATGCGCTCGTGGCACAAGGTTGCATCATTACCCGCGCTGTTCCAAGCTGTCCATGGCCTGGCGAAGCGAACCTGGAAGTCTCCCACGTGTGGCTTCGCCGAGGCGAGTGGAGAGGGGAGTGCGTGCTGGACGAGCGCAGTGTTCCTGCGATTAGCGCGCAGCTCACGAGACCTGGAAAGGTCGCGGGGAACCCGTTCAAGCTGGCTGCGAACGCGGACCTGTCGTTCATCGGGTCGTACGTCCTCGGGCTCGGCTTCACGATGCAACCGGAGCAGGCAGATGGGCTCCTTCAGGCCAATGGCCGCTACAGGGAGGTCCTTTTCCCCTACTTGAATGGTCAGGACCTGAACACGGACCCCGAGCAGAAGGCAAGCCGCTGGGTGATCAACTTCCAAGATTGGCCACTCGATCGAGCGAGCGCGCCTTCTGGTTATGAGGGCCCCGTTGCAGCGGACTACCCAGAGTGTCTGGATATTGTGCGCAAGCTTGTGAAGCCGGAGCGCGACGCGAACCTACGGGCACAGCGACGGGAGCGCTGGTGGCAGTACGCGGAACGTGCGCCGAAGTTCTACGCCACCATCGCGGGGATGAAGCGGGTGCTGGTGACCGCCGAGGTAAGCAAGCACATCATCCTCTCCCACGTTCCACATGGCTGGGTTTACTCGCACATGCTGGTCGTATTCTCGCTTCCAGCGTCGGCACCTTATGCAGTTCTTCAGTGCTCAGCACACCGTACTTGCGCTTCCCGACGACCTCTCGGCAGTTACGGACGGTCCGCACACACCCGAACCCCCACGGTCACGTCCCGGAAATCCGGCTCGGTCACCTCCCGTTCGGTCGTCCGGCTCGCGTTCACGTCAAAGTAATAGCTCCCCCCGCGCGCCGCATACTCCCCTTGCACCAGGGACGACTGGGTCCACTCCCACACGTTGCCAGCCATGTCCTGAAGCCCAAATGGACTTTCCGACCTCGGATGTGACCCCACTTCGTCAGGCCCCATCGCAGGTGGCAACTTCCCATAAGTCTCGTCTATGTTCGCATCCTCCGGATCGAGCGCGTCCCCATGTGGATACTCCCGCCCATCTGCCCCGCGCGCCGCATGCTCCCATTCGTACTCGGTGCACAGACGTGCCCCGACGACCCGCTTAGACCGCTGAAGCCATCCAACATAAGCTCGCGCCTCTGCAACAGACACCCCAAACACAGGGAACTTCAGCCAGTCTTGTTCCGACCTCCGGCTCCTCCCCTCGTACACAATGCGCTCGCCTGAACGCGCCGTGTAGGACTTGCTCGTTGGCTGAAACCGTAGCTGCCAGCCCCCCGTCGCAAGCTCGGTCAACGCTAACGCTCCCTGAAAACCACCCTTCTCCACCCGAGGTACCAGCGCGCTACGCTCTTTTACCGGTACGGTCCCCAGAAACTCCAGCCACTCCCCAAAGGTCGTCTCAAAGACCGCTATCAAATACCCTTTGGTCGACACCTCATGGAGCGGAACAGTGTGAAAAAACCCCCTCCGAAAGCTGTCCTCCGCTCCGCTCCCGAAAAGAAAACGCCCAGGCGGAACGTACACATACCCCCGTGGTACCTCCTCCTCACGTGGCAACTCCACGGAAAACGATACCCGTTCGTTGCGGGTCACAAAGAACGGTAGCTTCGTGTCCGCGTATCCTGCCGCCCTCAACGTCACCACATACGACCCTGGCGCAAGCTCCGCTTGCCCCGCTTGCCACGGACTCGGAACCAGCACCGGCTTCCTCAGTGCCCCCTCCGATACTACACGAGCCAATGCAATGTCCGCATCCACTGGGATCACCCGCAGGCTCACCCTAGCCGGTGCTCCCCAACGTGCGCTTCGTGCCCCTCCTTCGTCGTATAGCGCTAGACGCAACACAAACTCGTCGCGCTCCGCTGTCGCCCCCCGCTCTTCAGCAAAAAGAGCCCGCTCGAACAACAGATCCGCAAAACGCTCCCGTACGTCGCTCCGTCCCCTATCCAGAAACAGCGCGGTCTCGAGCTCCTGAGTCGCACGCCCCAAGAGCCCGCCTACTTCCACTCCGCGGCTCTGTGCTCGACTCCACAACCGTTCCCCCTCCTCACGCTCCAATGCGTCGAACCGCCCAAACGCCTCGATACGCAAGGCCGCCATCTCGACCTGCTTGGCCCGCGCGTCCGCCATCGCCCTTGCCGCACTGTCCACTCCCAGGTCGACCCGACGTGCCAAGTCACGCCTCGCCTTGAGCTGCGCCCCACCGTAAATGAGCGCCACGAGCAACGGCGCCGTGATCAACAGCACAGTCCGAACAAGCCTCGTGCGTCGACGCGCAAGCCTCGACGCTTCAAGAAATGCCTGCTCCGTTGGACTCAACATCCCTAGATCGAACACCCTAAGCTCGTCCAGCTGTCGCCCACTCCATAGAATTTCCCCGTTGCGACCAAGACGCTCCCACTCGGTTGCAGCCGAGTGAAGACGCTCGCGAGCAAGACGCGCATCCGCATCCTCCGCTAACCAACGTCCCAGAGTCCCCCATCCCGCAATCAGCGCCTCGTGAGCGATCTCGTAGGCCGCCCCCTCCGCAGTGTGCCGAGCTACCAGCAGCCGTCCTCGTACCAATGCGTCCAGCGCCCCACGCACGGAAGGGTCCCCGGCGGAAAGCTCCACATCGGTGCGCCTTGCACGGGTCCCGTCGGCGGTCACCAGACGGGTCAACACACGACGAGCTGCAAGACGCTCAGGCTCCAGCAGCTGCGACAGCACGTCCTCGGCATGACGGGTCAACGCCCCTTCGACTCCTCCAAGCGCGTGGAGCGCAGCGTGCGTGATGGTGCTCGTATCGCCGTGTGCGTCCCAAAGCTCCGCAAGGGTGAATTGAAGCAGTGGTAGCCCCCCGTCGGCCCGCACAGTGGAACGCACCAAGTTGTCTACAAGAGCGGCTGACTCGAAGTGAACCCCCTTGGCTTCGGCAGGCCCCACAATCACCTCGTGAAGACGCTCCGCAGAGAGCGGACGCAAAAAGTAGAGCGCTCTTGAGATCGCATCGCCTACCTCGGGAAGGTTGGCAAGACGGCTCAAGAAGTCGCCTCGCACGGTCCCGAGCAGTCGCACCGCTGGCGATGGCGCTGCTAGCCATCCAAGCACCTCGGCAACCGCTGTCGCCTCTGTCGGATCGCTGAAGGTCACAAGCTCCTCAAGCTGGTCGATGAACAACACCACCCCAGAGTCTGCCGCCTGATTGGCCCGAAGCTTTCGCCCTAGAAGGCTTGGATCCTCGAGCAGTGTGCGCGCCACTCTTGTTTCGCCCTCGCCAATGGACGCCGCCAGAGCCGCCGCAAGGGATGTCACCGGATGTTTGCCTGGGACCAGCATCACCGAAGTCCATTTGCGACGCCGATCGAGATACTCGTTGATCCGGGGAAGCACCCCGGCGCGGCACAACGACGACTTGCCTACTCCTGAGTCGCCTGCAATGAGTACGAACGCGTCGGTGTTGAGACGCTCCAAGATGGTGCGGATCTCTGCGTCGCGTCCAAAGTAAACGCCGCGATGCTCGGCCTCGAAGGCGTGCAAGCCACGATAGGGATTGCCCTCGGGAACCGCTAGGGCCCGTCCTGCCGGTGTCAGCGCCATGAGCGCTGCACGCACTTCGTTTCCCGTACCAAAGCGAAGCGCCGGGTCGCGACGAAGGCAGCGGTCGACCACTGCTGCAAAAGGAGGACTGATGGTGTCCACCAATTCGGCCAGGGGACGAGCGTCGCGACGTACTGCCAGCGGGGCAATTTCGGCAGCGGTCGCACCAAGGTGCGGGGGACGTCCTGCACACAGCGTGTAGAGGAGCGCCCCGAACGAATAGATGTCGGAGCGGAAGGTCGCCGGTTCGCCACGCCAGATCTCTGGTGCCATGTACGCTGGAGTGCCAACAGCGGTCCCTGGACGTGTCAGCCACGGACTGACGCGGTCGAGAGGCGGTCCACGTCGGTCGGTGGGAGTCCGTCCGAGCATGTGCGGGTCTTGCACGGCAATGGTGTCGACATCGGAAGCCACGGCTGGAGCGTTGTTTGCGGGCTGTGGCTCGCTGGATGCTTGGGGCGCAGCAGGAGCAGCGGGAGCGGCAGAAGCCGCAGGAGCCGCGCTCTCGGAGGATGGGAGGGTGTATTGGCCGGACGGGGGTTCGAGGAGCTTTGCGATCCCGAAGTCGAGCAGCTTTACGTCGCCGTCGGACGACAGGATTGCATTGGCGGGTTTGATGTCGCGATGGATCACGCCACGTCGATGGGCTGCTGCGAGGCCGAGGGCGATCTCGAGGCCTATCTTGTGCGCCTTGGTCCAGTCGATGGGGACCGCGAGTCGATCGAGGCCCTCGCCACGAATGAATTCGGAGACGAGGTAGGGATATCCCTGGACCTCGCCAACGCGGTAGATGGAGACGACGTTGGGATGTTGGAGACGAGCGATGGCTCGGGCTTCGACGAGAAACCGCGCGCGGGCTGGGACGTCGGACCCGGACGCGGAGATGAACTTGATGGCCACGAGGCGGTCGAGGGTGGTGTCGCGAGCGAGGTGCACTTCGCCCATGCCGCCTCGTCCTAGGAGCCGCACCAGTTCGTAGCCGTCGAACTTTGCAGGGGGGGTCCACATCAGCGGCGCCCGCGAATGCTGGGGGTGGAGGCTAGGCCGTAGGTTCGCATTTTGGTGACGAGGGTTCGCAGGGGCATGCCAATGAGCTCGGCGGCGCGGACCCGTACGCCATTGGTTTCCGCGAGGGCCTCTTGGATACGGGTGCGTTCGAGCTCAGCGATTTCCTCGTAGATGTTCCTGAAGTTGCCGGCTCGATGGGGCTGGGGTCTGAGGGTCTGCGGCGCGGGTCCTGGCGGCTGTGTAGAGCCGCGCGATCCTGGGGGGAGGCGTAGCGTTTCGGCGCCCGAGGCAAAGCGTTCGGGAAGGTGGTAGGGCTCGAGAAGCGTGTCGGTGACTGTGGCTGCGAGGTAGTCCACGAGGTTTTTTAGCTCCCGTACGTTGCCTGGCCAGGGATGGGTGGACAGTCGCTGGAGGGTAGACGGAGCCAGCGGCAGCGGTCCGCGGGCGAGGCGTACGCATGCGGCCTGCAAGAACGTTCGCGCGAGCACGGGAAGGTCGAGGGGGCGGTCTCGCAGCGGGGGCACGACGAGGGTAGCGCCGCAGAGACGGAAGTAGAGGTCAGCTCGGAACCTTCCTGCTTCCACTTCGTTGTCGAGGCTTCGGTTGGTGGCGGCGACGATGCGGATGTCGACGGCGCGTTCGTGGACCGACCCGAGGCGGCTGACGCGTTTGACTTCGAGGACACGCAGCAGGCCTGCCTGGGCTTTGGGCGAACACTCGCCGATCTCGTCTAAAAAAAGTGTGCCCCCCTCGGCGCTTTCGATGAGTCCTGGTTTCGCCGAAACGGCTCCCGAGAAGGCGCCGCGTTCGTAACCAAAGAGCTCACTCTCGAGGAGTGTCTCAGGCAAAGCCGCGCAATTGAGCGCCACGAGACGGCGTCCGTGACGAGGCGACCACTCATGGATGGCGGTGGCGATGATCTCCTTGCCGGTTCCGGTTTCTCCTGTGATGAGGACGCTCATATCGCTGGCGGCGACCTGGCGAACCAGAGCAAACAGGCGTCCCATGATGGGGTCGACGGCGACGATCTCCTGATCGCCGACGCGCAAGGTGCTTACGGCAGCGGAGACTTCGGCGACGGTGGCTGGGGATGCGGCGCGGGCGGCATTGCGGGCACCTGTGATGAGTGCATCGCGGTCGCAACCGTCTTCTGGACATCGCGCCAAGCCTGCGCGGACTTCGGGCGCGTGTCGGACCGCTGACCGAAGGAGACGTTCGGCAGGGACCGCGGCGAGGTCGCTGGTTTCGGGGAGCAAGATCACGAACTCGCGCTGGCCATCCCATGAGACCGCGTCCATGCCTCGCACCTTGCGAGCGATGGAGTCTGCGAGGAGTGTCGCGTCCGACAGTTCGAGGTGTCCTGTGTCGAGAACGACAAGGGCAAAGGGACGCTGGGTTCGGAGAAAGCGCTGCACCTCATCGTCGATGCGTCGGACTAGCTCCTGAGGCTCGAGGATGCCGGCTGCACGGCTAGCGAGTCCTCGAAAGCCGAGGGTGACGTTCCCGAGAGCGACGACGTCACCTGAGGTGAGGGGGCGAGGGGATTCGATGGGCACGCCATTGACCAGGCAAGCGCCTTCGTTGGGTTCGAGGGTTACCTCGCCTTTAACAATGAGGACACGAGCGTGGTCGGGGAACACACTTGGATCGCGGAGTCGGATGTCTGCGGTATCACTTCGTCCAACCCGCATTTTGCCGGTGACGGGGAGCTCGGCGATGGTGGTGGAGTCTCCCTCGAAGACCAGGAAGTAGGAGCGTGCGGCAGGGGCCTCTGCTTTTGGTCGAGTGGGTTCCTGGTTCATCTGAAGGGCATGTTCTACGATGCGGGGCATCGCGCGTCCCAGCCCAATCCGATGGAAAGCTGATCCTCCATCCCCCACCCGCAGGAAGGGGGAGCGACCAACGGGAGCGTAGGGGCGAAGCCCCTGTTTTGCCCCCCCGCAGGGGGGCTAGTCACGGAAGACGAGGGAGACGGACTTGCCCGCTCGCAGGGTTACATCGAGGACCCGTCCCGAGGGAACTTGCCGTACGTGCACAATTTCGGTGCTCTTGTCGTGCATCGGGATCGACACGGGGATCCCCACCCGCACAGCCAACGTCGGCTTCTCGATCACCTGGTACATCGACGTGCCATCCCCCTCGACCACCAACGTCGCCGGTTTGACCGCAAGCGTGATCTCCATGCCTACGTCCGCCTCGCCTGCAGGAAGAATCCGTTCTTGCGGTTCGCACAAGTCCTGAACACACGTCAGACGCACTCGATGGGTTCGGGTGTCTCGCAGCACCATCACCGCGGTCCCTCCCGAGGACGTGACGACCAGGGTTCCGTCTACCGCCACCTGCACCCCCTCGCTTGGACGCACCTGGAGCTCGACACGCCTTCGCGTCGGCGCCACCCTCGGCAACGGGGGAATGGAAATGGGCACGGACGTCACGGGCGCTTCTACCGACACGCGCGCTGTTGGCGCCGATACAGGCACGGGGAGGGCCGAAACGCTTGACGTCGCACGAATGGACGTCGGGTCTGGAGCAATGGGTCTCCGAAAGACCCGCTGAGTCCCCCATGCCGCGATGGACACCAGCGCAACGATCCCGCCCACCTCCAGGGCTCGCAGGGCCACACGAAAAAGAGCTCTTCGGCGATGCAACGTCGCCACGATGCGCAGCAGTCCTGAGTCGTTCGGCGCATAGGCCAATGCTCGGTTGTAATCGGAGGCGGCCACCAGTGGCTTATGCAACTGCCTTGCTTCTGCGGCGCAAACGCAAAGGCGATCGACCATCCGCTGACGATGGGTCTCGACGTAGTCTTCGGGCGCGTCGCACCAGGCTTCGAGCTCGGTGCGAGGAGAGACGATGGCTAGGCGACGAAGCTCGTCGAGCACGGCCATTCGCATGGAGCTGGCATTTTGGAACCTGTCTTCTGGAGCGTGCGCCAAGGCCCGCGCGACAATCCGGCTCCAGACGGACCCGACCGTCGGACTCGCTACCTCCACTTGAGTGAACTCGCCGTCGAGCACCCTACGAAGCACCTGGGCTGGGTTATTGCCGCGAAAGGGGAGCTGTCCGACAAGGCATTCGTAGAAGAGAACCCCCAGCGCAAAGAGGTCGGACCTCGCGTCGACCTCCGCCCCCTCGATCTGTTCCGGCGCCATGTGGGCGGGGCTCCCAAGCACCTGTCCGGTCGACGTGACCCCTTGCCCGTCGAGCAGCTTTGCGATGCCGAAGTCCGTGAGCTTTACCGAAACCCGTCCCCCCGAAGACTCCCGTACGCCGGGACTGGGTGGGGTGTGCTCGATCATCACATTTTCAGGTTTGACGTCCCGGTGCACCACACCGAGGCCATGGCTATGGGCCAGAGCATTCAGGAGCTCCACGACAAGGGCCGCAGCGCATTCGGCGGGGAGCACCCGGTGACGTTCCAAGAGCTTGCGTAGGGTCTGGCCACGAACGAGCTCCACGACCAGGTACTGATATTCTTCGTCTTCCGTGGAAACGTCGTAGACCTCGACGATATTGGGGTGACGCAGTTTGGCGACTGCGCGTGCTTCGACGGCAAAACGACGGGTTACCTCGGCGGAGTTTCGCAGATGAGGGTGGATCACTTTGATCGCAACGTCGCGGCGGAGTCTCGGGTCGTGGGCTCGGTAGACGGTGGCCATTCCTCCGTGTCCGAGCTCTTCGAGGAGCTCGAACTTGGGGATACTTACGCGGAGCGCACGGAGCGATGCGGAGCTTTGCATCGGGGGAGATAGTATCGTCACGCGGTCGTCTTCGCGAGGAGCTCTTCGTGAAAAAGGCGGAACGCGCTCGTTTCGGGCCAGGTGGGCGCACCGGCGAGGAGCACGGCGGCTTGCTGCGGCTTACCGTGGTCGACCTCCACGATGGCAGCGGCGTAACGCATCGCCCAATAGACCAGCGGAGCTGCGTTGGCGGCTTGCGTGAGACAACGCAGGTCTCCCTGTAGACTGGCATGGGCAAAGGCCCTTGCGAACGCTGCGAGCCCCTCACGCATGCGTCGAATCCGCACCCGTGCAAAAAGGCCGGCTTGGGGGAACGGCAGGCGCTGGATCGACGACGCCTTTGCGAGGGCTGCGGAGCGATCCCCTTGAAACGTATCGAGTAGCGTCTCTACGAAAAGCCGCTGTTCGACGGCCGCCTCCCAGGCAGGTCCGCGAGCCGCTTGCTCGAACGACGCCCGGGCGGCCTCCACCCAGCCGTAGGCCGCATAGGCGGTGGCGATCATCAGCGGCGCCATGGTCTCGGGATAGATCGCCCGTTGGATCGAGTTTTCCCACATCGACAGAACCCGCATGACGTCTCCAGACAGGAAGGTGCGATGGATGCGTGCCCGCGCGGACCAGGCCGTCGCTCCGACGATCCCGGCGGCGGCAAGGGGCACCATCGCGTACCGGGGGTCGCGCCATGCGAGCCGAACGATCGCCACGGCACCGACCGTCGTCGCCGCAACAAGGAGCGATCTAAGCGCGGTGCGGCCAAGGTGCGATTCAGAACTGGAAGGCGTTGTCATTGGTTTCTGGCGCTCCCTGCGCCCTCCAGAGAATGTACGGTGCGCTCATGGGATGGCAACCGCATGCTTCCTTTGCCACGCGTTAAACCAAACCTACGTTGAGAACGGCAACTTTCCCTGGTCTGGGTCGAGACCGCCTCGCGGTCGGTGAGGGGACCACGTCGGCGTCGATGGCGCTTACCGGACTTCGCCTGCGCCCCCTCAGGACGGTTGGTCGGCTCGTCGAACAAGAGGCGTAGGAGCTACGGACCTCGGCCTGATCACGCCTCTCCTCGGTCTGCGCATATCCGTCCTATGCCTGATCACATACCTCCTCGGTCTAATCATGTCTCTACTCGGAGGGCCTTATTACCTCCTCGGAGGTAACACGTTCCTCCTCGTCCTGGCCATATTCCGTCCTCGCTCTAAACACGTTCCTCCTCGGTCTGACCACATCCCTCCTCGGAGGGAACACATTCCTCCTCGCCTTGACCACATCCATCCTCGGAGGGAACACATTCCTCATCGCCCTGACCACATCCCTCCTAGGTCTGACCACGTTCCTCCTCGGTCTGATCCCATTTTTCCTCGGTTGGAACACATACCTCCTCGGTGCACAGCACGTGAACAGGCAAACCAGGAGGACAGGCACGTCGAGCGTCGATCATTGGCAAGTGCCTACTAGGCTTCGCGAGGGACGTCGCTTGTCAACGAGCCCCTTGGCCTGCGAGCTCGGTGCGCAGTGCATCGAACGGTGTGAGCGCTGCCCCCCGCAAACGCGCGATTTCCGCATCGATCGCGGACTCGGTGACCAGTGCCTTCTGGGCGGCCTGCGCTGATGCAGTGTTCGTCGATGTCAGCGTCGCAAGGCTTGGGTCGACGCTTGCCCCCAGCGTCTTAAGCTTTGCCGAAGCGCTGTCAACGCCCGTTTGTAGCGGCGTGATCAGCCCTCGTAGCTGCTGCGTAATGGACGTCTGAACACTCCCGAAACTGGCGACAAGGCTCGCCTCCGTCGTATCGACAGCCGCAGCCGCCACGGAAATCTGCTGTTGGATAGTCGTGACCGCCGCCGCAACCTGCGTGCGAACCTGCGTCACGCCCGCGTCGAGCTGCGTCTGCGCTGCTGTTGCTGATTTGCTCGTTGACGCGGTCGCCGTGTCGATTTGCGTCTGCGCCTGCGTGACAACTGTCTGGACCTTCGCAATGACAGGCGCCGAGTTCGTGCTGATGGTCTGGAGCGCCGTCTTCTCGGAGGTCTGAACCTGCGTGACGAGCTTCTGCGCCAGTGTATCGAGCTGCGTGTTGATCGCAGTGACCTGCGTCGTGATCGGAGGAAGCACCGCGTCGATCTGTCCCGTGATCGTCGTCGTCAGGGTCCCGAGCTGGGTCGTCACCTGCGTCGTCACCGTCTTCACCTGCGTCGTGACCGTCCCCGCCGCCGTCGTGAGCTGCGTCGACGCCTGCTGGACCCCGCTCGTGATCGTAGGCAACACGGTATTGAGCGCTGACTCGATCGTAGTGATCGCAGGGTCCACAAGCGCCTTGAGAAGCCCCGTCGCTGGAATCGCCTCCAGCGTAGACACACCCGCCGTCAGGATCCCTGACAGCAGTTGCATCGCTGTCGTGAAGATCGTCTGCAGCTGCGTCAGCAGCGGCGCCAGCGCGTTAAGAGGTGGCAAGATCTTGTCGCGTATCCCTTTGACCAGCTCCTGGATGGTCGCCAGTACGTCCACAGCAGCGTCGACAGCTGTCTGCACCTGCGTGATCAGCGTCTTCACTTGCCCGACGCCGTCCGAAAGCACCAGGTCGAGGGCGGTCGAAACGTCGGCGACAAGCTTGTCAAGCTGGTCACTCAGCGATTGGACCGTCGTGCGCGCCTGCGCAACGGGCGACCGCACGGAGCTGTCGAGAGCAGTGAGCGCCGTGCGCATCGGGCCAAGGAGGGCTGTGACACCGCTGCGTACGGTCGTGAGCGAGGTATCCGCCGCGGTTTGCGCTGTCTTCACTGCGCTGCGGGCCACGGTGAGCGGCTGCAGAAGCGACGCCTGCGACGACGCAATCAACGTATCGAGGGGCGCTGTTGCGGTGCTGACCGCGCTCGTAGCTTGTTGCTGCACTCCGTCGTAGCGGGTCCCGAGCGAGGTGGCGAGCGACGTCAGCTCGGTCGTAGTGCTGACGACACTGGTGCGAAGTGCCGTGATCTGGGTCCCGACCTTCGACGCACCGTCCTTCCCCTGCTGGACACTCGCGTTGAGCGGCGCCTTGAATGCGTCCGCGACCGTGCGGAGCTGGCTCGTGCTGCTGTCGATCGTGTTGCTGAGGCGCGTGCGAAAGGTCGTGAGCGCTGCTGGTGTGAGCTTGCTCTGCGCTTCGGCGTCGAGAGCGTTGCGCTGCGTGTTGATGTCTGCAGTGATGCTCTGCGTTCCTTGATCTAGCCGCTGGGCTCGCGCAGTTGCGTCGGTCACGAGCTGGTTCCAGGGGGCGCTTATCTGCGTGTCTGCCGACGTGAGCTGGGCCAGAAGCTTAGCGGAGGTTGCTGCCGTTGCCGCTCCAAGGTTGTTGATCGCGGTATTGACAGCGAGCAGGTCGTTCCATACAGGCGCAACTCGGGTCCCCGTGGGGGGTTGGAACTCGCTGAGTCGGGTTCGCAGCAGGCCCATCCGCCCACCGATGGTTGTCTCCGTGGAGGTGATGGCATCATTCAGGTGACCAAGCGGCTCGGAAATAGCTGTCCCGGCCGTTCTCACGGCGTCCTCGACGCTGTTGATCTTGCCCTGCGCCTCGCTGATAGCGACCGTCAGACTGGCCTCGGCACCGGCCAGGCTGGCGTTGAGCGCATCGAAGCCAATGGCTTGCACCGCAGCAGCGAGCCCCCCCTTGGCCTGCATGATCCCGGCGGTCACGGTGTCGAGCGCCGCGGTGCTGGGGACCAGAGTCTTGAGGGCGACCTCTGTCTGCTCGATCTTCCCAGATAGCGTCGATTCTGCGGTGTCGACCGCGCTGGTCACATCGCTGGTGGCCCCCACCACACTCCCCTTGGCCCCTCCGAACGACGTTGCAAAGGAGGTCGACAGATCGCCTACCGCTGCATTGGTGGATCCGGAGAGCTCGTCTTTTGCCGCCTCTACTTTGAGGCTCACATCGTACGTCGGGGTCTCGGACGTGACCCCTTGCAGCTCCTCTACGGTGATCCGGAAGGTGCCGTCGATGACCTCGATAAGCTGGTGGTCAGCCCCGGCGAGGCGCTCGATCTTGAAGGCGGGCTTGGAGTCTGTGTAGGCGTGGTCGATGATGGTGCCGTTGGTGTTCTGGTAGCCGAGAGCGATGCGGTTTCCCTGTGAGTCGTTGGGAACACGGGCGTCGGCGGCCCAGTCGAGAAACCCGCGGATCAGAGCAGCGTCGAAGCTCAATGCGACCAGGACCCGTTGCGCCTTGTAGGCAGGAAAGAACATGTGTCCAGGAAGGAGCCCGGGCTCGAACGGGGCGAGCACCGTCTTGTTCCACAGAGGGATGGTGACCTTGTATTGGAGTATTGACTCGTCCTTGTTGGCGGCCATGTACCATGTTCTGTCGTCGGTGCCGCCGCCGAAGCTGACGACCGTGCCTTCGACAACGAGCGGATAGGTGGGCGCCACGTACGCAGGGAGCCTGGGAGTCGGGTCGGTTTCGATCTCGAGGTCCATATCGAGGTCGATCTCGAAGGGGCCGGAGGCGTCAGCGATCTCCGCGGCACCGTCCCCCTCGATGGCGCGAGCGCGCATCCGCAGGTTGCAGACTCGGTAGCTGCTTTTGACTCCATAGACTTTGTCGCTCCACGCATCCGAGAAGACAACCTTTCCTCCTGGCGATGGGATGGAAGGCGGGGCTTTCTGGTAGCGGACACGGAGGCCGAACAGGGGAGCCCGAAGTCGCGCAGTCTCGACACGGACGCGGGTGTCGACATCGGCGGCAATGGCGGTTCGGAAGAGTGCGTCGTGGGAGACACCTGTGGCAGCGTCGGCGTTGGCGACAGCGGTCGTAGTTGCTGCGACTGCAAAGGGGTTGCAGATACGGACTGCGTGGCGGTACGGGTCAGGGCCGAGGATTTCAGTCTCGAGAACGTCCTCGGGCTCCAGCGACGTCTTGTCGCTTTGGACTGTCTTGTCGCCGCCGATGCGATAGCCCCCCTTGACGTAGTCGAACTCGAGGACAGCGGAATTGCGGTCCAAGTACCAGACGACCCAATCGTAGAAGCTAGCGTCACCGTCACCTGGGAGGGCGACGCAGAGCATGGGCGATTGGTCCTGGATTGCCTGAAAGTCGTAGGTGAGGGAGACGCCAGGGGCGAGGTGGGCTTCGATCACGTCTTTCATGGACGCGTCGGTGACGAGGTCGAGGGGGCGGTGCTGGCGCCAGAATGCGGATGCGGGGTCGGCAAAACGGATGGAGTAGCGGCGGGAGACGATGGGGGCACCGAAGACGCCGGGCGAGGCGGTTTCGCGCATGCGTTTTTCGAGGACGTAGCCTGTGAGCGGGAATGCAACGGGGTCGTCGCCGGTGCCGTCGAGGGTGCAAGGGATCAGGGTCAAAGTGGCTTGCGCGAGGTCGCGTCCCACGAACGCGGTGACGATGGGGTCGTCCTCCTGTTCTGAGGAGACGTCGAACTCGACGGCGGCGGAGAAGCCGTACACGCGGCAGTCGACCTCGAAGCGGCGGATCGCCCCTGCGGGGAACGTTGTCGTAGCGGTCCCGATGGTGAGCGAGAGGGTAGGACGGAGACGGTCAGAGAACACGACGGTTAGAATTGCGGTTCAAGATCGGGGAAGGGCTGCAGGATAACATCTTCCTTGCCCGTTCGGGCAAGCAGAATGTCGAGGGAGAGGGGGTTGAGGTCTGCGTGAAGTTGGTGCGGTTCAGACCTGCGGTTCTCAAGTTTAGGTTCGGGTTAGAAAAAGATGTTTCACTTCACCAAGCGAACGCCACGGATACGGAAGGATCGGGCTCCTCTGCGCTGTTTTCTGCGCTTCCCATATCCGGTGCACGGGCAGAGGCGTACTCGAAGTGCAACAAAGCAATTTTGTCCTGAGCGTCGCGAGGTCACTGCGAGACGCACACACGGAGCGAGATGAGTTTTTGAGGATTTTTAGTCACCAGCCGGTGACCGACCTTCGCGGGCTCAAGCTACACTCGAATCCCATGCGCCCCCTGGTCCCTCTCGTTTGGCTCGCTTGGTCTTTCGCCACGACGACATCCTGGGCTGGCGACGCTGCCACCATTGTCCGAGGCTCCGCAAGTACCCGAATCGAAGGCGGTCGCGATTGGTCCACCGTCTCGAGCGGCCAACTCGTTGCCGTCGGCGTCACCCTGCGCACCGGCAGCCAACCGGTCGAATTGAGCCTTTCGGACGGAGTCCACATTGCCATCGAGCCCGAAAGCGAAGCGAAATGGATGGCTCCAGGAAGACTCCCCACGGAAACCAACGGCTGGGCACACGGCGCGCATCTCGAGCTGCACGCGGGGGCGCTCACCGCGCAAGTCCCCTCCGAGCCCCGTGGCACCCATGCATTCCTCGTCTCCACCAAAGCAGGCACCCTCACCGGCTGGCGTGGCTCCGTCCATGTCACGGTCCGCGAGGAAATGACCGCCGTCGCCATCTACGAGGGGGCCCTCATCGTCGGCTCCAATGGCCAGGGCTTCGCCGTGTTCGACGGCGCTGGGGTCGTCATGCGAAAAGGCCTGAACCCGGACCGCGCCCGCACAGTCCCCGCCCCCCCGTCCTGGCTCTCCACCAACGCGTCCATGGTGCTCGCGATGGGCGACAAGCCTGCCCCCTTGGAGTTTTCCTGGGCGTCGGTCCCCAACGCTGCATCGTACGGAATCGAGGTCGGCACCGAACCGACCATGGTCGACCAGATCGTGCGCGCCACGACCCAAGCGCCCCGCCATTCCCTGCTCGACCTCTCGACCGGCTCCGGAAGGCACTTTGCGCGGGCTCGATGTGTCGATTCCATGGGAATCGTTGGGCTCTGGTCCGTGCTACGTCCCCTGCGCGTGGTCCGCCTGACCGCCCCACCAGGGACCGTGCTCGCCCAGGACGGTGCCATGGTCTTGCCCCCCGGACACAGCGCAAAACTGGTCGATAACTCGGGACTCCAAGTCGCCTACGAAAGCCCCGAAGGGAACGGCGCGGATCTCGAATGGGTTGCGGCTCCCACCGAGCTTCGCCTCGGCTCCGGCGCGCACTGGGTTCACCTTCGCGACCCCGTGATCGGCGCCCGTACCCGCGTTCTGATGACCCCCCGTCAGCTTCGCGCCCGCGTTGCAATCCTCCCCAAACGCGCCCGCTGGCCCCGTGACCCGCTCGACGTCACCGTGGTGGTCGACGATCCCTCGGGAAGAGTCGACGCTAGCCGCGAACCGATAACCTTCGAGTCCCTTCTGAACATCGACCCGCTCCCGGTCGCGTGGGTGAAACAAGGCACAACCTGGACTGCTCGCATCGCGCCTCGTCTCCTGCGAGCCCCGTCGGTCGTGCGGATCTATGTCAAGGACTCGTACGGCATCGAAATCGGTGGAGGTTTCCTCGAGATCTCCGAATGATCAGGCTTTGCTGCGAAGGTCTGGCTCGAGCTCGGCAAGCGCGGCTTCGCGTACGTCGAGCTCCCGCGTAAGCTCGTCGACCGGATCGGCCAGGTCGGCACGCGCTGCCACGCCACGCTCGTCTCGCACCCGAAGTGCCAGCGCCCGAAGCGCCGAGGCGATGCGTTCCAGCCCAGCGATACTCGACGCAAAGTCTTGCTCGAGACGACTCGCCTCGGCCGCTTCGTGTCCAAGGGCTTCACTCGCCTCCTTGGCCCCTGCGGCCCCCGACAGCTGCCACGCCGCTCGCCGCTGCTCGATGGCGCGACGGCTCACCCGCGACAGCTTTGCAGCACACACGCGACGAGCCCTGTCAAGACTCTGCCCGCGTGCCACCAGATCGTCGATCTTGGGAAACAGGATCGCAAGCGACGGGTCCCCAGTTGCCGCTCGCCGTGCCTCCTTGGCAGCCACCAACACCTGCCCAAGAAGGCTTCGACGACGTGCAGACAGCACTCCAAACACCACAGCCACGAGCAGCCCCACCACCAGGACTCCGCCGAATCCAAGAGCCACCTTGGACGCCAACTGAGAACGCGGCGGCGGTGGCGGAAGGGTGGTCGTGACCATCATGTGCCCCTTCAACGTTGCCGCAAAGTCGCGCTCCGTCTGAAGACGCTCCTGGGCAAGGGGCCTAAGACGCGGTGCAAGGCACGGCGACGCTACCGCCGCTGCCTTACATGCTGGTCCCGTGGTTCCTGTCGCCTCCAGTACGTACTGGTGACGGTCAGCCACCTCGCGCACGATGCGAAGTCCTGCCGCCTCGACCTCGAAGAGTCCTCCTGGCGAGCCGGAGCCTCCATGAAACGTGCGGAACGCGTCAAACTCGGTCCCATCAAAGGAGGTCGTGGCAAGCCCCTCGACAGTCACGGTAGCTCCGCGCGGCAAACGAAGCGGTGTTGCCTGGTCGAGCGGGGCGGTGGCCTGCCGAAGTGGAGGCGGGGTCACATCGGCCTGTGCAAGGGGGAGCAGGGTCATCGCAGGTACCCGTACCCCGAGCCACGGAGCAGCACTGCCAACGGAACGGCATCGGCGATACGCTCCCCGCCGTTCACTGCCGACGCAAGCCGTCCTAGACGCTGGCTGTCTTCAGCAAACGCGGGCTCCTTCAGCACTTCGGAGGCGCGCGACAGGAGCTCCGCTCGCTCTTGGAGGATCTTCGCAGCCCCCGCCCGATCGCCTCGGTCGACCAGCTCGGCGGCCATCATGACAGTGTCGCCTGCAGCAAACGCCTGGACCGTGCGCACGACCCCCGCATTGGCCGTTGTCGCGCTCTCCGCATCGTTGGCGGCGTAGCGGATCCTGACCGGGATCTCTTGGGTGACGTTCTTCTTGGCGATCCTGTCCTTGTAGCGGATCTCTACGCTTGCAATGGGACGTTCCCCGGAACCCGCGGGAAGGGTCAACGTGAGAAGCATGGCGTGACGGTCGTCGCGTGCAAAGGTGGGCATGAAGAAGCGCATGCCTCCGGTCGCGTCCTGCTGCCGGTCCTGGCGGATTGCATCGCGTTGTTGCGTCTGCCGGTCCACGGCGACTTCTTGCTGTCGCACCTGCCAGGCTTCGGTCTCGCTGAGCTCCCTCGAGCCAAAGACCTTGGTGGGGGCGACATCAGGACGGAGCCTGACACGGACTTCCACAGCCTGGGCGACTGGAACCAGTCTTGACTCGAACTCACGAGTGAGCGCTGGGGAGATCTGTGCGGAGTCCGCTAGGTAGTAGTAGGCGCCAGCGCCTCGGTCCGCGATGGTGGCCATGAGGGGAGCGTCGAAGTCGGCGCCAAGTCCGAAGGTACTGGTCTGGATCCCATCTTGAAACGCCTGCGCACTTCGTCCAGCAATGCCCGATTGGGTCGTATCGCCCGCGTTGGCATGCCCATCGGAAAGCAACATGACGATCTTGACAGCGTCTTGCACGATGGATGGGGTGTGTGCTTGCTTGTATCCGAGGTCAAGACCTGCGGAGAGGTTGGTGCCGCCCTCGGCTTTGACCTCGCGGATCTTGGCGACGACTCCGGGACGACGTGCGCCGATGGGACCGTCGGCGACGAGCACCTGCGCGTCGCTCGAAAACGTGATCATGGAGAAGTCGTCTGCGGGGTCGAGTTTGGCGACCAGGGCTTCGGCGGCTTTGCGGGCGTTGTCGATGGCCGGGCCAGACATCGACCCGCTCACGTCGAGCACCAGATGGACCGACAGCGGAGCACGGGTCGGCATGGCGTCGGTCGAACGCATGGCGATACGAAGGTTCAAGGCGCCTCCGGAGGGGGAGACGGCGGTGCGCTCGGTGTCCACGAGAAACGCCATGGCAGCACCCGAGGGCCTGGCCATGGGGGGGGCGTATTTGGCGGCGAAGTCCCCGACGACGTCTTTGTAGACCGCGGGAATGGAGCCACGTGCGAGGGCCGAATCGAACGCGGCGAGGGCGGCTCCTCCTGGACGGTAGGTGGTGGCGTAACGCGCGTTGGGATCGAGCCGGGGCGCGCTGACGCTGACCTGACGAGGCAGGGCTTCACGCACGGGCGGCGCCGCAGGAAGCGACGGGGCGACGGCGGCTGGTCCTGCAGGTCCTGCTGCTCCTGCTGGCTTTTGCGGGATGGCGAGCGGCGCGGGGGACGCAGCTCGCGGATAACCGGCGGCGCCAATTCCTAGCCCTTGGGACTCCCCCGGGGCGCTCCGTCCTTTGCCTCCACCGCCACCACTCGCCCCCATCGGCCCCATCATCCCGAAGTTTGCTTGGTCGTCCTTGTCTGCGAAGGCGGCGAGCGGAGCGGCGGTCGCAGTCGCGCTCGACGGAGCGTTTTGCTCGCTGACCGCCACCTTCTCGGAAGCAGCCTTTCTCGAGCAACTCAAGACCCCCAGCGCCATCAGCCCGACAAGTGCTCCTCGTCCCACGCGCAGTTTCTCACTGACCCCGGTTTCCATGGTTCCACTCCTTCGTGTGTTGCGGACATGAACGTCCCATAGGGTCTAAAGGATCTCACGGAGCGTGCGAAGCGCCTCCATGATCTTCCGTGCGGGGATGCCTCTGCGTACGAGCTCCAGCAGGTAGGTCATCGAGGGCTTGGCGTGATGATGGAACTCCTTGAATCCCTCGCAGAGGTAATTCAGTCCCAGTTCTCCATCGGCCGACTTTGCAAACCGATGCTTCGGGCATCCTCCGGCGCACGCCAAGAGGACATCGCATTCGCGGCACTGGGAAGGAAGGGCCGTCTCTTTCGACGCGCCGAAGGCAAGCTGCTTGTCCGACTGGACCATTTGTCTCAGCCGGGTCTGGAGAATGTTTCCGAGGCGATGGGCCGGATACATGAAGTGGTCGCAGGAAAACACATCGCCGTCGTGTTCCACGATGAGGTTGCGCCCGCAACGAGGGGATAGGTAGCACACACCCGGTCCAGCGCCTGCCCAGGCAGCCAGGCTCCATTCGAAGTTCATCACGAAGATCCCACCGACGTCGTTGCTCACCCACTCTTGGAAAATACCAACGAGGAATTCGCCATATCGTTTCGGTTCGACGCTCCAGTGGGTCACGGTCGACGGGGCGTCTTCTGTCAGCGACGGTGGAGTGGCAAGGGAGATCCCGAGCTCTCGGGCCTCTGAATTCGGTTCTCGCTCGACGATCGGCACGAATTGGACAAACCGCACGCCGTGCTCGCGAAAGAACCGGTAGACTTCGAGGGGTCGTTCGGAGCTTTTCCGGTTCACGGTGGCAAGGACGTTCACTTCCACACCGTGTTGCTGCATCCGTTCCAGCGCGTGCAACACCTTGGCAAAGGACGGTCTTCCGTCCTTGTGGCGGCGGTACGCGTCGTGGAGCGCCTCGGGACCGTCCAAGCTCAATCCGACCAAAAACTGGTTCTTCGAAAGGAAAGCACACCAGGCGTCGTCGATCAGGATACCGTTTGTCTGCAGCGTATTCTCGACGTGTTTTCCCCCGGCGTATCGGCCCTGGAGATCGAGCGCGCGCTGGAAAAAATCGATTCCCAACAAGGTCGGTTCGCCCCCCTGCCAGTCGAACGTCACCGACGGTCCCGGATGGGCATCGAGGTATTGTCTGGTATAGGCTTCGAGAACTTCGTCGGACATACGGAATGCCCTCGTTTCCGGATAGAGGGCCTTCTTTTCATCGTAGAAGCAGTAGTCGCAGTGGAGATTGCACTGCGGCCCTGCGGGTTTCGCCATGAGGCTAAAAGCCTCCCGCAAAGGGCCGTCCGAATCCCCCCGGTCGGCTTGCTTCATGGTTTGGAGAGCAGAGTGGACTCCTGCCTGGCCAACTCGGCTTTCAACTGCGTAGTCTTCAGCTTCAGGTCGTCCAGCGTCATCCCGGCGACCGTCACGTCGCTGCGCACGTCTCCGGTCCTAAAATCGACGAGGTTCGTCTGTTCGACGGGGTCGGCCGTCAGGCAATAGAGCTCCCACTGATCCTTCTCGACCGCTTTGGGATCGACGTAACGGGCGATTTTCCAATCCCCGGTGCAGAAGGCTCGCACGTTGTTCGGCTGCCGGACTGGTCCGGGCACGAGCGGAACTCCGGCGGCGATCCTCGCAGCAACGTTGTCGAGGAACGCCTGGTAGCAGGCTTTTTTCGTGTCGCCTGGATTGACCGCGCCGAGCTCCGTGATCATGTCGTTGGTCGTGAAAAGGACTCCGGTGCGCGGATTGCCGTCGGGCCCGACGACGACCCCTTCCTTTTCCCCTTTGACGAGGGCCGACAGGTCCGCACCTGCGAAGGCATTGGCCGCCGCTTGGCCCAAGATTTTCGCTTGGTCACAGCCGGCGAGGGCCAGCACGGTGGGCGCAAAGTCGATGGAGCTCGTAGGTTGAAGGATCTCTCTCATTTGCTGTTTGTTCGTATTGACCAGTGGCGATGAGATGACCATGGGCACGCGCACAGTTTCTTCGTACGCGTTGTGCCACTTCTGAATCATGCCGCCGTGCGCCCCCTGCAAGTCGCCGTGATCGGACAGGAAGACGACGATGGTATTCTCGGCCAGTCCGCTGTCGTCGAGTGCCTGCAGCATGCGACGGAGTTGAAGGTCCATCAGGTAATTAACGTAGGCGTAGAATTCATTGTAGGACAAGGACCATGCCGCAGCGTATTGTCCCTGGAGTTGAAACGGGTGCGGGGATTGTCGAGCCGGGTCCGATTTGGCCAAGACATAATTCTGGCTGGACTCCATCGAGAGTCCCCATTTGAGGGCATACTCTTTCTGGCACCATGGCTTGGTATCGAGAGACTCGGAATAGGTCCGCGGGAGGGTGCCGCTTTGCTGGGGGAACCCGTCCGGGTTCAAGTCCACGTAGATCTGGTTGTTCTGCGGCCCTCCCAAACGGCTCTTTTGCCCCTTGGTGGGAATGGAGGGGGGCGGAGGATAATTTGTCCATGGGACCACACCGGTTTCCGTGGGCGTTTGCCAGTTGATGGGCCAAAGACCGCAGTCATGCGGATTTACCAGCGATCCTACGGCAAGCCATGGAACGTCGGAAGCAGCCTTCCCCTTTGTGGTGAGGAATTCGACGAGTTTGTCGGTGAAGCCGACGTCGCGAAACGCCCCGGCGTTGTCGGCGGTGCCACCGTGAGGCTCGGGATAGGATTTCTCCCATTCGGCAAACCCCCAGGGCTCGAGGTATTCGGGCCCCTCGACTTCCGACACGTGCCATTTCCCGAAGTAGTGGGTGGTGTAACCCGCGGCTCGGAACCAGTCTCCGATGGTCGGCGCTCCGTTCGGATCGAGCCACGGGACATCTTCGGCCGCTTTGAAGTTCCCGTCCGTCTGGTCGACCCCGGTGACATTGGGAAATCGCCCGGTCATGATGCAGGTCCGGCTCGGCACGCAGGCGGACGCAGCGGTGTGATGTTTCCTCAGAACGACAGCGTTCTGACGCAGGCGGAGCAGACCAGGGAAAAACTGTGTGAAATCATTTGTAGAAGAAAGCGGTCGAAACCCGAGGATTTCTTTCAGTCCCTGAGCCATGCCCTCGTCCGGTCCGTATCCCTCTGGCGGGGTCTGCAGCTGGTCGACCAGGAGAAATAAGACGTTCGGACCAGGTTTGGAGGAGCTCGTGGGACTCGACGAAGAGCACCCTGGGAGCGCTGCGGAAATCCCGGTGAGCGACGCGACAGCAAGAAAATCTCTACGAGTGATCCTGTTCATGAGGGGTCCTACTCAATGGATGCGTGGATTGGCGTGGCGGGCTGAAGAATGTACCCGTGTCTAACAGTGCCGGATCGGCGGAGCAAGTCGGAACAATTTCGGATATGTCGGCAGGGGCTAGGCCCAAAAATTTGAGCTCTTCTTTACTTTTGTGGCCCCAAAGAACGAGGCGTGTGCGATAACGCCCCTTCAGGAGGAGAGAACATGAGCTCAATTCGATTCCATGAGACGGACATTCGGCTGCCACTCCGCTCGCAAAGATTGCACACGAAAACGACCGTTGCTGCAGCCGCGCTGATCCTGGCGATTGTCGGCGCCGCCGATGGTTGCTCCAGCAGTACCTCAGGGGGCGCAGCGGTCGTTCCAATCCCTCAGCAGGCGGGCTCCGGCAGCGTCCAGCAGTTCATCGGCAACGTGGCCGTTCCCCGTTCTGTCGCTGCGACGTCCATCCCCTCGAACCCATTCCTTGGGCAAGGCTCCTGGTCGAACGTCCACAACGACACCTACATGAGCGACACGTATTCGTCGGCCGGGCCGCTGGGTCAGAATCCCACTGTCTTGTCAACCTGGTTGGGAAACGATCGAGACCAAGTTGCCCTCGTGGTCGGGATGACATGGGACAGCTCCGGTCGCATCGTCGCCGGCGCCATCAAGCCGAACTCGGCAACGAACACAACCCGTGTGCAGCTGACCCTCCTGGACCCCGTCACACTGCAGACACTGGCCACGTACGACTTGCCCGAAGAGACGATGGCCTCCGCCACGGACTTTCGTCCGGCCGGGACCTACTTCTACACGGACAAGAACGACCGCACAGTGATCGGAACCGTCGCGCGGAAGGTCTGGGTGGTCTCGCACTCGGGCTCTTCGTTCACTCTCGACAATCAGTTCGATCTGACAGGTGCCATTCCGGACTACGATTCGATGCAAGCGCTTCAGCCCGACTTCTCCGGTCGCCTGTGGTTCACCAGCAAGGGGGGGACCAACCCGGCCGGGATCCACAAGGGGGGGGTTGTCGGTGTGCTCGACCTGAGCGGCGGGCAGGTGCTGGGCACCTACCAGATGCCTGACGAAGAGCGCATCGTCAACAGCCATGCCACTGACGAGACAGGCGGGGCGTTCATCGCCTCCACCATGGCGATGTACCGCTTCGACACCAACACCTCCGGGGCACCCACGGTCACCTGGCGTGAGGTCTACGACCAGGGCACGCGGGTCAAGCCGGGACAGACCGACATTGGAACAGGAACCACGCCCACACTGATGGGGACAAAGTATGTGACCATCACCGACAATGCAGACCCTCGTATGCACGTGATGGTGTACCGCCGCGACAAGGAGTTCACCGGGACCCGGCGGACCTGCTTCGAGCCGGTATTTGGGGACAACGCAGGCGATACGGAAAATTCGCTCGTGGCCACGGACACCTCCATCGTCGTCGAAAACAACTACGGCTACTCTGACCCGTCCGTGACCACGGGCGGAAAGACCACGGAGCCGGGACTCACCCGCATCGATCTCGACGCCAACGGAGCGTGCCACACGGTGTGGAGCAATAGTACATTGAGCATCCCGTCGGTGGTGACCAAGATGTCGCTCCAGAACGGTCTGATTTACAGCTACTCCAAGCCGGTGGGGCCGGGGCAACTCGATCCGTGGTACTTTACCGCGGTCGACTTCGTAAGCGGCGAAGTGGTCTACAGGCAGTTGGCCGGAACAGGAGCGCTGTACAACAACCACTATGCACCGGTGTACCTAGGTCCCAACGGAACCTTCTATGTCGGTGTGCTGGGTGGCATCGTCGCCATGCGCGACACTCCTTAGAGCCGCCAGGCTCCGAACTGGGGCACGAATTGGACGCATTCCGCGTCGTCTCCGACGAGCTACAGGCCACGACCACACGGGGATCAGAAGTACCAACCCCTTTCCATCGGCGGGAAAGAGCTTCCATCGGCGGGAAGGAGCTTCCATCGGCGGGAAGGAGCTTCCATCGCCGGGAAAGAGCTTCCATCGGCGGGAAGGAGCTTCCATCGCCGGGAGGGAGCTTCCATCGGCGGGAGGGAGCTTCCATCGGCGGGAAGGAGCTTCCATCGGCGGGAAGGAGCTTCCATCGGCGGGAA
>CAITRH010000750.1 GCA_903894755.1 uncultured delta proteobacterium
GGCTCTCCTCCCCCCTCGCTCGAAGACGATTTTACTTGCCCGCATGGGCAAGGAAGATGTCGAGGGAGAGGGGGGCTGGGGGGGTGAGGTCCGCGGCTCGGAACCTGCGGTTTTCAAGATGGGTTTGGTTTAGCTCGCGCTCGCGGCCGCCTCGGGCTTCGAGTCGCTCGACCCCGGCGAGCCATAGCCTTCCTTGCGGTAATGATAGTACTTGTACTCCAGGGAACCGAAATCCACCGCGTTCAGCACCACCCCGACGATCTTCGCGTCAACCGACTGAAGCGCCCGAATCCCCTGCTTGCACAGCGCTTGGGTCGTGCGAAACGACCGAATCACGAGAATTGTCCCCTCGACGATGGTCGAAAGCACCGCCGCATCGGTCACCGCCGCCACCGGGGGCGAGTCGATGACAAGACGGTCGAAGCGCGACGAAAGCTCCGCAAAGAACTTCTTGAAACGCTCCGACTGAAGTAGATCCGCCGGGTTCGGTGGGATTGCACCGGACGTGACACACCACAGGTTCTCTATCGCGGTCGGCTTTGCAACATCCTCGATCTTCGCCTCCCCGACCGTCACCGTGGTCACCCCGACATCCCCCGGCTGTCCGAACACCTTGTGCAGCTTCGGACGACGTAGGTCGCAATCAACCAGGCACACCCGCTCTCCCCCTTGCGCCAGCGCGATGGCAATGCTGCAAGCCACCGTGGTCTTGCCTTCGGACGGTACGGCACTCGTCACCAGTAGGCTCCGGTACGGGTGGTCTGGGTTCATAAACAGGATATTGGTCCGCACCGCACGCACCGTCTCGGCAAAGCTCCCTCGCGGATCACTGTGGACCAGCAACTCGACGGGGAGCTCCTTTTCCCGTCGCTCCTTGCGGCCCCGACGCTGCTTAGCAACCTCTCCAGCGTCCATCCTGGGCAGAAGCCCCAACGGAGTGAGAGACAAACGCTGCTCCACATCCTCCTGGGTCTTGATGGTGCTGTCCACAAGCTCGCGCAGGAACGCAAACGCCATCCCCATCAGCAGGCCTAGCGCGGTTCCGACGCCGATGAGAAGCGGCACGCGGGGGCGAATGGGCTTCTTCGGCTCGATGGGAAGGTCGACGATGCGGATCTCGTTCACGTTCATCATGCGCGCAAGGTCGGCTTCCTTCATGCGCTCGAGAAGCATCACATAGAGCTTCTCGGTCTGATCGCGCGTTCGCTCGAGCCGATGGTACTCGATCTCCTTCATGTTCAGTTGCATCGCCCGCCCACGGGCACCCGTGAGCCGCGCCTCCTCGGAAGCCACCTGGGTCCCGACCGCTGCGAGATCTCGCGCCGACGCTTCACGAATGCTCACGAGCTCGGCGATCATCGCCTCCCGGGCCTCCGTCGCCCTGCGCTTGGCCCGCTGCATGTCCATGTGGTTTTCCCCCTTGTTCTGCCCAATCAGCTCGCTGCGCTCGGAAAGCGCCTGTTCGTAACGCTGCCTCAGGAACTGCAAGTGGCCGCTGGCAAGCAGCTCGCTCGACGGCAACTCGCGCGGATGATCCTTGCGGACACGCTCGACGGCTCCGGTGATTTGCTGGTGCCTTGCCGCAAGGGCATCGTGCCTGCGTCGCAGATCGTCGAGCGCCTTGGTGGATGCCTCCATCTCGATCCGGATCATGTTGGACGACTCATTGATCGAGGTACTTGGAAGCTTGTTGTCTTCCTTGAAGGCGTAGAGTGCGTTCTCGCTGTCATGCAGCACCTTGCTGAAGTGATCGACCTGTCCATTGAGCCAGATCACAGCGTCCGAGGTGGCCGCCACAGTCTTTTCCAGGTTCTGGCTCACGTAGGTGTTGGCAATGGACTCGCACAGACGCGACGCTCGCTTCGGATCGGTGTCCTCGAAACCGATGCTGAGGAGGCGACTCCCCTTCACGAGCTCGACAACGGTTCTTCGGCGCAGCACCTCGGTGGCGTCGTCGACCGTGGCGACTGAGTCCTCGTCGGCGAGAAAATCGCGGTCGTGCTGCAGGCCAACGTCGCGCACGACACGGCCGAGGACACGATCGGACGTGATGATGCGAAGCTGCGTCTCGTAGAACTCGCGGGAGCCGAAGTAGCCCATGTTTCCTTCCTCCCGGAGGCCAGGGGCTTTGCCCACGACGGGCTGAACGCGAAGGTCGACCTCGATGAGGGTCTTTGCCTGGTAGATGCGGCGCTGTGTTCGGGCGAACAGGAGTCCGAGCCCGGCCCCGAGAAGGGTCATGGCCACGAGGAGGGGCCAGCTCTTGGAGAGCATCCGCAGGGTGGGGTTCGATAGTCGCAGCATGGTTGGCGCGCATGGCAGGTAGCACGAGTGGCCGGTGATGCCACACTGTCCTGCAGGGGAGCGATCATGCCATCAAAACCATGCGTTCTGTCCAGACAGGGGACCTCCGCTCGTCACCGGTCCTCTCACCCTGACCTCACAGGGTGAGGCCTCCTGTCACCGATCACCCTCCCCTGACCTCACAGGGTGAGGTCACCTGTCACCGATCACCCTCCCCTGACGGCACAGGACGCCTAAGTTCGCGGACGGCGGGCCTCCCCTGTCGGACCGTGGAGCGGAATTTTTCACGGGTGGGGTCCCCCTGTCGGCACGGGTCAACTGGACCCGCGACAGCTGCGCACAGCATGACCTCACCGGGGAGGCCCATCGCTCGCGGCGGAGCCACCCCTGCGCGCTCGTTGTCACTTCGGCCCCGCAGCTTTGGGTTGGGGGGAGAGCTTGAGCCTCGCCGAAAAGCGTCGAGAGCGACGCAAAGCTAGTAGCTCGGGGCGGAAGTCCTTGGACACTTACGACACCCGCTACCCTGGGCTGTTCTGATTCGCCCCTTCGGGGCTGCCAATCAACGCAAGGGCAGCTCGTTGCGTAAGGGCCCCCGCTGGAAAGGACCACGAGTGTTGATTGGCAGCCCCGAAGGGGCGAATCAGAAC
>CAITRH010000751.1 GCA_903894755.1 uncultured delta proteobacterium
CCCCCTCGCTCGAAGACGATTTTACTTGCCCGCATGGGCAAGGAAAATGTCGAGGGAGAGGGGGGCTGGGGGGGTGAGGTCCGCGGCTCGGAACCTGCGGTTTTCAAGATGGGTTTGGTTTAGGAGGTCCAGAGCACGGGCGGCAACGACCGGGGAGGCGCCACGGGTCGTCCAACGGCAACGGCAGATGACGCGGGGGAAACGGCGCCGAAAGCGCCGTCCTGCGGGGGTTGGACTTAGGAGGAAGAGGCTTTGCCGTTGACGCTGGCGCTGGCCTGAATGCTCACGTTGATGCTGACCGACGCCTGGGCAGCGACGGCGAGGGAAGCGCTGAAGCAAGCGGCTCCTTGGGCACCGATGTCGCCCGCGGCCTGGATCGCGCCCACGGTTTTGCCGGCGAGGTCGAGGATCGGGTCTTTGAGTGCGATGGTGGCATTGAGCGCGGCGCCGAAGTCAGCGGCATGGGCGCGGATGGCGGCAGCAAGCTTGGCGTTGCCGACGACGTTGATCGTGAACGCGGGGGGCGGACAGTTTACCGTGGCCTGGGCCTGTGCGTTGCAGGAGCCGTTGCACTCGGCGCTTCCGGTACAATCGAGTTTTCCTTCGCAACGCGGAGCGCTCGCCGTGCCGGTGCACGAACCATTGCATTGGCCATTGCAGCTAGCCGATCCGGGCGTGTAGGTGCAGGTGCCGTTGCAGGAACCGCTGCACGCCACCGAACCACCGGTGCAACCGCCGGTGCAGGACCCCGTGCACGTTCCGCTTCCACTCGCGGTGCATTCCCCTTCGCAAGTCCCCGCGCAGGTTCCGGTCGTATTGGTACCGTCGCACGTGCCCTTGCAGGTTCCTTGGCAGCTCCCTTTGAAGCCAGCGGTGCAGGCTCCATCGCACTGGGCGCTGCACTGGATTCCCTGCGCCTGACATGAGCCATTGCAACTACCTTTACAGTTCACACTGGGGGCCGACGCGGTGCAACTAGCGCTACAGGTTCCTTGGCAATCCACGACGAGCTTGCCAGGTTCGCACTTGGCAGATACGTCGCAACTGGCGGAAACTTGGCAGCTGGCCGTGCACTTGGTCTGCACGGACGCGTCCACGCTGCAGTTAAAGTTGAAGCTAACGTCGACCTTGACTCCGGCCTGAAGCTGCGCCGCCACGTAGGTGTTCAGGACGCCGCAGGCGTCTTTGGCGGTGGTCTTGCTCGTGTCGAGGCCGAGGTCCGTGTTCATCGCATTGCAGGCCGCCATGAACTTGGCTTCGACCTTTACCGCCGCGTCCTCGAGGGCGATGGCCGCGTCGGCGTAAGCCTTCAGGGTCGCCTGGCCTTTCGATGTTACGTCGAGACTCCCGCAGGCTGCCTGGGCCGCCGCGCTCGAACTACACGCGTTGTTGAGCGACGCCACCCCGACTCCACCGACGAGAAGAAGCGCAGGAAGGTATTTGAAGCGATTTGGTTTCGTCATAACTTACTCCTTGGGGCGTCCAGGCTGGACGCCAACGTGCTTTAGACGGCGCCCCCTCCGGCGGCATGCAGGCCCGGGACCCCTTTGAGGCCAGTCTACGCAAAAAAATCCCGCTGTCGAAGAACGATGGCTCCTCTACTTCGGCTTGTGCGACTCCCTCCGCTCGCCTAGGGTCTTTGCGCCAGCGTTCGTGGACCAGCTCAAACTCCTCCGCCTTACCTTCGAAAACCTCCACGAGGTCCAGGGGCCCGTTTGCCTCGATTTCACCTCGCAGCCCTTCATCCTCGCGCCCATTCCCCTCGAAACGCTCGTCGACGCGCTCACCCTCGCCCTCCTCGGCGAGCCTGACGACGTCGCCAGCTCCCCCGATGCCTTCGCCGAAGTCGAGCTCTCCAAAGACTCCGTTCGGTACCGAGCAGGCTGGTTTCGTCAGAGCGGACAGCCTCCCCGTCGTCTCCTCACCCAGCGGTCTGGCGAACACGACGACGGGCTCTCCCTTGACCAGCTGGGCGACGCTTCTTTTGCTTCAACCCTCGGGCCGTTCACACGGAGCGAGTTCCGTCATGCCGTAGTGCTCGATCCGAGCGCCTTCGCCGCACTCCTTGGCGACCCAGAGGTGAGGGCAAAAAAAAGCACGCTCACCCGTCTACGCGAAGAGCTCGCTTGGCGACGCGGCGCACATGTCGACGCTTTGCGACGCTTCGAGCTCCAAAAGCGCTCCTTCGACCAGCTCTCAGCCCTTCGCGTCGAGATCCCCGGGGCCGAAGCTGCACTCGATGCCGCCAAGACCTCCGTCAAGGAGAGCTCCAAGGGGCTGTCGTCCATCACGCGCTCCCTCCACACGCTCGAATCCACGCTTGCGGCGCTCCGTGAGAGGGAAGTCCGCCGTCAGGCCGACCTCGACGCCTTTCAGCAGATTCTCTCCCTTGCAGTGAAACGGACTCAGCTCGTCTCGAACGCCCCATGTCCTCTTTGCGGAAGCGTGACCCATCCCTACCTCGACGACGACGGCCTCGAGGCCCGCATCGAAGAGCACCGTCGCGCCCTGACGGCCGATATCGCCGAAGGGCTGCGCGCCCACACGCGTCTCGAGGAAGAGATCGCGCGCCTCGCCGAACGTCGCAACACCGCTGAAATCCGTCACGAGCGCGTCGTCGCCGAGCTCGGTTCGCTCGATCCTCAGGGGGCCAATGCCCTTGACGCTGCCCGTATGGAGGTCGAAGAGCAAGCAAAGGCAGTCCTGGCGCTCCAGCTCGAACACGACACGCTGCAGGACGAGATCTCGGACAGCGAAGCGCCTCCTGCCACGCAGCGCATGGCTCCCATCGATTTGCTTCTCGTCGAGGCGACGGGGATCGAGGATCTCGACCACACCCTCAACGTGCTCGAGGGGGTCGTGCGAAGCGGACGACGTCTGGTGTTGTTCGCGGGCTCGGGCGCTCTGCCTCCCACGCGTAACGTGTTCGACTCGACGATTGGAAACCGTCTTCGAGAGCGCCTTGACGTCGTCGGCCCTCCATCCGTCTCCTTTGACTCGTCAAGAGTCTACCGAGACGGAAAATGAGTCTACCTAGACGGAAATGGCTTGAATTTGGTTTAGGCGGAGCCGCCAGGAGCCGTGGAGTCGACCCCGTAACGTCGCTTGGGACCGGCAAGCTCTTGGTATCCGGCGCTGACGACCTTATTCCTGCGGTCCACCAAAACCACGGTGGGTTTCCAGTTGCGCGCCTCCGCGGCTTCCGCTTCCGCAAACGTCGCGATGATCACCAAGTCGCCGGGGGCGGCAAGATGCGCCGCCGCGCCGTTGATGCAAATGACCCCGCTCGACGTTTCCCCTCGCAGCGCGTAGGTCTGAAGACGTGTGCCTCGGGTGACGTTCCACACGTGCACCTGCTCGTACTCGTGAATGTCGGCGGCTTCCATGAGCTCGCCGCTGATCGTGATGCTTCCCTCGTAATCAATGTCGGCGTGGGTGACGGTCGCACGGTGGATTTTTGATTTGAAAAGATGCAGTCGCATGGAGCCTCTGGTCCCGGCCGTAGTTGCCGCGCCGCATGCGCGAAGTGGTCCGAGCCGCTTCGGCAGGTTTGTGGATGACAGCGCGCTACGTCAAGCCCGATCTGGCGTTCCGTTGCGTTCTGTCGTCTCGACCGTAGCTTCACTCGCTCTCGGGCCTCACATAGATCTCCTTGAGCCCAGCACGCTTCGCCTCGAAGACCCGGATCATCTGGTCTAGCTGCACCTTGTCGCGAGAAAGATCCTCTGTTTCCCCTGGATCCTTCGCAAGGTCGAACAAAAGCCAGCGTGTCCCCCCAAGGCTAATGAGCTTCATGCCGGGACTCTTGCCGTGCACAATCGCTCGCCTCATCTGCGTGTGTGGACCAATGGGCATGTCAAGATACACATCCCGCTCCTCCAGCTCCTCTTTCGACAGAAGCGCCGGCGCAAGACTCTCTCCTGAAAGCTCCCCAGGCGGTGGCGACGGTATCCTCATGATGTCGAGCATCGTCGGTACCAAATCCACATGCCCTCGCTTGTTCGCCACATGATGCGGCTCCACTCCGGGCACGTAAACGATACAAGGTACCCGCACAAGCAGCTCCCAAAGGTCAAACCCGTGCATGCTCATGTCGTGCTCTGCAAACAACTCGCCGTGATCCGATGTCACCACAATGGCCGTGTCTTGTCCCCAAGGCTGCGATTCCACATAGTCGAGAAGCCTTCCAACGTGCTTGTCCACAAACCATACTTCGCCGTCGTAAAGCCCCTTGAGCCCCCAGGCTGGACGAGAATCTCGCTCGGCAAAGTTCGGTCCCTCGGAATGAACCACGTACTGCGCATGCGGATCAAAGTAGTGAACCCACATAAAAAAACGCCGCCCGCCATGCTCCGGACTCGACAACAGCTTGATCGCTCGATCCGTCAACTGCGGACTCGTTACCGTGTCGTCATTGTCCCCCTTGGAGCCCAGCGGACTCGCAGATAAGTCCCAGCGATCCATCCCTTGCGACCAGCCAAAGTTCGGGTGGAAATACCAGTGGGACGCAAGCCCCATCGTGTGCACCCCCGCGGCCTGAAGACGCTCCGCTAGAAACACGTTCTCGGGACCGTAGGTGTTGAAATGAGCCCCGTTGCGCACGGTCTCGCTCGGATACTTGCCAATAAGCATCGGCGGTAGGCTCTTTCCCGTGTACGAGGCAAGCGCGTACATGCGATCGAACACCACGGACTTCGCCGCTAGCTTGTCGAGGTTCGGCGTTGTCTTCTGGTGATATCCCATGAAACTCACGTCGATGCGAAGTGTGTCGATGGTGATCAGGATCAGATTGAGATCCCGCTCCACCAGGTTCTTCGCGTTCTTTGCAGGAGGCGCTGCGGGACCAGACGGCGCAGACGGCGCAAGCGGCAGCGGAGCGTCGCTTCCTGAGCAGTCTTCGTCAATGCCGTTGCCCGGGATGTCCCGAGCGTTCGGATTGATGTTGGGATTGCGGTCGTCGCAGTCGCCCCCGGCAAAGTAGGGGGAGAAGCCGTCGTGGTCGCGATCGGTCGCTTTGCGGAGGAGCGTCAAGGCCGCCTTGCCCAACGGGGCACTTCGTTCCAAGGCCAACGCCACGGCAGGCTTGTTGTTGAGTCCCCTCGCTTGTTCCACCGTCGCCGCAATGGAGCCCACCACAAGCACCGTTGCCAACACCGCAGGGATCCAACTGCGCGGTCTCTGGGCAAACGCAAGGGGCGCAAAGTACGCGCAGACCCCTAGGGCAAATAGATTGACCACAGGACGCAGATCCAGCTCGGACCGCTTCAACACCCCAAAAACGGCCAACTCAGTCGGCCCATTGCCGCTCGGATCGCCCACCACCACACCGATCCCGAGCACCGCAAGTGCCCCCACCAGTGCCACCCCTCCCGTCGTCACCGGATCCAGAAGACAGGGACACCGTGGAGCCCCCGACGCCAGAAGACGTCGCAACGGCGGCAAAAGCGCCAACGCGATCGCAAGACACAGCACCAAGAGGCCAAGCGAGCTCAGACCAAGCTCGATTCCCACCGCAAGAGGGTTCGGATGCGCAAAGGCACGTCGGGCCAACGCCGCGGTCCCCACACACCACGCCGTTGCGGTCCCTATCACCAGAGGCGCCATCGCCGCTGTTCGAGAACGCACCAGGACCGGCTGGCAACGAGCCAAAAGGAAAAACTCGCCAGGGGTCCGCGCATGCTCCGGTTCGAGCAGGATCGAAAGGGTCCCAATGCTCGCCCCTAACAGCGTGGCGAGAGGCACCAGTACGGCAAACACCGCATACGCGAGGTCAACATAAGAGGGCGGAGAGGTCCCGGTCGCCGCTCTCGCCGCCGCCCCCGACTCCACGAACGCCACGATGGCGGCCCCCACGCTTGCACCCGCCACCGCCAATAGCCATCTCTTGAGCCACACGCGCGACTCCTTACCTCGACATCCCAAAGAAGACACGATCGCTCACGGATGGAGTTTCCGCGCCAGGATCTCCACGAGCTTGTCGGCCGCTGCCCTCGCCCCGTCCTGCTTGCCCGCTACCTTGTTGAAGAGGAGCGAGAACGCGATCGGCCCGCGTGTCCCTTGCCCCAGCAAGTAGCCGCTCAACGCGATCGTGTCGCCTAATGTCCCTGTCTTCGCCCGTACGTACCGCCTCGTGCGCTCGCTCCGAAAACGCTTGTGAAGGGTCCCGTCCACCCCTCCCACGGCAAGCTGCGCCAAAAACTCCGGCTGAATCCGACGGTCCAACCACGCCACCCTGAGAAGCTGCACCACACTCCACGCGGTCACCCGGTTGGCATCGAACAGCCCGGACCCGTTCTTGAGCACCATCCCCTGATCGCTCGCTCCCACCCGTTCGAGCCAACGCTGCGCCTGCTCCGCGCCATCGGCGCTCTTCGCGGGACGTCCCTTGGCCTCTCCCCCGAGCGCCTTGAAGATCATCTCGGCGTAGAAGTTGTTGCTGTTTTTCCCCACCGCATAAAGGAGCGCAGAAAGCGGCGCCGATTGGTGCCTGGCCAACACCCTCGCTTTGGCGGTTCCTGCCTTCACGTCACCGGTCACTTTGATCTCCGCCCGCTCCAGCATCGCTCGAAGCGCATAGCCCGCCAGAAGCGTCGGGTCCTCGACGCGCTTGGTGTAACGAACAAGACGCGAGTCCTCGGAAATGGCGCCCCCAACCCTCGCGACAAGACGCTGCCCTCGCGGCGCCAAGGTCAACGTGACGGTGTCGGCCCCCTTCGACGCCGTCGTGACACTCCCTTCGATGTCGACAAAGCCCGGCGGATCAAAGGAGAGGAGCGCGGGTCCGCCGGCACCACCAGGGCGGGCGGTCATGACCACGCAGTTTTCGTGCACGGCCACCGCACTCACGGGGGCACGGAAATAGGACCACTCGTCAGGCTGCTGCTCGAAGGCAGGCGGGGTGGTTTGCTCGTCGAAAAAGCGTTGGTCCACCAGGATATCCCCGTCGATACGGCGGATTCCGTAGGTACGCAGCTCGAGGGCCAAGGCGAACAAGTCGGCGGCGGTGAGGGATGGGTCCCCGTAGCCGCGAAGGATCAAAGGTCCCGAGACGGTGGCTCCGCGAGCGGCGCCGCTCAAGGTGGTCTCGAAGCGATGTTCTGGATGCAGGAGGGCGAGGGCGGCGGCGGCTGTAAAGAGCTTGGCGTTCGACGCGGGATTGAGGGGGACATGTTCGCCGGTGGCGGCCAGGAGCTTTCCGGAATCGACATCGAGGATGGCCATCCCCACTTGAGCATTTCGGAGGCTCGAGTCGGAAGCGATGGCGCGGACGGCGGCTTCGATGTCGGGCATGCGGTCGGCTGGGGAGGCGGACGGGGCTTGAGAGGCAACCGGCGTCGCCAAGCCTAGAATGGCGGCCAACGCAACAGAAAAAAGCAAGGTTGGTCGCGAACGAGGGCGGGACAGGACTGCGACATATCGCGGCATCGGAACCACGGTCTTAGCAGGAGGGGTGGTCATCTGGGCGACGCTTGACACGACGACCGTCTCGACCGCACCGTATCCAAGAGCCGACGAACACGGAGACGAGCCGATGGTGCTTCCGAGTTTCTATGATCCAGCCAAGGTAGGCGACCTTTACCTAGAGCGCGCCGCACGGGTGGCCGATGAGGCCCATCACACCCGCCAATCGCTGCGCATAAAACCCGCGTCGCAGGACTCCTTTCGTATCGCTGCCTTCGGGATCGATTGCCAGATCGGCTTCTGCCTGCCTGGCGCGAGTCTTTTTGTCCCAGGCGCCGTCGAGGACATGCGTCGCGCCATCGAGTGGCTCTATCGCAATCTTCCCCAACTAACTGGGCTCTATCTGTCGCTCGATACGCACCGGCTGTTTCAAATCTTCCATCCGGTCTGGTGGGTCGGGCCGGACGGAAACCATCCGGCGCCCTTCACCACCATCACGACGTCGGAGGTGCGAAGTGGCCGCTGGATCCCCCAAATGCGCCAGGACCTGTGCCTCGAATACGTCGAGCGCCTCGAGGCAACGGGGAGATTGGCGCTCACGGTTTGGCCCTACCACACGCTCCTGGGAGGCGTGAGCCACGCACTTGTACCGGCGCTCATGGAGGCGTCGATCTTTCATTCTGTGGCGCGCGCAGAGCAGACCCACTTCGAAACCAAAGGGAGCCATACCTTGACCGAGAACTACTCGGTCTTGGCTCCTGAAGTGCGCGAGCTTGGCGGCGAAACCGTGGGGACATTCAACCAGTCTTTCCTGGATCTTCTGATGTCCCACGACCGCGTCTACGTGTTTGGCGAGGCCAAGAGCCATTGTGTCCTGGCCACCCTCGAAGACATTCGCAAGTCAGCAGCGGACCCAAAGCTTCTCGACCGAGTGTATATCCTCGAGGACGCGATGAGCCCAGTGTCCCCGCCGCCCCTCGAGCCGCTTCCAGAGTCGCTGGATTTCCCGCGCCTTGCCAACGACGCTCTCCGCCGCTTCGCTGCATCAGGAATGCACGTGGTCCAAACCACCGACCCGCTGCCGGGGCGCGAGTAGCGTGCGCTGGGCGGTGCTTTTGGCGCTTCTCGTTGCAGGTTGCCCCGATGCCGCGCCGCAGAACGTCATTCTGACGCCGCAAGGAGAAACCGTACAGATCGCAACCGCTGCGCCGGACTTAGGCGTCTACGTGCTGGTGGGCGAACTGCGGGCGGAAGCTATGGGAGTAGATGCGGACGAGGCAACGCAGTCGGCGCGCAACGAGCTTCGAAACCAGGCCGCCGCGCTCCGAGCGACCTTTGTGACCATCGATAAAAACGAGGGGGCTGGAGGGGGCTACCGCGATCGCATTCGGGTGATCCTGATAGGACGGGCCTTTCGACCCAAAGATTGAGGGGTCCTACGGCGCGGTCAGCCCAGGAAGGGACGGGGCCGTCACGAGGGGCTCAGAGGCCGCAGACGTTTTTGCAGTTGTTGGTCAGGCAGGTGTTGAGCTGGTCCTGAGCGGCTTTTCCAGCCGCGAAGTTCGTGTCACACGCTTGAATGCACTGGTTGAGGGTGGCCGGGTCGGTGCACACGGCGAGGCACTGCGAGTACTGGTCGCATGGCGAACCCGTGCTGCAGGCACCTTTCTCGTTAGGACAGCTCCGGGTCGAGCAGGAATTGCAGTCGTCGGGAGGGGATGCGTCGGGCGCTGAAGCGTCCACGCAGATTGCTTGCGCGGTGTTGCAGACAGTCAGGCAACTGTCGCATCTTCGAGCCGCGTTGCAGGCAGCGAGGTAGTAATAGGCCCTTTGGCCGTCTGGGGTCCCAGCGCTGTAGCAGTCATCGACACACTGGGCGTCGGTTCGGCAGGAAGGGGCCGATGCGCATGCGTAGATGGTCATGCAGTCGGTCGAGCCTTGGCATGACGCCCAGTTGCCGGTGCAGGTTTGAAAGAGGCACTCGTTGCATGGGTTCGAAATGACGCCGGTGTCTGGGAGCGCACCGGTATCGGGGAAGAGCCCGCCGTCAAGAGGCGTGTCGGTTACCGTGAGCGTGCAGGCTTGCGACGCGGCGAGCATTCCAACGAGGGCGGTGATGGGAAGAGAAAGGGAGAGAATAGCGAATCGAGACTTCATTCTTTTCTCCTTGCGGTGGCGTCGACAAGCGTCGAACCTCCGAAAGCAATTTAGGCGACCAGGCCTAGTTGTAGCTTAGACGGTGACGCGGGGCTCCACTTCATTGTCGGATTTCTTTCCGCGGCCCTCTAAGTCACGTGGCCTCTGCGGTGCCGTTCTCTCGGCACGGCCGTTGACGCTCCCTCACCACTCCGCCAAAGCTGCGTGACGCGTTCCACCCAACGGGGAAGACATGCGCAACCGCTTCGACCAGATTGGAAAACAGATCGGGGCGACTCGCGTCGATCCTCTGCCTCATCGAGATCTATGGACGCGCACCTAGCGCTGAGGACTTTCGTGCGCCCGAGGAGCAGGAGTGTATCGTGACCATACAGAATACCTGGGAAAAAGCTCGGGAGGAGGGGCACAAGGAGGGCCGCAAGGAGGGGCTCGCCGAAGAAGGCGCGCGGGCCGTCCTGACCGCGTTACGTGTTCGCGGCATCGCGGTCCCGGAACCTGCGCGTGAGCGGATCCTTGCGGAGAAGGATCGGGAACGGCTCGAGAGCGGCTCGGTCTCTTGGGGCGACTCGCGTCGATCCTCTGCCTCATCGAGAACCTGCCGCTGCCTTCGGTTGCGGTTGCGCGGGTACAGGCGGCGCAGGCGGTGGAGCCGGTGCCACCACCGCGGACGTGCCACTTTCATCCCCCGTGTCGCCAGGAGCTGTCGCCGTTGGACGAAAGAAACTCTCGGCTTCGTCCTTGTCCTTGGTCAGCACCACCAGACTGCCGTGCACCGACAGACGTCCCTTGTCCACGCTCAACTTGAAACGTTCCGTCTGAGCACGTTGCAAGGCCAGTTGCGTGGCGGCCTCGTCGCTCTGTTTGCTGGCGGCCACCACAAGCTCCTCGGACATCGCCAGGGGCTTCTCATAGGTCACTCGCAACGGGTGATCGACTGGAAGAGCCGCAAACTCGCCAAGAATCCGCCGGACCTCCGCAGACTCTTCTTGGATCGGCAAACGCGCCGTCTTGCTCGGACTGTAGGTTGCAAAAAGCGCCTTGTACATGTCCTTGTCGCGCACTCGGGCCACGCCCCCCATTTCAAGAAGGACCTTGTCGCGTTCCTTGTCCTCCTTGTTGAGGAGCGCGCCCGCGATCACGACTGCGTCTTCGGCCCCCTCGTGGGTGTCACGCCGGACCCTGAGCGCGTCGAGATGCGCTTGGACAGTCTCCCCGAGCGCCTTGACCTCGGGACGCTTATCTGCGAGCAAGCGCGCCAAAAGATAGAGAAGATCCCATCGGAAAACAGACAGGCTGCACCTGGTGCCTAACATTCTCATGCTCCGAACCTCATGGGCCGAAGGTATCGAATTCCACAACGGCGTCAACCGAAGAAATCGCTAGGCCGTGCAAGGACAAAACACGTTGTGCAAAGGGGGGATCCATGACGTCGCAAGCGCCCAACACGACGTGCAAAGGCGGCGACAGAGGTCCGCGGTCCCTGGAGCACGACGTGCGGAGAGCTTTCCACGGGCGTGATCCGGTCGCACACGGCGTGCTGTGGACGAAGCGAGGTCCTGAAGTGGAACAAACGCGACGTGTTTCGATGACCACCACGTGTTGCACAGGTCCAAACACGACGTGTTGTGGAGCTTCACGGGCCCGCGGAGGGGCCAACACGACGTGCGAGGGGCGTTCTTCCTCGGCCACCTGCGGGAACCCAAGCTCGCGGCACCGATCGTCATGCGACACGACGCGGCCCGCAGTCGAATCGTGCCCCTCACCGCCCTGCCGGGATCCCCACCGAGACCCTCGTGCCCCCGCCAGGACGGCTCCGGATCCAAACCTCCCCATCGTGCTGATCTATGATCTTTCGCACAATCGAAAGCCCTAGCCCTGTCCCCGCCTCCTTCGTCGTGAAAAACGGGTCGAAAGCCTGTGCCAATACCTCGGTCTCCATCCCAGACCCCGTGTCCTCCACCACCAGCGTTACCCGCTCCCCGTCACGGCTCGCCCCCACCGTAAGCGTCCCCCCCTCCTTCATCGCCTCGAACGCGTTGACCACGAGGTTCAAAATAACTTGCTTGAGTTTTGCAGGATCTCCCATCGCTACACTGCCGTCCTCAATGCGCCGTTCGAGAGCAATCCCACGGCCCGCTGCAGCGTCCCGCTCGAGACCGAACACCTCGTCTACAAGGCTTCCTAGATGCACAAGCTCGCTGACAAGCTGGCGTGGACGGGCCAGGTCGAGAAACTCCGTGAGCAGCCTGCTAAGCCGTCGAATTTCATCCCCCACAATGGTCGCCCGAGCCTGAAGCGACGCGCGTGTGTCGTCGTCGACCGGCAGCCTTGCCACCTGACGCCCCAATAGATGAAGCTGCAGTACCGCCGCATTGAGCGGATTGCGGATCTCATGGGCAAGACTCAGTGCGAGTCCTCCCATGGCACTCAATGCCTCTGCATCGGCCGCGCGTTTCTCTAGCGCCCGTCGCTCGGTGACATCGATGCCGATGCCGTAGACCGACGCCCCCTCGGCCCGCGACACATGCCACCGCACACGCCGTCGCACCGAAGGGCCGCTCACTCCGCTCACCCCTTGGACCACCTCAACGAAACCGGTTTCGACCTCCGCAGCTCGCCCTCGAACCCGCGCCTGCGCAATGGAATCGCGAAGCTTGCCTTGGTCTTCCTGAGGGATCCAACTCGCAAGAAAGTCTCGCCCTATCGCATCCACCGCGTCGATCCCGGCAAGTGCCGAGGCCCGTCGGTTGAAAAGCTCCACCCGTCCGCCCGCATCGAGTCCCACCACGAGGACATCGGTGTGCTCCACCACCGCTCGGTAACGTCGTTCGAGCTCGCCACGCTCTTGTTTGAGGCGCACCTTGGTGAGCGCCTGCTCGACTGTCGAGAGAAGCTCCTCGGGACGAAACGACTTGGGAACGAACGCAAACGCTCCCGAACGCAGCGCACCAATCGCGGCGTCCATCGTTGCAAACCCTGTGATCAGAACCACTTCGCCGAGCGGGCAAGCCTCGAGGAGCGGCACGATAAGCTCCGTGCCGCTGGTGTCAGGAAGCTTCACATCTACGATGGCGACGTCGAACCCGTAAGCATGCGCGATCCCCACGGCTTCCTGCCCGCGCGATGCAGTGACCACCTCGATACGCACCCGGCCGTCATGGCCGTCGGTGAGCTCGGCGCCGAGAAGAACCGCATGGAGCACCCCCACGAGCTCCGTGTTGTCGTCGACGATGAGGATGCGCGCAGTGGTCACCGGGTCACGTCAGCCGCGTCAGGTAAGCGCTAGGCCGAGGGGGTTTTCTTCCCCTCTTTTACGTCGCGCTGAAGCCGAGCCAGTTCGTCTTCCAGCTTGCGGACTGTCTTTTTCAGGTCCTTGAGCTCCGTCTCGGTGGCGATGGACATGGTCTTCGCAAAGGCTTGCACCTGCCCGCGCGTAAACGACTGCACCTTGCCCGGCATGCTCATGGCCGCCATGACGGCTTTCATCACGCGCTCATCCTGCATAAGCTTCATGACACGCGGGTCGCCCATCAGCTTCATCCCCTGGGTGGTCAGCTTCTCTTTCAATGTGGCCATCTCGTTGCTCGCTCCAGTGAAGGTTGAAGTGGACTTTTTATGCGGGTTACGTCGCTGCCGCAAGGACTCTCAGGCTCGGTGCTCCAAGTACCAGGCGTAGGTCGCCTCGAGCCCCTTCCTGAGTGGAGTGCTCGCCCTCCAGCCAAGCTCGCGAAGACGCGTCACGTCCAAAAGTTTTCGCGGGGTCCCGTCGGGCCTCGTCGTGTCAAACCGGAGCTCGCCCTGATAGCCCACCACTTCGCAGATCGTCGTCGCCAGCTCCCGAATGGAGATGTCGTCGCCCACCCCGATGTTGACCAGCGCGTCGCTGTCGTAGGTCTCCGCAAGAAACACGCACGCGTCGGCGAGATCGTCCACATGGAGGAACTCGCGCCGTGGCTCCCCCGAGCCCCAAATGATCACCTCGCGGGTCCCGTCCCGCTTGGCCTCGTGAACTCGCCGAAGGAGCGCCGCGAGCACATGGGAGGTCTCCAAGTCGAAGTTGTCGCCAGGACCGTACAGATTGGTCGGCATCAGGCAAATGCCCCGCAGACCAAACTGCTTGCGATACGCCCGCACCATCGTGATCCCAGCGATCTTGGCGACTGCATAGGCTTCGTTGGTCGGCTCGAGAGGCCCTGTCAGCAGCGACTCCTCTCGAATGGGTTGCGACGCAAGCCGGGGGTAAATGCAAGAGGAACCTAGAAACACCAGCTTCTTTGTCCCAAACCGACGTGCCGCGTCGATCATGTGCGTCTGGATCTCCAGGTTCTCCCGTATGAAATCCCCTCGGTACCGATCGTTCGCGAGGATCCCTCCCACCCGCGCAGCCGCCATGAAAACGACATCTGGACGTTCCCCGTCGAAGAGCCGATGGACCGCGTCTCGCTCCGTCAGGTCCACGTCGCGATGGCTCCGAAGAAGCAAGTTCGTGTACTTCCCCCGCTCGAGCCTGCGCACCAACGCCGACCCCACCAGACCGCTGTGGCCCGCAACGAAAATCTTCTGCCCTCGGTCAATCATGGCCATGCGCCGCCTCGGCAAGGCGATGGCCCGCGTCGAGAAGAGTCCGCTCCTGTCGGGCCAGCTCAAGGTCGTAGCTCACCATCATCTGCACCAACGCTTGGAAGTCGACCTTGGGGGACCACTCCAGTTTTTCGCGCGCCTTGCGACCGTCGCCTAGCAGATGGTCGACCTCCGCTGGGCGAAAGTACTTCGGGTCGACCTCGACATGCTCCGCGGGGTCGAGATCGAGGCAGGCAAAGGTCGCGGCGAGAAACTCCCGAACCGAATGCGAAACCCCGGTTGCCACGACGTAGTCGTCAGGCTCGGGCTGCTGGAGCATCGCCCACATCGCCTCGACGTAGTCGCCGGCAAAGCCCCAGTCGCGACGTGCCTCGAGGTTTCCCAAGAACAAACGGCGCTGCAGTCCCAGCTTGATGCGAGCCGCAGCACGGGTGATCTTGCGCGTGACGAAGGTTTCGCCGCGCCTCGGGGACTCGTGGTTGAAAAGGATCCCGTTGGCCACGAACATCCCGTAGGCCTCGCGGTAGTTGGTCGCGTACCCGTGCGCCGCGACCTTCGCCACGGCGTACGGACTGCGCGGATGAAACCGTGTCCCCTCGTGTTGCGGAGGAGCCGCCGCGCCAAACATCTCCGAGGAGCCCGCTTGGTAAACGCGCACCGTGCGACCGCTGACCCGCATGGAGTCGCGAAGCGCTTCGAGAAGCCGCAACACGCCGGTGGCGACGATGTCGGCTGTGTATTCGGGCTGGTCGAACGAGACCCGAACATGCGACTGAGCGCCCAGGTTGTAGACCTCGTCAGGCGCCGCAAGTTCGAGCACCCGTCGCAGCCCGGTCCCGTCCGCCAGGTCGCCGTAGTGAAGAAAAAGGCGCGCCTCGGGATCATGAGGATCGCGGTAGAGGGCGTCGATCCGCGCGGTGTTGAAACTCGACGATCGCCGTACCACCCCGTGGACCTCGTAGCCCTTGGTGAGCAGAAACTCGCTCAGATAGGAACCGTCCTGCCCCGTGATGCCGGTGATGAGTGCGCGCTTTCGCTTCATAGGGGCCCTTTAGCGCCTCGAGGACAAGGCGTGTGGTGCTGAATCCATTTCCTCGGCGTTAGTCACATGTGGGGGGAGCGCGGCCGCTCCACCCCACGCCCCCCAGCCGAAAACAGGGGTGCACACAATGTACGATGTGACTATGGCCCGAACGTGCCTTCAAGGACGAGACGTGTGCTCCTGAATCCATTTCCTCGCATCGGCCAGATCGGCCGAGCCCTGCGGAGCGGTCTCCACAAATCGCTTGTAGTGCTCGAGCGCCTGGGCGTTGTGCCCAGTCTTTCGGTACGCCTCCGCCAACAAGAACTCGAGCTGGGAGATCCAGGCAGGACGCGGCTCGAGGCGCTCGGCCCCCTCGATCGACGCTGCCAACAGACGCTGCGCTTCGGCCGCATTGCCCCGCTCGAGCAGCAACTTGCCGTATCGGTAGCGCCAAAATGGATGGGCCTTTTGGCCCGCCGCCGTCAGCGCCTTGGACCACTCGGCCATCGCTCCGGCCACGTCGTTTTTCTCTTCGAGGCACTCGGCGATCGTCGCGTGCGCCTCGTAACGGGTGGGACGAAGCGCAAGAGCGCGACGAGCATCCTGGAGCGCGTCTTCGATGGCCCCTTGCTTTCGATGCAACACAGCTCGCTGCCAGTACGCGTCGGCCAAGTTCTTATCGAGGGCCAAGGCCTTCTCGATCTCGGATTCGGCAAGCGCCAGGTTCGAGGGATTCACCTCGTTGGCAAGCCAGGCAACGTAGACATGGTACTCGGCGCGATTGGCGTCGAGCTCCACGGCCCGCTTCAAGTTGCGCATCGCATCGGCCTGGTTCGCTCCTCCTTTGAGCATGAAGGCCCTCCCGAGGAAGTGCAGCGCCTCGGCGCTTCCAGGACGCTTTTCGAGGACCTTCTTGAGCATCGGAATCGCCTGGTCGGGCAACTCGATGACCACATAGGCGCTTCCTATCCGAAGAAGCAGGTCGAGATCGTCAGGTGCCTTGGCCAAGGCCCCGCGGAATTGGTCGATGGCCTTCTGGATATTTCCGGATTCCTCGAACAAGAGTCCCCGCTCGAGGGCGAGCCCGGGGAACTCCTTGTCCGCCGCTTCGACTCGGTCGAACTGCGCCCCTGCTTCGTCGAAACGATGCATGCGTCGAAGCACCACACCGAGGCGAAACCGCGTCGAGAGGTCGCGAGTGTCCTGCTCGACCGACGCTCGATAGCGGGCCACGGCCTCGGCATACTTGCCCTGGGCCTCGTAGACCTGACCGAAGGCGCGTTCGAGCGCCGCGGAGGCTGGAAGCTTCTTGCGCGCATCTTCGAGCGCCGCTTCGGCATCGGCGGCTTTGCCCTTGGCGGCAAGAAGCTGCGACAGGAACACGTAGGGGACGATGGCGTTGGGTTTGGTTGGGTCGACCAGCGCGATGGCTGCCCGCATGTTTTCTTCTGCGATGGGCACGTTGCCAAGCTGCGCTTCGACCTTCCCGAGCCACGCGGGGACAATCATTTCGTTTGGAAACTGAGTCCTTGCGGCCGTCAGTTGGGCCTTTGCGTCAGCCAGGCGCTCGAGGGCCATCTTGGTTTTTGCGGTACCGATGACGACGTCGACCTGGTCGGGAGCGACGCTGAGAGCGGTTTCGAAACGTGACAGTGCCTCGGTGTACCGAGCCTCTTGGAACAGCACCTCGCCTTGGCCTCGCAGGGCCCGCACATTGCGCGGATTGACCTTCAACGCCTCCTCGAACGCCGCCCGGGCCTCGGTCGCCGAGCTTCGCTTTAGGTGCACCCAGCCGCGAAGCGCATACGCCTCGGAAAGCTCCATGGGGGAGGCTTTGGAACGGGCCGCACCGTCGATGACCTCGTTCAGAGCGACCACCGCGAGGGAGTCGTCGGCGGCCATGCTGGCGGTCAGAATGCGGGCGCCGGCGTGGTTGGGAGAGGACGCCAACGTGGCGTCGATTTCCTTTTGGGCGTTTGCGATGTCTCCGAGACGCGCGTGGGCACGGGCGAGTCCGAAGTTTGCGCGCGCCGCTCCACGTTCGGAGGCTTTGGAGAACGCCGTGAGCGCCGCTTTGCCATCGCCCGCACGGAGCTCGAGCTCGCCGCGAGCAAGGGCAACGTCAAGCTGGATCGGGTCGGCCTTGTCGCGTCCAGAGGCCAAGTCGAGGGCGCGTCGCGCTTTGTCGACGGTGTCGTCGACGGCGGTCTGGGCTCCCAAAGCGGCTTGCAAGTAGCGGGTGTCGGGGTCCTTTATCAGCTCGGCAAGCCACTGTTTGGAGCGCGGCGGACGGGATGGGTCCGGTCCGAAACGAGCGACCAACGCGGAGTCGAGGAGCGCTGCGTATGCGGTGAGGGCTCGTGCCCGCGGGGTCTTTGCACGCGCCGCTACGGTCGCTTCGAGCGCGGCATTCGCGTCGTCGTAGGTGTCGGACGCCATCCGCGCGTGGGCGGCCTCGAGGGCAGTTGTGGACGCGCGTGCGTAGTCTTTGCTTCGGACCGCATCGGTGATGGCGAGGTGGGCAAAGGCCCCCATGGGAGTCAGGTGCAACGCGGCTCCACCGAGCACCGCAGCCACCACGAGCCCCACGGCCATCTTTTTTCCTCCGCTGAGAGGCGCATGCCGCGGGGCATACTCGCGAATCCGTACGCCGGCCCCCCCCGGAATAGTGGCCTCCATGCCGCCAAACGCGCTTCCATGTCCCTCGCCCGCCGATGACATCGGAAGCGGCACTTCGGTCCCATGGTCCATCGCGTCGAGGGGACGCGCCACGGACGACGCGGGGCCTAGATCGAGCTCACCAAACGAAAGCCCCCCGTCCGCAAGCGGCGAGCCCAAGGAGCGCGGTGGAACGCTCAACTTCCCGCTCGATGGGGTCATGCGAGACGCTTCGGGGACGGAGCCGAAGTCGAGCTCTCCTAGCCCCTCGGGCATGGGCGACATGAAATCAAGGTTCGGTGTGACCGGCGGCAACGATGCGGACGGTGAGAAGTCGGAGGGGAGCTCGCGAGGCAAGTCGAGCTCACCAAAATCCCCGAACGGATCGAACTCTTTCGATTTCGCTGCGGCCGATGACGTCGCCACGGTCTGTCCCGATTGGACGACCCGAGGAAGCTGCTGGAACGTGGGGACGGGCGTCGGAAGCTGCGGCCCGGTCCCAACCAGCTGGGGAAGCTGATGAAGTGTGGGGACTGTCGTCGGAAGCTGCTGCCCCGTGGAAAGCACAGATGGAAGCTCGTATCCGAGGACCGCGGGGAGATGCGAGTCGCTCGGCACGGCCGCCGGAAGCGCATCGGAGATCACGGGAAGGTCGATTTCGCCAAACGCCCGGGCCTTGGGACGCGCTGGACGAATCGAAGGCTCTGCCGGCACCCCCACCGTTGGAAGGTCGGAGGCGACCATCGGAAGGTCGGACGCCACGAGCGGCAGATCGTCGAGGGCCCCCCCCACAGTTGGGAGGTCCAGTTCGAGATCGGAAAACGCCGGGACATTTGGCTTGGGCGGCTCTCGTTTGGCGGCAGGAAGGTCGACTTTGGGCGGCTCTCGTTTGGGGGCGGGACCGCGCTTTAGAGCGGGCAGATCGGCCGCAACGACGGGCAGGTCTGTGTCGAACGAGCTCGGAGCGGTCTGGCCACGGGGGGAAGGCAAATCTAGGCCGTCGTCGAGCTCGAGAGGCGCGAGCGACGTCGCAGGGGGGGATTTTGCGGCGGGAAGGTCGAGATCGGCTCGAGCCGAACGCGAGGGGGCTAGTGCTGGCAGGTCGGACTGGGGAGCGACCGTCGGAAGATCGATGTCATCGAAGCCTCCAAGGGCGGCGGGGAAATCCGAGGGAAGATTCAAATTGGGGGTTCGGGACGGGATCGGACCAAGCGCAGCAGGGAAGTCCGAGGGCAAGCTCGACACGGGGGGGGGTGGCGGTTTCGGGTCCAGCCTGGGAGCGGTCCCCACGATAGTTTTCTGACCTCTCGGTCCCCCTACCTGCGGAGCTTGGGGGGCCGCGGGGGCTCCTGCGGCCTTCACGAGGAACGAATGTCCACACTTCGGGCACCGCATCTTGAGCCCGGTAGGAGGAACACGCCGCTCATCGATCTGGTAGGGCGCTCGGCACGACTCGCACTCAACCTTCAGCATTGTTTTTGACGGTACCACATCGAGCGGCGAGGCTGCGTGCACTGACCGCAACGCACAAACGACGATGGCGGGCCGTTCGATTGCGTTCTGGGAGCGGGAATGGGTCCGTTTGAGGGCAACGATGTCATTCCCACGGCGGGAATCGCGCCATCCGCGACCCAGGGTTACCCTGGGCTGTTCTGATTCGCCCCTTCGGAGCTGCCAATCAACTCACGTCGCCCTCATCAGCGAGTGAACCCCAGTTGTTCCCTTCTCTACTATGGGACCGACCC
>CAITRH010000752.1 GCA_903894755.1 uncultured delta proteobacterium
CCCCCGCTCAGACCCCCCCCGCCACGAGCCGCTCCGACAGCCGATAGAGGAGCGCGATGTCGTGCACATCGGACGCAAGCTCGGGGACTCGAATCACCGGAACGTCCCGTCCTACCCGCTCCTGAAGGCTCCGCACGTGGAACGCGTCGAGAAGCGCCAGCTTCTGCGCGTCCGCGTGCGCCTGGGTGAGACGCTCCGCAACGTCGTCGTCGAGCTGCAGGCCGTGGGCCCGTACGGCCTCCGCGGCATCCTCGACGCTGATTTGCTCGCCCGCGCGAGGTGGCGGCATGCGGAAACGGTTCACGACGAATGCCCCTCGCGGCATTCCATGCTCGGCAAGCCTCTCGGAGAAGAAGAGGACCTCCTGAATGCTCATAGGCGACGGCGAAGTGACCAGGACGAACGCGACCTCGGGGGAGCGCAGGGCCGCTTGCACCGCTCGGGCGCGCTGCTTGAAACCACCGAACAGATCGTTGAGCTCGGAAATGAACTCCGCCATGTCTTCGAGAAACCCACCGCCCGTGATGGTCCCGAGGGTCCGCAGGACCGTGGCCGCCGAACGCGCGATCAGGTTGAACGACACCTTGCCTGTCGACTGGAACGCCTCGACGAACCATCGCATCGCCGCCGAGTCGATGGCTTCCACGAGACGATCGGGAGCGTCGAGAAAGTCGAGCGCGTTGGCCGTAGGTGGGGTGTCCAACATGATGAGGTCGTAACGACCGTCGGCTTTGACCGCGACCAGCTTCTCCATGGCCATGTACTCTTGGGTGCCGGCGAGGGAGGTCGAAACGTATTTGTAAAGCTTGTTGTTGAGGAGCTGCTGTGCCTTGGCGGGACTCGACGAGTACTTGACCACCAGGTCATCGAAGGTCCGCTTGGTGTCGAGCATCATCGCGGTGAGCCGTCCAGGCATGGCGATCCCCGCTGCACGGAAACGCTCTGGGTCGACATCGACCGCCTCGCTCGACATCCGCTCGATGCCCAGGCTGTCGGCGAGACGTTTTGCGGGGTCGATGGTCAACACCAGAACATTGCGTCCCCGGGCGGCGGCAGCGACACCGAGCGCTGCAGCGGTGGTGGTTTTGCCGACGCCACCGGCGCCAACGGTAATGAGCACACGACGTGTTTGAATGAGCTGGGCGAGCGTCTCGGAAGCCATCAGACACGGTGGCTTACTACAGACTGGGCCCGCGGTGCGGTGGAGGTTTCATGGTTTGACGGTGCCAGCGGTCGTGGGACCGGCAGGCGCAGTCGGTTTTTTTGCTGGACGGCCCGCGCCCTTCGAGGCCACCGCGGGGGCCATCGCTTCGAGCTCGGCTTGCGCCCGTTCGGCGTGCGTCGGGACTTCAAGGAGACGTGTCTGTCGGCCTCTTGCAGCGTCGAAGTTGCCGACCAGTCGATGGCACACACCTGCTTCGTAGCTCGCGTCCCAGCCGATGGAGGTCCCGGCGGCGCGGATGGCAACGGCATCGAAACGTGGAAGCGCAGCAGCGCACCCGCCGGTCCCCTTGGACAAGCTTCGCGCAGCCCAGAAGGCCGCATGCACATCACTGGACGCTAACCGGTCGAACGCCCGCGTTGCCTCGTCGAACCGTCCCGCCTGGTAAGCGCTCATGGCGGCCGCAAACTCGGGGCCTGCGGCGCTGGCCGCCCCCGCACCCGCACCACGCGGCAACGCACTCGGTGGGCTTGGGTCCTCGGGACGGGCTCGATCTCGAGCGTAAAGGCTGTCAGCGGAAGGCGCCGCGGCCACGGATGCGGGAGCCCCCTGCTCGGTGACCTTCATCGACGCGGTCGGGGAGGGACGCATGGCGCGGTTTCGAAGCAGCAGGAGGCTCGACCCGATCATGAGAAGAAACAGAGCAGCCATCGCGGTCTGAGGACGCATCGCCCAGCTTCCCGCCCACGACACGCCTCTGGCGACCCGTCGTCCGAGCGGCACCATCGGTCGCAGCTGTCGCGCGGCGGTCAGGATCCGTTCTTCGAGCTCGGGAGGAGCCTCGACCAACGGCAGGACGGCCACGCGACGGGTGGCTCGCAAGCCCCCGAGAAGCAAGGCGCACCGGGTGCAGGCTCCCGCGTGGCTTTTTGCGTCCGCGCTCGTCGGCTCGTCAAGCTCGTCATAGAGTTCGTCGAGGATCACCGTGTCGAACTTCTCGCAATCCATGGTGGTCATTCCGTGGTTATCGAAGCGCCCTGGCGTATTCTTCGTAGTCGCGCAGCATCACCTGAAGACGCTCGAGGGCGTAGCGCATCCTGCTTTTCACCGTGTTCTCCGGGGCCCCCGTGATGTCGGCGATCTCTTTGAAGGGGAGGCTCGAAACCTCGCGGAGCAAGAACACCTCCCGCTGCTCGTCAGGAAGCTCCGCGAGGGCCTTCATGAGGCGCTCTCGGATTTCGGCGGTCGATGCGCCCCGCTCGACACTGGCTTGAGGGTCGGCGGTTTGCTCTCCAAGTGTGGCACCGTCGCCTCGAGCGTCGTCGAGCGACGGGTGGTTGCGAAGCGCCTGCTTGCGAAGGAGATCGATGCAGAGGTTGCGCGCGATGGTGTAGACCCAGGTCGTGAAGCGCGCCTCGTGATTGAAGTCGGACGCGTTCTGCACGACCCGAATGAAAACTTCTTGGACCACGTCTTCTGCGGGGCCTGAACCGGCGCTTCGGAGCTGACGAAGAGCGAAGTTGAAGAGGCTCCCCTGGTGCTTGCGGACAAGCGACGCGAAGGCCCCTCGATCTCCACGCTGAAAGCGGATCATCAGGGCTTCATCCGTTGCATCGCTACGCGCGCTCGCCACCTCGCCTCCTCATCTACCGATCCACACCTCCGGCCGGAAGGCACCATCTCCTTTCTTGAGCCGTCAAGACGCGCGAGAGGGTACTCACGATCTTTCTGGAGCGACCGTAGCACGCCGTATCGTGGAGCCGTTGGGGTGAACATCGCCCCCGTTGGCTTCGTTCCCCGTGGTGCTCTTTGGCGCGATGTAAACCACGCCCATCTCGAAACCCGCCGTTCCCGCCAACCTCCGTTTCGGCCTGCGGTGCCTGCTCATGCCCGTGCTAAACCAAACCCATCTTGAGAACCGCAGGTCCGATCCACCGCTTCCGCGCCCCAATTTCGCGCGGACCTCACCCCCAACCCCCTCTCCCTCGACATCCTCCTTGCCCATGCGGGCAAGGACGATCGTCTTCGAGCGAGGGGG
>CAITRH010000753.1 GCA_903894755.1 uncultured delta proteobacterium
AGTAAAACATGCAGCGGGACCGCCAGGCAGGACGGCGATCCGCCTGCATCTCGACGTCCGCTTGGCTGCCGTCCTCGCAGAGCACCAGGATATCTAGCACGATGGTCTTGTCCGTCGCCGCCTCCTTCGAGACCTCCGGGTTGAGCACGGTCACCGAGCGGATCGGCGACTTGGGACGGAGCACTGCGGTGAGCAGGGCGATCAGAAGGTCGCGGTTCTTCGAGTCCGCAAAGAGCAACTTGAAGACGATGTCAAGGGTGGGATCGAGTGTCCGGCGCACGTCGCCAGGATAGCAGATGGCGATGACGCAGGTGGGTCCATATCGCTCTCGGTCGCCCGAAGTGCCTCCGCCGATTGGTATGCGTCACTCTCGGTCGCCTGAAGTGCCTCCGCCGATTGGAATACGTCGCTCTCGGTCGCCCGAAGTGCCTCGGTCGCATCGGCGAAGGGGATCTCGGACGCGCGTGAAGCGGAGTTTCATCCCTGAGGTCTGCGCTTGAAAGGTGTGCAGCGTGGCTCCTAAACCGCGTCCAGCTCACGAATGCGATCAAGCGTGTCTTCGAGGAGGTGTTCGCTTGACAATGGCATTGGGCTAGGACGATGCTTCGCGAACGACCCCGGGGCCGAGGAAGGCTTCGGGGAGAGCAGGTTCGTATGTCGCTCAGTTCCCTCATCGTACAACGCGAAGTCGCTACGATCCGCCAGGTCGAAGAGGCACTGGCCCGGCAGGCGATCTACGGTGGAGACTTGGCCACGAGCCTCCTCGAAGTGGTTCCTGTGGATGAAGGGCTGGTGACACGTCTTGCGGGCGAGGCGGCGAGGCTCGAGGTTGCGGGGCCTGGGGAGCTTGTTATTGCCGAGGAGCGGGTGCTTCGTCGGGTCCCGAGGGAGCTTGCGGAGCGGGTGCCCCTGGTGCCGCTTGGTTTGCAGGGCGATCGTTTGGTGGTGGCCGTGGCCGAGCCGCTGTCTGCGGACGTTGAAGTCGAGCTTCGTCGGGCCTGCGGGGCGATGCTGGTGCAACGTTTGGCGCCCACCGCGAGGATTTTTCAGGCGCTTCACCGCGCGTACGGTTTGCCTCTCGACCGTCGTCTAGGACGTCTCCTGGCGCGTTTAGGAGGACAGGTCGTGGCCAGTTCGGCGCCCGCGCTCAAACTTGACGTTGAGGTCGCTCCAATCCCGGCCGCGCGGGTGCCTAACACGGAAGAACTCATGTCGACACCGAAGGGACGTAGACGTCGAGGGCCATTGCCTCTCGAGGTTGCGTCGAGCGAGGCGGATCGGGCCGACGATCGCGACACGTTGCTCGATTTGCTCTTCGACTTTGCCCGTCAGTTTTTCGACTACACGGCGCTATTCATCGTGCATGGCGACGTTGCTGAGGGGCGGGACGCCTTTGGGATTGGCGCGAGTCACGAGCAGGTCTGTGAGCTCCGTGCGCGTGTCGACTCCCCTGGGCTTTTTGGGAAGGCTCGGGAGCTAGGCGGACCGGTGACGTCCGTGGCGGCCGATGACACCGAGCTGGTGAGTCGTCTTGGTCGCTCGGCGGCGGCGCGGGTCTTCGTGGTTCCCGTGCTGGTACGTGCTCGGGCGGTTGCGTTTGTGTGGGCAGACTGCGGGCAAGCGGGGATCGACGCGCGCAGTGCGGGAGCGGTGTCGTCTCTAGCGGCGATCGTAGGGCAGGCGCTCGAGCGTCTCATCGTGAAGCGCAAGTTGGCGGGGGCCACGGTGCGCCCCGCGCGGGTGGAGTCGGAGCGTGTTGTTGCGAAACCCGAGGGGCTGCCGAGCGAGCCGGTGGTCGAAGAGACGACAGAGATCGAGATCGCCGAAGTGGAGATGACCGAGGGGGAGCTCGAAGACACGGGGTACGGGGTGCGCACGCCCCGCACGCCGTTTCCGCCGCCTCCGCCGATGGTGACGCAGGTGCGGCGTCCAAGTGGCCCTCCCATTCCTCGAGAGGAGCCTGCAAGCCGTCCAGGTGGTCCATTCGAGCCCCTGGTGATCCCGCCACATCGAGTGCCGCGGTCGTTCCCTGTTGCGGAACCTCCCGTGGCGGATGCGCATGCGGAATGTCGTGCGCTCGTGAAGCGAGTTCTTGCCGGGGATACTGCGGCGGAGACCGCGCTTTTGCGCTTGGGGGAGCGGGCTATGCCGGCGATCATGGAGCGTTTTCCCGGGAATGTGGAGCCGCAGGAAGTCCCCTCGGGGCGTCGGCCGAGCGAATGTGGCCCGGTGCTTCGTCTCGTGGCCCGGCAGCGTCGGATTGCGCTTCCGTTTCTTGTGATCAAAGCCAGGAACGGGGATTCGGAAGCGCGGCTTTGGGCAACGCAGCTGCTAGGGGAGCTCTCCTACGCGGAGGCCATCGGCCCGGTGCTCGAGCGGCTGTTTGACGAAGAGGTACGGGTCGGTCGGGGGGCGCGCGTGGCGCTTACGAACATGGTGCGGACCCTGGCTCCTAATGTGGTGGCCGCCCTTTCAAAGCTGGCGTTTGCGGAAGGCGAGTCTGCACGGGACGTGGCCGACCGCGTGACGGTCGTGGAAGTCCTGTGTGAGCTTCGGGAAGCGACGGCGGTGCCTGTTCTAGTGGCGCTTCTTCGGGATCGAAATCGAGAGGTTGTGGCAGCATCGCGTCGGGCCCTGATCAAACTGACAGGCCAAGACTTCGGAGAAGAAGCGTCGCGATGGTCGGCCTGGTGGGCGGCCAACGCCCCGAGGCACAGGATCGAGTGGCTCATCGACGCACTCGGACACGACCTGTCGGACCTCCAACACGCCGCCCATGCGGAGCTCCAGGTGCTGACGCAGCAGTCTTTTTCGGCAGACTTGGGACTCCCGCGCGACCGTGAGGCGCTCCAGCAGCGTTACCGGACCTGGTGGAGCACCAAGGGGAGGGTCCGCTTCAGGGGGTACTAAACGCGGTTTAAACTGCCGCAAGAAAGGCTCCTCGAGCCTTCTGATTGGCCCCATGACAGGGTTTCGGCTAAGCTCGCCTCCTACTTCTTGGCACGTCGTGACGACGCCGGTACGACGATTGCAAACCAGTAGCGTTGCAACCCGCAGTGATCCGAGGGAGCTCCCCATGACGATGTACCGTTCGTTTCGAGTGTTCGTTTCCGCCGCCGCGTTCGCCCTTGCGGCAACCACGGTGCCGTCGAATGCCTCGGCGTCGCCCGAGGCGGAGGCTGATGCCGTGCGGCTATCGGCGGCGGGGCGCACGCTCAAATGGAACTGGACCCCGCCAGGACAGTCGAAACCTTTCGGGCATGCCGAGGCGGTGATCGGGGCGCCTCTCGCCACCGTGCGTCAGGTGGTGCTCGACTTCGAGCGTTACCCGTCCTTCGCTTCGTCCCGTTTCAAGGTGGCTCGAGTCCTCAAACGTGATGCGGGAAATACCGAAGTTTACATGCAGTTCAGTGTGTTGCACGGTCTCCTCAAGCTTTGGCATGTGACCCGTTTCGCACCGCCCCGCGCGGCCGGAGCAGGAACGGAAATCATCGAAGGGACCTTTGTGCGTGGCAATATCAAAGACGCTCGAACCTCATGGACCCTTCGTGAGGTCGACGCCAACACGACGGTCCTCAAAGCAGATATCCTTCTAACGCCAGACATTCCGGCCCCCCAGTCGGCCCTCGACGAGGAGCTCCGCGACGCTGCTCAGCAAGCGGTCGACGGGGTTCGGGAGAAGTCTCAAGGCCACAACCGCCAGATCACCTGGGCCCGACCCTAAACCTCACCGCTCCCTCTCCCGCCCGAGTGAGCGAAGGAGAGAAGAGAGACTTTTGTAGCGTCTCTCGCCTACCATCCTGCCCGCGCTAAAGCGGCGCCCCTCTCCGTGAGCGTAACCCCATCATGTCCGACCCTCTTTCGCCCCCAGGCCATTTCCGCGCTTTCCGACGTGCCTTTTGGCGTCCTATCCCCTTCGCGCTCGTGGTCGCCAGCGTCGCAGCCGCAGCTCGAGGAGGCGTCGATGTGCGCGCAGCAAATTCAGCCGGCGCCCTGGTGGCCCTTCTCGCCCCCCGTGGCCTTGGTTGTGCCAGCGACGACGTCGTTTGGATCCATGGTCCCGACGGAATCCGCGGCGCCCTCACCGGGGGAGCAAGGGCTCTCGTCCGCGCACGCGTTTCCGGCGAGCCTAACGACATCTTCCTGGTCGAAGCCCGGTTGTCTCCCGAGGGGGCGGTCCTCGAGGCGGGAGGACTCTGGAACCTTTCAGCTACGAGCGCCGTGGACGAGTCCCGTCCCGTGGTCCGTACTGGACCAGATGGACAAGCCGCTCCACTTGTAGCCTTCACGACAGCCGTCGATGGTCTCGTTACGGGGGTGCATGTCCTTGGTTTGGCGGGACGGGACCCGGCCGAGTACTCGGACTTCACGGCGCTTCAGCGCACGCAGATCGCCATCGCGAACCTGCAGCAGACCGGTCAGACCCGAGGGATTATCCACAACACCTTCGGCCTGCAGCCAGCGGTCAAGAGCGCTCAACTCGAGTGGCAGGCCGATGGTTTCTTGCGGGTGGTCGCCGATGGCAACGTCATCGTGCTCGACCCATTGCGTGCCGAAGCCCTCGAGGGGGCCGACTTTGTTCGTCCAACGAGAGACGAGCGCGCGAGCCCGGGCAATCTGATCACATGGAGCGTCGATCGGGTCCGAGGGCTTCCTTGGTTTGGCGACGAGCGGATGCAGTGGCTCAAGGCCATTGTGTTCACCGGGCTCGATGTGGCGAACGCAAACTTTGCCCAGGGGACTACCTCGGTGGACATCAAAAACGAGCTTGGCGACCTTGGAGGTTCCACCGAGGTGCCGACCTTTACGGACCCTGAGATCGGCTGGCCACCGGCGCCGATGAAACCAGTCATTTCCCCGAATCTACCAGGCGAAGGCTCATGGATTGCCCTCGACAGGGATCCCTTCATCACCCAGAGCCCAGGGTCTCCTGCAGCGTTCGTGACATCGTTTATTCGTCCCAATGTACGCCGAGCTGACCTTCGCGTCTACGTGACCTTGTGGGATCCCCGTCAGATAGCGCTTCACATGGAGTCGGGGACAGTAGAGCCGGTGAGCGCGACGGGAGAACGCGGGCCAGGGGTGATTCCGCGCACACCCGAGGTGATGCGCCATGTCGTTGCGGCCTTCAACGGGGGGTTCCAGGCCCAGCACGGCGAATACGGGATGCAAGCCAACCGCATCATGTACCTCCCTCCGAAGCCTTACGGGGCCACTGTGATGGAGATGCGGGACGGTTCCACGGCGTTTGGCACCTGGCCCAACTCGTCGGCGATCCCCGACGAGGTCCTTGGGTACCGTCAGAACCTGACCGCGCTTGTCGAGTTCGACCGGTTCAATCCTTGGGGAAGGACCTGGTGGGGCGGCACGCCTCCAGGATGGGCCGACACGATCCACACGGCCCGCAGCGCGGTCTGCCTCACCAAAGAGAACTTTGTTGCCTACATTTGGAGCATGTCGCTCTCGGCCGATGACCTTGGCGGGGCGCTCCTTGCGGCAGGCTGCTCCTATGGAATTCATCTCGACATGAACCCAGGACACGCGGGTTTCGAGTTTTACAACGTGATGCCCACGTCCGAGACCCGTCCATTGGGTCGTCCCCTTCAAACGGACTGGGAGGCGGAAGGGACCGTGAGCCAGATGCCCGGCTGGAGCTTCCGCGGACGGCGCATGATCAAGGGGATGGGGCACATGAATTTCCCGAGGTACATCCATCGAGAGGGACGCGACTTTTTCTATCTAACGCGTCGCACGACCCTTCCTGGAGCCAACATTGTGGTGCCTGGGTCCTCCAAGGACGCCGCCGAGGGGGAGTGGCGCGTCAAGGGGCTTCCACAGCACGGGTTCCCTTATGCAATAGCCTTGACGACGCTGCGTGCAGAGCCCGGCAAGCCGCTGTGGAGAGTGCTACGTGTCGATCCGCGGACACTCCGCATGGGGACGGCGACGCCTGCGGCTGCGGCTGCGGACGGCACCACACCGGAAGCACCGACGGTACTTTCGTTCGTGGGGGCTGAGGGACGGCGCGGGGAGCTTGGGCTTTACCTGCATGCTGGAGGGTTTGTGATTGCGAAGGAGCCGCCGTCGAGCGACGAGGCTGCACTGGTTTCCGGGGACCGAGCGGCTGGGGGCGCGAAAGTAGGGGTGGGGATTCACGACGAAACCGGCATGTTGCATTGGGTGGCGCCCGTGGACCTAGCGGAGGGGGCCGAGGCGGGGGCGATACTCGAACGTCTAGGGTGTTCCACGCGGATGTTTGTGCGCGGCTCGGTGCGAGCGCTGCTTGGGGGGACCTTGGATCTCGCAGGCAATCCGGCGACTGGCTCCACGGCGACGTCATCGAGGTTGGTGCGGGGCAACGCTCCGGGGGCACATCTCATGTTCGAGGACACTGCGCTGGTTCCCTATTCCGTGTGGCAACCGATCCAGGCCAAGCGGGTCAAGATGGAAACGACTAGGCCAAAATAGACGTTGGCCCGCGCGACGTCGCTTCTGCGATCTTTTTCCATGCCACATCTCACCATCGAACGGCGTCCCAGTGTCGTCGATCTGCTGCCATGGGCTGCTCTTCAGGCCCACATCTAAAAGGGTTCAGCGATGGCCTTCCGCCACACCACCCGCAGCACTTCGGGACAGACCCGCAGCACTTCGGGACAGACCCGCAGCACTTCGGAACAGACCCGCAGCACTTCGGAACAGACCCGCAGCACGTCTATCGGTGCTGCAGGCGATCAAGAGGTTCCCGCCACCTTCGAACGCTAACTTCGCCCCTGTTCCTTGAGCTCCGGTCGAAGGAGCTCGTTCTCAGAAGCAAACTCCTCGACCCAGGACCTGTGTACCACATCAATGGTGGTCTGTGGTCCTGCCAGCATATTCCTCGGTGGGCTCCAGCGAACAAGACCTGGTGGTCCCTTGAGGATCCTCACCAGCAACAGCATCCACCACGCAAAGCCAACGGTCCAAAAGAACCGAAAGACCCCACCAACGACTGGAACACACAGAAGTAGCGCATACACGTCATAAATAAACCTTCGGATCGAGCCTATGGCCTCCAAATGCTGCGCATAGCCGTCAGCAGAAAACCACATCATGTGACGCCTACGTCGCACCCCAAACAAAGAAATGGTCCAGTGATCCACAGGCATGGCATCGATGCCCTCCGAGGCGCCCGTGACAGGGCATCGCCTCGGAATTCGAGCTTCATGCCCTTCCGACGCAATGGTGACTTGAAAGCAAATGGGTCGGGACGCGACTCCCATGGTGGGAATACGCACCTCGAGAGGAGCGGAAGGTTCCAGTGTGGTCACGTCCAGCGCGTCGGCGCTCCACACTTTGGTAGAAAACGGTGGCACGACGGAGGGGACACGCGCTGGGCTGGAGCGCGCGACGATGTCCTTGAGAGACGCGAGTGCACTGGTGGCATCCGCGAAGCGCTCCTGAGCGTCGAGCGCCGTGCAACGTGCGAACCAGTCGTCAAACGTTGCATGCGCCTGCCAGCTTCGGCATCCAAACCTGGCGGCTCGAACGGAAGCCGGCTCGCGTTGGGCTCCGTTCAATATCTCCGCCGATAGCTGCAATGGAAGAAACACCCCCCCGTTGGCATGGATCCAGTACTCGTGTCCGGTCAGCGCAAAGAACGCGATCAATCCCATCGCCCACACGTCCGTTGTAGGGCCAATGTCTCCTACTCCATACTGCTCGGGCGCCATGAAGCTGGGGGTGCCGATCACCACCGAGTTCTTGGTCCCCTGCGCAGTGACCAACTTTGCAACCCCAAAGTCGAGCACCTTGACGACGTCGACGCCTTCGGGGCCTTTTGCAAGGAATAGGTTGGCTGGTTTTAGGTCGCGATGGACAATCCCCTGGGCATGTGCAACCTGCATGGCACTGGTGACGGCTTCAAAGAGGTCCAGCAGCTCACTCAGCGACAGCGGGCCACGGCGGGTGACGTGCTCGCGCAGGTCGACGCCTTCCAAAAGCTCCATGACGTAGTATGGCAGATCGAGGGTCACGTCGATTCCAGCCCGCCAGACCTCGACGATGTTGGGATGGCGCAGAGCGGTCTCGATGGCGGCCTCGCGCAGAAAGCGGGCACGGAGGTCGTGGTCCTTGCCGGGCAATGGCGACATCAGTTTGAGCGCGCCGAGCTTTTGGTTCTCGCGATCGCGGATCCGGTAGACGCTTCCGAACCCGCCTTCGCCAACGAGCCCTAAAAGCTCATAGCGATTGTCGATCACCGTACCCGTTGCAATGGCCATTTGCTTGCACCCGCTGTGACGGTATCAGGTCCTTGGGGGCTCGTGGTGCGACATTCTTCATTTCAGCTCGGCGGAGCTCTTTCCAAGAAGACGACGGGCGATAATGAGCTGTTGAATCTGCTGAGTCCCCTCGAAGATATCCAGAATCTTCGCGTCCCGAGCCCACTTCTCGAGCAGCTCCCCTTCGGTGTACCCCACTGCAGAACAAAGCTCCACGCAACGAAGGGTGATCGCGCTGCAAACCCGTCCTGCCTTCGCCTTGGCCATCGAGGCTTCGAGAGAGTTGGGTTTCTTGTTGTCCGCCATCCACGCCGCACGCAGTGTCAGCAAACGCGCAGCTTCCCACTCGGCCTCCATGCGATAGAAGTCGGCTTCGTAGGAAGGCACATTCGAGGGCGGGGTTGCATACTGGAACGGCTTCTTGTTTTCCAGCAGCTCACGGGTCCGAGTAAGTGCCGCCTTGGCGCATCCAACCGCCATGGCTGCAACGAGCGGTCGTGTGTTGTCGAAGGTCTGCATCACCCCCGCAAACCCTTTGCTGGTTTCGACTTCCGCATGGCCTAGAAGGTTTGCCGCTGGAACTCGGCAATCGGTGAACGTGAGCGTTGCAGTGTCCGAGGCCTTGATTCCCAGTTTCTTTTCGAGCCGCGTCACGGCCATGCCAGGAGTCCCCTTTTCCACGACAAATGACTTGATCGCGGCCCGTCCCAGCGACCGATCGAGCGTTGCCCACACCACAACGAGAGCGGCGCGCTCGCCCGTGGTGACGTAGCTCTTCTCGCCATTGAGAATGTAATGGTCCCCATCGCGTACTGCAGTGGTGCGGATGGCCGCAGAGTCGGAGCCGCAGCTGGGTTCCGTAATGGCCATGGCTGCCCACTTGCCGCGGAAACGTGCAAGTTGCTCGTCGTTGGCCACCGCAGCGATGGCGGCATTGCCAAGTCCTTGCCTTGGAAGCGTCAGGAGCAGTCCCACATCACCAGAGCAGAGCTCGATGGTGCCGAGTACCGTAGACATGTTTGAACCGTTGCGGACTTCCCCATCGGTTGGAGCGGAGCGCTTGCCTGCCGTTGCCGCTCCCGAGGCTTCGGGCATGGCGTCGTTCATCCCGTCGAGCAGCGCCGCAAAGAGGTCAAGCTCCTTGGGATAGGTGTGCTCGGCTTTGTCGTACTTGCGTGATATGGGCAAAAAGACATTGGCAGCAACCTGTTCGGCCTGCCTCACCAGCATGGTGAACTTCTTCGGAATCTCGAGGTTCATGGTCATCTCGCTGTCATGTTACTTTGGTTTAGCCTAGACTCACAGGTGCAGACCGTAGGCGATCCCAGCAGCGCGCAGGTCGCGGAACCAGCGCTCCACCGGTTCCTCTTTTGTGTAGCCGTGTCCGCCAAGAAGTTGCACACCGTCGGTGCCGATCTGCATCGCTTTCTCTGCCACGAAGAGGCGCGTCAGGTAGGTTTCGCGTTGAAACGACAGCCCTCGGTCGGCGCGGCAAACGGCACGGGACGTCAGCAAGCGCATGGCGTCTAGCTCGATGGCCATGTCCGCAATGGTAAACGCCACGGCCTGCCGATGACTGATCGGTTCCCCAAAGGCCACGCGGTCGTTGCAGTAGGGAATCACGTGTTCAAGGACCGCTTGGCTGGTTCCAACCGCAAGCGCGCACCACGCAAGGATCCCCAGGTCGACAAACTGCGGGTAGTCGAAGGTTTCATCCCCCAGTCTTTCCGCAGGAGCCCGGTCAAGTCGCAGCGAACCGAGGCCCGCCGCCCGAACTCCCATGCTCCCCTCGGGCACGAGCTCGATTCCTGCGGACTGTCTGTCGACAAGGAAAACTCCTGGCTCCCCGGCGGTCTGCGCAGCAACGAGGAGAAGCTCCGCATGGGAGGCAAGAGGCACGAGCGCCTTGGAACCGGTAAGCAGCCAGTGGGCTCCTTTGCGCTGGGCTCGGGTGGCAAGACGTTTGGGATCGAAAAGCACCGTGGGTTCGTTCACGGCAACGGTGGCAAGGGGAGGGGAGTCCCCAGCAAAGGCAGGAAGTCGCGCAGCCTTTTGCGCCGGCGTTGCCCACCGCACCAGAGCGTTGACCGCGCTGACCGACGCGAGGAGCGCCACTGCCAAGCCCATGTCGCCGCGCGCGAGCTCCTCTGCAACCAGCATGTGCGTTACCATCGACCGCTCCGCGCCTTCTTCTGGGAGCGCTTGCTGCAGCAGTCCTAGACTGAGGGCCTTGGTGCGTACGGTTGCGGCAACGACGCCTGTTTCATCGGCGTCGAGCGCCGCAGGTCGAAGAACCTCGGTGGCAAAGCGTCGAAGCGTGTCGCGCACCATCTGTTGCTCCTCGGAGATGCCGAGGTCGAAGAGGTCGTTGGGACGAGGCGCGCCGTGCAGTTGCGATGGTGCTCGTTTTTGGGCGAGCTCTCGTGCAAGCTTCGAGACAAGAGCATACGAGCTTTTACTTCCGCGATAGACCGCCTGCTCGAGGGACTTGCGAAGCCCCCATCGATCGGGCCACTCGGCCCCTGCAAGGCGGTTCAAAAGGGATAGGCCCAGTCCTTCGAGGTTTGTCGACATCTATGCATCCATGAGATCGGTGTGAGGCCGGTATACTTTTCACGCTAAACCAAACCCATCTTGAAAACCGCAGATCCGACCCACGGTCCGAACCGCGACACACGCGAGCCAGGGTTACCAACGCGTGTAGTCCTCATCTGGTGCGCCGTTACAGCGTGAGAACCCCCAGTTTTTCCCTTCGATGGAACGGACACCGTGCGTTGATTGGCAGCCCCGAAGGGGCGAGTCAAATCAGCCCAGGGTGGGTAACGGGTGGGTAACACAGGCTCGCGTGTGTCGCGGTGCCGTGTCGACGAGAGAAATTTGCGGTTTTCAAGATGGGTTTGGTTTAAACCAAGACCGTTTTGAAGACCCCATTCCCGCTCGCGAGGTCGACTCTTTCGAGAGCCGCGGCTATCGTTCTCGGACCGATGCTCGAGGCTGGGACGGACGAACTCCAAGACGCACTGCGGGCAGCCCCCGCCGAGAAGGCGAAACAGACCTTCGCTATGAGTCGTACCGGTTTTGCCCTGAAACGTGCGCAGCTTCGGGCGCGCAACCCGGGCGCGAGCGAGGCCGCGATCGAACGTCTATTGCAGGCCTGGCTCGAGGAAGATGAGCGTTGAAATCGCGCTCCGCGCCCTCGCGGAGCAGCTCGCTGGACGAAGGGTCCCGTTTGCCGTCGTCGGTGGAATCGCGGCCTCCATCCGCGGGGAGGTCCGGTTCACGCGGGGTGTCGATGTCGCCATCGTGGTTCCAACGGACGAGGCGGTGGAGCGCCTGGTGCGGGAGCTGCGCGGGGTTCGCTACGAAGTCCGAACGCTCGTCGAGCACGTAACGCGGGGACGTATCGCGACCGTTCGCCTGCGTTCGCCCACCGGGATCCTCACCGATCTCCTGACAGCCAGTTCGGGTATCGAAGACGAGGTCGTCGCCCACGCAACTGGGGTCTTCATCGAGGGGATTGGAGAGGTCCCCGTAGCCGCTGCGGAGGAACTCCTCGCGCTCAAGGTGCTCGCCATGGGCGACAGACGCCTGCAGGACCGCCTCGACGCACGAAACATCCTGCTGGCAAACCCCGAGATCGACTTGCATCGCGTCCGCGCCCGGCTTGCGCAAATCCGTGAGCGAGGCTACGACCGAGGCGAAGCTCTCGACCAGAAGCTCGAGCAAGTCCGACAGGAACGCTAAATAATGCAGGTGTTCGTGTCGAGCAAAGACCTCACGCGAGCGTGTCCCGCTTCTCGTAGGCGCCTTGCGGAGGACGGGTGAGATCCCCCTCCGGGATCTGCGCGGGGTTCGCTACGAGTTCCGAACGCTCGTTGAGCACGTGACTTGGGAACGGGGTGTCGTCCTCGTAGCTTTCGATCACCGTCCATACGCCGTGCCTCGGTGGACCGTCGTCGTCACGTGTCCTCCTCATCGCGACCAGACAACGACAGCGTCCCCTGCGACGCCTCCCCTTTTGCTGCCCGAGCCTTGCGCGGCCCCCTTGGCTTCTTGGCCACCACAGGAATCCCCTTGTCCACCTTGCCATGCAGTCCCGCCACGAGCTCCTCCTGGTGGCGCCGCTGGTTCAAATCAAGCAGCCGCGCCAGGACCTCGTCGCGGACAGCGTCCGGCCAGCGGTACCGATACGGCTTCTTCTTGTCGCCCCAGGTTGCCTCGTCGATCTCGTAGTCGAGCAAGAAGTCGCAGTCGGTTGCAATGTCGATCCAGCCGTAGCAGTCGAGGACCGCGCGGTCCATGGCAGCGTGCAGCTCCCGCAGCTTGAAGATGTCGGGATCGCACTCGTTGGGGGAGTGGAAGCGGTTGTAGGTCTTGGTCAGGCCCTGGTCGTTGCGGACCATGAGGGCCGCGCGGAAGTCGTAGTAGGTCTGGCC
>CAITRH010000754.1 GCA_903894755.1 uncultured delta proteobacterium
AAGGAAAATGTCGAGGGAGAGGGGGGCTGGGGGGGTGAGGTCCGCGGCTCGGAACCTGCGGTTTTCAAGATGGGTTTGGTTTAGCAACCTCGCATTCCGTTGGGACCCGACGCATCCAAAGGTGGGGGTCGATCCCGATGTGGCTCTCTTCGAGCCTGCTCCACCCGAAGGGGAAAACGTGCAAAGTGTGCTCACATGGACTCCGGGCCATGTGGCTCCTCGCATTGCCGTGGAGATCGTGAGCACCACGGACCCCCGCAAAGACTATGTCGACGCTCCCGCCAAATACGCAGCATGTGGAGTCCAGGAGCTCTGGATTTTTGATCCCAATCTCGAGGGCCACAAAACAGAGGGGGCCCCTATGTACTGGAGATCTGGCGCAGACTGTGGCGTCGCAAAGACCCCTGTTCAGTCGGGTGTATGCGGGCCGAGGTCCTGGGTTTTCGCGCGAGATGGCAGCCTGGCTGGTGTTTGTAGGTGGCAATCTGCGGCTGGCCGAGGATCGTGCGGGAGCCAAACTGTGGCCGACCGAGACGGAGACGGCTCACGCGCGGGCCGAGGCTCCCGCCCCAACACCATACTGTACGGTCCTCCGCAAGCGCGCAGGCATGCTGACTTCCGACGGCCAGTGCGGTTGCCTTGGGGAGCCCGGAAACCGACGACGGTGTCCCCCGAGCTAGCAATGTACCATCCCCGAGACGACCATTGCCATTGAACCCCCAGCAGTAAACTACCCCACGGCGAAGTGCACACGTGAACTGTTTCCCCCCCTGGAGAGCCGTAATGGGCGTATCCACTTCGTCCGCCATCCTCTTGTGCTCCGAATCCGCGGACATGCCGTTGGGCGCGATGGCGCGCACATAGTATTCGTAGCGAAAGCCAGGTGGTGCAGAGTCAGTAGCCGTCTGTTTCTCGACGCCGGTCTGGGCGTCCAGCGTCTGGGTGGACGTCAGTGGAGTGGGATCGTCGACATCGGATCGCCAGATCTCGTACCGCACGGCCCCCGACACGACGGACCAGGTGAGCGTCACCGTCCCTTCCGCTGCATTGACAGCGAGATCGTCGAGCGTCGGCTCGCCAATGGGTACGTTCACCATCACCGTGTTCGACGGTAGACTTCGGTCTCCCCGCGTGTTCAACGCCACGATCCAATAGGATACGACCTGGCCTGGAGGCGCCGTGTCGTCGGTCCAAGGGGGCGCCGCAACTTGGCCCGGCGTGTCCTCGCTCCCCACCGTGGAACGATGCACTTCGTAGGAGCTCGCATTCGACAGTGTCCCCCATTTCAGCGACACGGCGCGTCCAGTTGGCGCGGCCGGGGGATCGAGCACGGGGGGACGCAACGCAGTATTCTGATCGCTCACCCCCAGGAGACCTGACGTACAACCGGGCTCCACGAACACCATCAACGTCAGCAAAGCAACCAACCGCAGCGCAACCTCCCGAACCCTGGCTCGAAAGATGCGCATGTGCGAACTTTGTGTATCCATCATTCTCTCCAATATGCCTAAGCCTGCGGCCTAAAAGGACCCCTGGAGGAGCAGACTCCCCCCGTTCGTTCCCACCGCGGGAGTCACACGAAGTGCACCGGCCGGCTTGCGCGCTGCGGGACGCGTCAGAAGCAGATACGTCGCGGTCCCCACGCCAGCAACGCCAACGACGAAGCCTACGTCGGCCATCACCCCAAACGTGCGGGCCTTGGTCACGCTGTCGGAAGCGTCCGGCGTGCACCCGTCGGCTCCGCACGCCCCTTTTGCGTTGTTCCAATGTTGGTTCGCCATGATGAGGCCCACAGTCCCTACCGCGAGCCCTGCCACCCCCACGCCTCCCGTGGCCCAGGCCCACTTGACACGCGGATCCATGGGAGGCGGCTCAAGGGTGCACATGGCATTGCACCCGTCCCCGTCCTGGCGGTTGCCGTCGTCGCATTGCTCGCCGACCTCGAGATGGGCGTTTCCGCACCTGGGCTCGATGGTGCACGTGGCGCTGCAGCCATCGCCGCTCGTGCGGTTGCCGTCATCGCATTGCTCACCGTTGTCAACGACGCCGTCCCCACATGCAAGTCCAAGCTCGGGAGCCTTGAATTTCACAGTCTGGCCTGCCGTTGCAATCAGGACCGAGCTCGATTTCGTTTTGCGCCGAGGCGCCGAGGTGACGATCGGGTGAGCGCCAACGTCTACGGGAATGGGGCGTCCCCAGGCTTCCGCGTCGATGTTCTCACCATCCACGGCGATGCGCAGTCCTTCCACGCGTGCCTCGGGTGCGACCTCGATGACGAGACGTGGGAGCTTTGGCTCGAGGCTGGAGATCTTCTGTTGGGCGCTTCGGCGGATGTCCTCTCGGTACCAGGCCTCGGCCCACGCGCGCTGGTAGGCTTTCCAAGCGGATGCGTCCCGGCCGCTCTCTTCGTAACAGATGGCGAGCCACAGGTGTTTGATAGCGGCGGTTTCACGGCGCTGCGAGTCCTCGAGGGCCGCGCAACCTTGTTGGACGAGATCCTTGGCCTCGCCGTCACGGCCTGAGGTTTTCGCTTCTTTGGCGGCCTTGAGGAGCCGCTTTCCTTCTTCGAAACGGGCGTCCGCCTCCGGGTCGCCGGCGCGGGCGATGGATGGCAAAGACGGGAGCGCGAGCACGGCCACGAGCATGGCGGACACCATTCGTCTCATGGTGCGCTCCGGCCATGGTCACATCGTACCTTGTGAGCACCGTTGTTTTCGGCTGGGGGGAGTGGGGTGGGGCGGCCGCGCTCCCCCCACATGTGACTAAGGCCTGCGCTCCGAGGGGCGTCGCAACGATTGTTGAACACGAGCATGGGGATACATCACTCCTTGCGATGACCGGTGCTCGAGGATACATGGAACGCGGGAGCGTCTACGGCAAACGAACCCCGGACCTCGACGTTGCCCGGCACGAGGAGCATTGGTAGACGGCGATCCCGCAGCCGAGGAGAACCAGTGCTCCGCCCAGGACCGCGAAGAGACGACCTCGAGGTTTGGCAAGGCCGGCGGCTTCCACTTGTCGCTCGAGGGGAGCCGGAATCGAGGGAAGACTCAACGACCCCCCGGATGCAGCGGCGGCGCCCTGCGTGTAAGCCTCGGCCATCACCGTCGCTGCAAAGACATCGACGTTCTGGAGAGGAGGGTCTGTCGAGAACACCGATGCGAGCGTCATGTCGTCCAGAGGGCCCGCGAACGGGGACAACCGTCGGGCCAGCTCGTCGACACTCGCCACGCGACGCGAACGGTCCTTTTCGAGGCACGCGAGGAGCACGGCCTCGAGTCCCTCGGGAACATCCGGCCGAAATGTGCGTGGGGGGACCGGAACATTCGACATGATCTTGATGACAAACTGCGTCATCTCCTCGGCGACGAAGGGGGTCATTCCGGTCAAGAGCTCGTAGAGGGTGATGCCCAGTGACCAGACGTCTGCTTGCATGTCGACCGTCTTTGGAGAAAAGAGCTGCTCCGGAGCCATGTACGGCAACGAGCCCAGGCAGGAAGTGTTGGTCTGTGCGAGGGTCCCTTCGGAGACCACCTTCGAGATGCCGAAGTCGAGCACTTTGACACACGCGCTGCCGTTTGCGCGTCGCGTGACGAACAAGTTGCCAGGCTTGATGTCCCGGTGAACGATGCCGAGGGCATGAGCCTCGGCGAGCCCCTCGCAGGCGTGGAGGATACAGACCACGGCGTCACGCACGGAGAGCGGACCGCGACGAAGGGCAGCGGAGAGGTCCGATCCCTGAAGGTATTCCATGACGAGGAACGGAGCGCCCTGCGGGAGACGACCGACATCCAGCACTTGCGCGCTGTGCTCGTTCTTGATGCGAGCGGCGGAGCGCCCCTCGCGCAGAAAGCGAGCAACCACCTCGCTATCTGCGAGAAACTCGGGTCGAATGAACTTGATCGCGACCAGGTTGTCGAGCATAAGGTGCGTCGCAGCGACAACGAAGCCCATTCCACCTTGGCCGATGATGCGGTCCACGCGGTATTTGTCATTCACGATGTCGCCAAGCCTCACGAGAAGCGGAGGAGGGTTGTTCGACGCGCGAATTGATTCCATGAAACCTTCCGTTGGTCTTGCGACGCTTTCATCCTATTCGCAGCGCCTCGAGGCTGTCAAAGCGTTTGGTGATGGCTCCCACTGGACGGCCAGTTTGAGTCATGTGGTTCGCGCGTTCTTTGCCGGGCTGCCTGTGGCAGGCCTCGCGCGCCAAGGAGTGTTGGAGACATGAACCTTCCGAAGCCCGGGGATATTCTCGCAGCAAAGTATCGAGTGGAGCGCTTGCTCGGCCAAGGGGGGATGGGGATTGTGGTCGCGGCTCGGCACCTGGAGCTCGACGACTGGGTCGCGATCAAATTTCTTCTCCCACAGATGCTGGAACACCCGACCATTGTGGCGCGCTTCTTGGTCGAAGCGAAGGCGGCCCGGCGCATCAAGAGCGAACACGCCGCGAAGGTGACCGACGTGGGGACGTTTCCCGAGACCGGCGCCCCTTACATGGTCATGGAGCTCCTCGAGGGGATCGACCTTGCGGGCCTTCTCGCGCAGAGCGGGCCGATGCCTGTCGCGATGGCAGTGGAGTACATCCTGCAGGCGTGCGAGGCGCTGGCGGAAGCGCACATCGCAGGCATCGTGCATCGCGACCTGAAGCCAGCGAACCTGTTTCGTACGCGGCGGGCGGACGGCTCCGCGTGCATCAAAGTTCTCGATTTCGGCATTGCCAAGCTGACCCAGGACTCGTCCGGGCCGGCCCTGACCCGCACCACGGGCATGGTCGGGACGGCGCTTTATGCGTCTCCCGAACAGCTCCAGTCCCCTCACGGGGTCGACAGCCGCGCGGACATTTGGTCTCTCGGGGCCCTTCTTTTCGAGCTCCTGACAGCACATGTGCCGTTCGCGGGCGACGCGTTGCCGGTGGTCATCGCGCAGGTGATCGCCATGCCACCGACGCCGCTCGGCACGTACCGTCCCGAGCTCCAGGCTTCCATTGGTCCGGTGCTGGCCCGTTGTCTGGAAAAAGATCGCGATCGACGGTACGCGAACGTCGCGGATTTCGCCCAAGCACTGGCCCCCTTTGCGTTCTCGGAGTCGCTCCCTTCGGTGGCGCGCATCGTCCGAACGATGCAGGCGGCGGGCATCGGTTCGGGCTCCGTCGTCGAAAAGTGCCGTCGCCCCTCCGGGACGACAAACGAACCGGACACCGGTGTGGCGTCCATGCCGTATCGTCCCATCACCGGCGGTTCCGCCCTCTCGAGTACACGCCAGGGGACTCCAACCCCAGGTCGGAAGGGGGTGTTGTGGGCTGGAGCGGGTGTGCTCGTCGTTGGGCTCGCCGCCACGGCGTATTTGGGGATCCGAGTGGCGCCCAAGTCTACAGTGGTGACTGCGGAAGGCTCCTCGAGTGGACGGGCGCTCATGACGGCGGAACCGTCGACGAGCGCTGTGAGTTTACCCCCTCCCTCGGCGGTGCCGTCCCCGTCGGCGTCCACCCCGTTGCCTCCTCCTCCGCGTTCGAGCGATGGTTTGAAACCGCAAGGGCTCGTCCCCCGCACCGTGGTTTTGCCGAAAGCGGCCCCATCGGCCGTCCCCTCCGCAGCGCCTGCCGCGACTGCGAAAGAGACGAATCCGTGGACCATCCCTGAGAAATAAACTGAACCAAACCCATCTTGACAACAGGCATCGATGGGGAAGGGGACCTACGAAATGGGAGTAGCCGCGGGAGCGGGCGTTGGGGGTTTGGGCACAGTCTTCGCTGCCTTAGGTGATCGTTCCAGGTGTTTGAAAAACCGGTCCGGCCAGCTTCGTCCCAGCCCTCGCTCGGCGGCCCTTTGCGCCAAAACGCCGTAGGCCGACAGCCGCGCTGCGTTGACATCGTCCACAAACCCCAAGATTCCCCGTACGCGCTGGTCGGCCCGAAGCGACGCTGCGCGGACACGCTTTTCAAGGGCTGCATCCCCTTTCGCCACGGCTACCTCCAGGCGTTCCCCCTCCGCCTGCAGCTCCTTCGCAGGCTCGGACCGTAGCGACGGGACCCATCCGCGAACACGCTCGGTCTCCGCCTGAAGGCCCATGCGAATGATGACGCTTGGCGGTTCAGAGAAGTACCTCAGGAACCGAGCATCCTTACGATCCTGTTTCACCAGCACCAGGATGGCACGCGCGATCGCCTCCACGACGTCGTCGAGAAAGTCGTCCGCGCTATCGACGGCAGCTTGTGCCAGGAGCTCTCTTCGCCACGCCTCGAGCTGGGCAATCCGTACCTCCATGGCACGGGCCACCAGCTTTTCAAAAATGGGGGCCAAGTCCTGAGCATCCAGGTCCTCGCCCAAACGGGCTTCCGTGTAGACCAGCTCGGCCCAGATCGTGTCTACAGTCTCGTCAGCAAGCAACGTACGCAGCGGCACAAGAACCTCCTGTCGGTGTGAGTGCGGGCGCAGCCTACCGAGGTTTGACCGACAAGCCAAGGGCATTTCGCCTCGAACGCTCGGGGAAAGGGTCGCAACGCCTGCAAAGGCTTACCCGAGCGCTCGGGGAAAGGGTCGCAACGCTTGCGAGGGCTTACCGTGACGCTCGGGGAGACGGTCGCAACGCCTGTGAGGGCTTACCCGAGCGCTCAGGGAAGGGGTCACAACGCG
>CAITRH010000755.1 GCA_903894755.1 uncultured delta proteobacterium
AAGGAAAATGTCGAGGGAGAGGGGGGCTGGGGGGGTGAGGTCCGCGGCTCGGAACCTGCGGTTTTCAAGATGGGTTTGGTTTAGATGCCCTCTCCCCGACGCATATCGTAGAGACCCAGTCGGGCTACAGCGTCGGCCTTCCGATCGCTAAGGCGCGCCTGCACATCCTCCACCCCCACCGCATTCAAGACGTCCACATCGCAAAGTCCCGCTCGTCGCGCCACGGTCACTCCCAGGGACGCGTCCCCGACCCCTCGGGGCGCATGGGCATCGGGATTGATCGCAAACCGTCCGCCTAGCGCCCGCGCACGCCGCGCGTTCACGTCCGACAGGTCGAGACGTTGCGGGTTGGCGTTGATCTCGAGATACGTGTCGTTTGCCTTGGCAGCTCGCACCACGGTCTCGAGGTCGAAATCATACCCAGCGCGCCCTAAGAGAAGCCTTCCCGTGGGATGCCCCAACATGGTGACCAACGGATGGCTCACAGCACGCACCAGCCGCGCCGTCATCTCGGATGGACTCTGCCCAAAGCGCGTGTGGATACTTGCCACCACGAAGTCGAGCTCGGCCAAGGTCAGGTTGTCGAGATCCAAGGTTCCGTCGGCCAAGATGTCGACTTCGACGCCGTGAAGGATCGCGATGTCGCGACGTTCACGGCGGGCAATGGCAATGGCCTGGGCCTGCTCGGCAAGACGTTCGGCCCCCAAGCCGTTTGCATAGGAGGCAGCCTTCGAATGATCGCTGATGCCGATGTATTCGTAGCCGGCATCCACCGCCGCGCGCGCCATCTGGAGAATGGAGGCGGTCCCATCGCTCCAATTGGTGTGGTTATGAAACACGCCGCGCACGCCCGACAGCAGCGTGGGGACCACGGGCGTCGGACTGTCGCGAAGCTCTGGTGGCGCATAGGGAAGCCCCAACTCCGCGTAGAGCTCTTGTTCTGAGCGCACGGAGGCACACAGGGCCTCGAAGCCGTGTTGGGTCTTCTCTTCGAGCCAACGGACATGCGCGGGGCTCCCCGTCTCCACCACCAACGCATGGATCCACTCGGCCTCGTCGACCGCGTGAAGACGCGCCCGAAGTCCCCCGTCCAGGGTCACCTCGACATTGCCTCCGCCGAGCACCCGTTGGCTGCGAACGCCGAGGGCGCGTCGACGCATGTCGACTTCGTTGGCCAACGAGGGGCCATCGCCGCCGCGTACCAGGATCACCAGATCGCGAACGACCTCATGGCCACGTCTTGCTTCCCCGACGGCGACGACCTCGTGTCGCGGAAGAAGTCTGGCGAGCCGCGAAGCCAAGTCCAAGGCCGTGACGAGGAGGACATTGCCCGCCCCTTCGAGCAGAAACCGCGTGGTGGCGAGGATTTTTCCTTGCTTTTTGACACTGAACCCAGTCAGCGGGGCCAGGTGGTTTTCTTCGCATGCATAGGCGAGCTCGCTCAAGCTGGTGACGCCTGCCTGCTGCCAGAGGGTCCGCACGGTTCTTGGGCCAAGTCCTGGAACCCTCAGAAGCTCTCTGAGGCTTGCGGGGATCTGGACCCGAGCCTGATCGAGGGCTGGGAAGGTTCCGGTGGCGAGCAACTCGATAAGTTTTGCTTCGAGGGCTTTCGTGACGCCGGGGATCTGTCGGATGCCTCCGCGTGCAGCGACCGCCTGGAGCGCTTCGGGATAGGTTCGGACTCGGTCGGCTACTTCCCGGTAGCCTCGTGCCCTGGCGTGATTCTCGCCTGAGATATCGAGAAGGTCTGCGAGCTCATCGAAGAGGAAGGCGATCCGAGGATTGTCCACAATTGAACGAGCTTAGAGGCAAACGCCCCCGGCCGTCGAGGGGCTTTCAGCTCAGTACACGCTCGGTCAACGTCTCGTGGAGCGCCTCGGCCAGAACTGTTGCAAGGGGGGACCAAACGAGGGCGTCTCCCCAGCGACGTTCAATGGATGCGGCCTCTTCGGCGAGCCTTGCAGCCGATTGAACGTTGCCGTGGTGGGCTGCGTCGAGCGCTGCCGATGCGATCGATTCGGCGCGGGCTGCATCGGTACGACATACCCGTGCTGCATTGAGTGCCTCTGTGGCTACCGCTAGCGCGGACGTCCAATCGGGGGCTCCAACAACCCGCGTGGCGATGGTCTCCAGCGGCTCGTTTCCGGTCAGCCCGCTGATCACCAGCATGCCTCCTTGGGGCGAACCAAATGCTTGCAAGAGGTCGAGCCCAGCCCAGGCACCGTGGGCACGCTCATAGATGGAGTCGATGTTCATGACAGTCAGTCCTTCTCAGTGCGGGGACGCTCCCCCAGTCCACCGCGCTGTAGGGACACCATGGTGTCAAGGTTTGCAGGGTCAAGCTGAGCGTCGGGCGATTGTTGCAGTAGACTCCGACTGTCGCGACGCCACCAGACCGGCGCCGCACACCGGAGGCAATGATGGTGACCTATAAAGCGCTACGTTTCTTTTGGCCGCTTGGAGCGTTGATGGCGGTGATGCTCGCAGCCTCGAGCGCGTCGGCGGCCTTTCCAAATTGGGGCGAGCGGGTGGTGCATCAATGGATCAACCGCGCGCGGAGCGAGCCGCAGATCGAAATGGACTCGTGCGGGACAAGCTGTCCTGAACGCGCTTGCTACACCCCCGTCGCACCGCTGCCTTACAGCTTGGCGCTCAATCGGGCCGCGCGGTTTCATTCTGCTCACATGCGTCTAGGTCGCTACTTCGCCCACGACTCGAACTGTCCCCTCGTCGCCAACCTCTCCTCGCTTTTTCCTGCCTCGTGCGCCGGCGAGGCCTCCTGCTCTTGTGAAGGTGGCCAGCCGGTCTGCGGTAGCTCTGGCTGCACAACCTTCACGGGACGGTTGACTCTCTTTGGCGCTTCCCCAAGAGGCGAGATCATCGCGTCCTCGCAGGATCCAAACGCAGCGTTCTATCAGTGGCTCTTCGAGACCTACAACAAGACTGCGTGCGTCTTCGACTACGGTCCGCCCACCAACGGCCATCGGTGGAATATCCTCAAGTCAGGTCCGGCCGTGGGCGTTGGGATCGATGGCCCTTCAGTCGGCGACTTCGGGGATTCCTCAGTCGAGAGCTCGAAGTTGGTCTCGGGAGCTCACTATCCAATGAGCGGCGCGAGCGTGGAAGTCTGGACCAACTGGTTTGATCCGTCGGCCCCTTCCCAGGCCCTCGTTAACGTGGAGGGGACCTGCACCCCGTTGACCCGTCGAAGGGGCACCGATTTGAACGGCGCGTGGTCGGCCACCGTGGGCCCGCCAACCGGCAGCTGCGCCCGCTACGTATTCGTGTTCAAGGACTCGGCCGGGGTGCAGGTGACGTATCCCTCGACGGGGTCGCTTGGCATAGGAACCGGGACCTGCACCGATTGGGACTCGTCACGTCCCCCTACCACAAGCGCCAGCTGCAACTGCACACCGCAGTGTGACGGCGCGGTGTGCGGCGACGACGGGTGCGGAGGTTCTTGCGGCCCTTGTGCCGGCACGTGTCAGGCGGGCGCCTGTGCGTTGGCGGCGGACGCGGGTTTGGACGCTCGTGCGGTGGGGGCCGACGCGACAGCCGATGGCACGGACTCCGATGCTCGTGTGGGGGCTCAAGACGCTTCGACGGGGGGAGGAGCGAGCGCGAGCTCCTGCGTCTTGGGTCGAGGGCCGCAAGGTTGTGGAGGGGAACTGCTCGCCGTGATCTTGCTCGCCCTCGGTCGGGCGAGAGTGCGACTACGTCGTACCGGACCATCGGACCCCGTTCGATAGGGCCATTTCCCCGCCGCGGCTTCTGCTACGGTCAGCAGCCATGGAAGACTGGCAGATTCCCCTTATTGGTGCGACAGCAGCTTTTGCGGCGTTTCTCCTCTGGCAAGCGAGGCCCGCGTTCTTCGCTCTCGAAGCGCGCACCATGGGGCGCCTGGCAAAGGAAGCCCAAAAACGAGCGGAAGACGCCCCAAACGACCAGCTTCGCGCCCTTGCGTTGTGCGACGCGGGCGATGAGGTCGCAAGGCACCTCGGTGGGGGCGCCAGCGCTGCGGGGTTCTTCCTCCGGGCGATGCGCACCGACCCCACCTCGGCAGAAATCGTCAACCGCGCTTCCCTCGCCCTCGCCCGCCGCCCACGTGCTCTCGAGTCTCTCCTGTGGCGCAAACTCAGCGCAGACCCTTGGACCGGCCCCGCCCGTCCTGCCGTCGTCGCCGCCCTCCGTCATCTCGCCGGCATCTACATGGGGGCTCGCCGAAGTGCCGTTCGAGCCAAAGCCATCGAACACGCCCTCCACGCCCTTGGAGAACCGCCCGCAGCGAAATCAACCCCTCCACCTCCACTTCCACATCCATCTAGCCCCCGCGATCAATAAAGAATGCGGGTCCGGATGCTCGTTTCTAACGCCGCTATCCGCCGCTTCACCTCGTTCGAGACGTCCTGATCGAGATCCATGTTGAGATACCCAATCGCCGAGTCCGTGGCGAGATGCTGCGCATGGATGTTCGCCCCAAGCTCGGACACGATGTGGTTGATGTCGCGCAACACGCCAGGCACGTTGTGATGCACATTGAGGATCCGATGCTTCCCAGGCGAATGGGGAACCTCCACCTGAGGAAAGTTCACCGCTCCGGTCGTCGCGCCCGTGTTGATGAACTTAACAAGCGACGTCGCGACTTCGCGTCCTATCGCCTCCTGCGCCTCTTCGGTCGCCCCCCCCACATGCGGCGTGAGCAGCACGTTGGGAAGTCCCCGGAGCTCGCTCACGAAACCTTCCCCGTTGGCCTCCGGCTCCTCGGGAAACACGTCGATCGCCGCGCCAGCGAGATGCCCGCTTCGAAGCGCTTCGGCCACCGCGCCTAGCACCACCACCGAGCCGCGGCTCGCATTGAGAAGGTGCGCATGGGGACGCATCGCCGCGAGCTCCGCAGGACCCACCAACCCTCGTGTTTGCTGAGTCTCAGGAACATGCAGCGTCACGAAGTCGGACGCCCCTAGCAGCTCGACGAGAGAGGCCACCGCGTGGTTATTGCCCATGGGAAGCTTGGTGGCGACGTCGTAGAAGAGCACGCGCATACCGATCGCTTCGGCGAGCACTCCCACCTGACGCCCGATGTGGCCGTAGCCCACGATGCCCAAGGTCTTTCCTCGCACTTCGAGCGAGCCCGTCGACACCTTGCGCCAGTTTCCTGCGTTCAGCTCGCGGAAGCGGTCGCCAAGGTGTCGCGCTAGGACAATCACCTCGGCGATGACCATCTCGGCCACACTTCGGGTGTTGCTGAAGGGGGCGTTGAACACGGGAATCCCGTGGGCGTTGGCAGCGACCAGATCGACCTGACTGGTGCCGATGCAAAAGCACCCAATGGCTAGTAGCCGTCGAGCGCCCTCGAGGTTGCTTTCGGTGACCTGGGTCTTGCTTCGGATGCCAAGGATATGGACGTCGGCGATGCGGGCCGAGAGCTCGTCGTGCTTGAGCGCCGCGGAGACGCTTTCGATGGGAACTCCGTCGAGGCGAAAGAGCTCGTGGGCGCTCGAATGGACGTTTTCGAGCAGAAGGACCTTGATGCGCGCTTTGGGGTACGAGGTGATTGGGTTCACACGGGCACAGTAATCAACCCGGCTTGAAGAGCGCGTCGGAAAGTGGTGACTGCTTTTTTATACCCGCCCGCTAAGTCACGGGGCC
>CAITRH010000756.1 GCA_903894755.1 uncultured delta proteobacterium
CCGTCTGTGACGACCTGAACGGTCTTGCCACTGTCTGGACCGAACCCCCGCTTTGTTGCCCGTCGCTGCGCCCACTGGAAGACAAGCTCTTTGGGACCAAAGGAGGCAAACGTCTCCTTATTGATAGGACCGAACAGCAGATCTCCGTCGCACTTGAGCGTGAACATGGTGACTACAGTGCACATGCGGGCGTTCTTGGACATATCCTTCTTCCCGCGCTTGCGCCTGCACTGCCAGGTCTGTCGTCGCTGACGACCGCGATGGCGAGGAGATGCAGCCTTTCCCTTCTTCTTGCGTTTGCCTCGTCGCTTCTTCAGCTCTCGGTCCGTAGCAGTCGGAATCCCCTTGGAGTCGAACATCACGACAAGCACTTGGCCATCGCCTGGTGAAATGGGAGCCAATTCGAACCACTGAAACGCCAAACTTCCCAAGCCCAGCGCAGCCTGTTTGATGGTCTTGGAGCTGGGCACATATCCGACAAAGAGACTGAGGACCGCGCGTACCTGGTCAAAGGGCATCTGCGTTGTCAAAGCCAGCGAGGTCTACGTTGAGCTCCCCGAAGGTTTGACCCCTCGACGGCCCTCCTCACGCGGCGCGAAAGACAACCACCTCGGCTCGAAGCTCTCGCAGTGTCTCGTGTGGGCCCTGCACGAGACGGCGAACCTGCTCCGCGATTTCGGCGGCGAAGATCGCCTCCCCGCATTGATCGCAGACCTCGATGGGAATGCCCTCCACCACGTAGATGCGCTCATCGATGCGGAATGTTTCGGTGACCTGGCCGGTGGGTTTCCGTGCGGCAACCTGGTGCTAACGTCTTATCCCCATGGGGCAACAACGCACGGCCTGGCACGTTGGCTTTTTCCGACTCATAGAACAACGCCGTCCCAAGTGCTTCGAGGTCACCTCGGAATACCCCTTCGGCACGTTGCCGCAACGTCCCACTTGGAGGGTACACGCAGGTGGTGGGCGGGCCGTTTCCGTTGTGGATCGTCGAGCTCGATAGCGTGTCCAAGAAGGAGCGCGACGGGTTGGTCGGGATGTTTGGGACACGACGCGTACGCGATAGCGCGATCTTTCAGTGGTGCTATGAGAACGTCATGCAACTTCGCCAAAAAGCTTCCCCTGCCGACCTCGCTGGCTTCAACGAGATGGTGTCGCGGTTCCTCGATGTGCTCACTCCGGAGCAGGTGCTCTCGCGGTTTGCCCCGGAGCAACTCGTACTTGCGCTTCCCGACGACCTGCTTCGGGGGCTCGATGCGACCGCGCTCGCCCAACTGCCCGACAGCGTCCAGAGCGAGATCCGCAAGCGTCTCGGCCGCTAAGCGAAAACAGCGTCTAAGAACGTTGACAACCTCTGGATGAACCGAAGGAACGGAACCCCGCAACCACCTTCCGACCGACGGCGACGACCCATGAAGCGTACCGCGTTGGTCCGTTCCTCCCGAATCGCACGGTGGTCGAAAAGTTCCAGAGGCAGCGTGCCTTCCCCATCCACCACAAGAAACGCGCCGCGCTCGATCAGAGTCGCTTCTGTTTCCCTCCCGTCCTCGGGGGCCGGCTCTCTTTCCTGCATGGCCCAAGTCACGGCATGCACGACAGCTCGATCACCCTCATCCGATCCACCAGGTTGAGCCGATTGATGGCGCTGGCAATTTCCTCAACGGTGGTCATGCAGAATTCTCCTCAAGGGGTCATCAGTTGGGGCGCACATTATACAGGCGATTGCGTGAGTGCGCCGCGTCAAAGGTTGCGCGGTTTTCAAGATGGGTTTGGTTTAACCCACGCCCATCTCGAAACCCGCCATTCCCGCTATACTCCGTTTTGGCCTGCGATGCCTGCTCACGTACTTGAGTACGCTGCGAGGGCTCCTCGGCCAAAGCCTCGTCAGGCAGAAATGGCGGGTCTCCCACAATCATTGCGAGCCACATCTCGCAATGTTAGGAAGACACCATGAGTTCGTTGAGCAGACCGACCGCAAGCCGCCGGCAGATGGCGGAGGAGGCCGCGCGTCTCGTCGATGCGATGCCGCTTGAGAAGGCACAGGCGCTGCTGGAATTCGCCCGCTATCTCGCTGACAGAGCGGACGAGGACGCGTGGGAGCGGCGCTTGGGCGATCCGAAGTACGCGACGAAGCTCGGTTCGATGCTGTCGGAGGCGAGACGCGAGATCGCCGAAGGGAAAGCCGAGGCGCTCGATCCGAATCGTCTATGAGACCAGATGACCTCGCGAGCACTTCCCCGATTCTGGCGAATGTACGACGCCCTCCCGGCGGAGGTGCGCAGCCGGGCACGCAAGGCGTATACGCTCTTCGCGGAGGATCCCTCGCATCCGAGCCTCTTCTTCAAGCCCCTGCGCGGATACGACGACACTTGGTCAGTTCGCGTTGACCGGTGCTACCGTGCGGTATGCCTACGAGATGGCGAGTCCCTCGTTTGGTTGTGGATAGGCTCGCATTCCGATTTCGACCGTGACTTTGGCTGATCCGTGCGGATTGTGACTGCAAAATGGGGTAGGTAGGAGTGATGACGTCCACGTGACCTGTCCTTGGCGGCTTTTGTCGTGCGGAGTTCCTCAAGGGGCTCGGGAGCACATGGAGACAAAGACGCGTGCCGCTCTTCGCGATGAGCAATTCACGTCGCTCTCATAATCGACGTGTCTGTTTCTTTGGCCAACCGAGGTGATGATCACCTCGGTTGGCTTCCGCCGCGGCATCTCCCAGTCTGTCGGGAGCGCTCCGGCTGTTCGACACGATTGGCGCCAAGAAGGTTGCTCATTGGGCGGGCCGTGTATCCCGATGCCAAAAAGCGGGCCGCCGAGCTGGGGCTCCGGGTGGTGTCCGCGAGCGCGAGCTTTACGACCTGGGATTCTACCCAGGGATGGTCAAGAGCCCATCGGGCCGAGGCTCCTCGATCCGCGGAGAGCTTTATGAGGTCGACGACGGCGCGCTCGCAGCGCTCGACCGCCTCGAAGGCGTCCCGCACCTGTACCAGCGGTGTTTCAGCGCGCTGAAGGACGATAATGAACCCGCGGAGACCTACCTGTTTACGCGCCCCATAGGGCAAGCCCCCCGAATTGCGCAGTCTGATTGGAGAAAGTACAATGCAAGCCATGCCCACTAAATCCACGTCCGCCAAGCCCACGAAGTCCCGCGCGCAGTCCCGCGCAGCCGCTTTGCAAATCGTCATGAGCGACGGGACACCGTTCGAAGGCACGCCGATCGAAATCGTCCGCTCGATGCTGAAGTGCAGCCACGAATCGAAGAGCATGACCCTCGACCTCTACATGGCTCGCACGGCGGACCGCGCCAAGCTGGTCTTCGATGCCAAGCTCGACGCGCTGGGGGCGACCCTCGAGGCGCGTGCCGACGCGTTCGTGCGGAGCTTGATTCGAAACGGTTTGGCAATGGAGACAAACTAATGCCCCGGCTTCCTCCCAATCAAGGACAATACCCGAAAGGAGAAGACGCGTTAGCGTATCTCCCAAAGTATTGCGTGTACAAGGGTAAAGACCCCGAGCTAATTCACCTGCGCGGCAAACGTCTTTTGACCGCCACCGTCCAAGACATCATTTTCGTAGGCGAACGCGAATATATTCTGGTCACCGATTCTACGGGGTTAGCATGGTACCCGTGGAGATACATGTTCAACCACGATATCGGGCCTGATGGAAAACCGGACCATAGCGGGTGGCAACGGGCGCGCGAAGCGCTGCCGCCTGCGAACCCTGAATGGTCCGACCCCCGCGCTTTAGACACCGCAGACTTGGCAGGAATGAACATGACCGATTATCAGCTCGAACAAATGGCAGAGAAATTTCTGGGAATCAAAGACTGGAGCGCGGAGCGCCAAGGAAAGAGCATGCGGCGGCGCGAAATGTTCGAAAAGGTCATGGCAGCGGTCATGAACGACGAACGCACTCAGCCCCCCCCCGAGGCGGATTAGACTTCTTCGATCTCCAAAATCACCACGCGGTCGCACCCCTTCGCCTTTGCAGCGCCAATCAATTTGAACGGTACGAGTTTGCGCGTCGCGGAGCTCCGCCACGCCTTTCTCCGTGCGCGTCTGGGCGTCGCGGAGCTCCGCCATGCCGCGGTCGGTCTTCTCCATGAAGCGCTCGAGGGTCGCGTCGGTGCGCGCCTGGGCGTCGCGGAGCTCCGCCATGCCGCGGTCGGTCTTCTCCATGAAGCGCTCGAGGGTCGCTTCGGTGCGCGCCTGGGCCTCGACGAGTCGATCGACCTTCTGGCCAAGACGGTCGACGGTCTGGTCGGTGCGCGCCTGGGCCTCCGTAAGCCGGTAGATGCGGCGGTCCATGTGCGACAGCGTCTCCTCCATCTGATGGAGGGCCTCCACCGTGTCCGGAAGCCCCAGAAGATGCTTCACTTCCCCGAGGACCGCGGGGTTTCGCATTTGGGAAAGGAACTCGTCGGACGTCACGACGCGCAAGATAGTGCGCCCCGTGTCCGAAGCCACGTCGAAAGGCCGGGCTCAGCGGAGAAGCTTGGAGCCGGCGACGTGGGCGAGATCGAGACGGGCTCCGGCGACGATCGCCTTCCAGGTCTCGGTCTGAAACATGTTTGCACCTCGCAAGAGGTTCGCCCGCAGCAGCGTCGCGTCCTTCATGGAAGCACGGCGGAACACGGCCTCCTTGCAGCTCACATTGTTGAGGTTGGCAGGCTATCCGGACATCGCATACGCGTTAGGAACTCCCTAGGAAATATCTGCCCCAAGCCGGTGGTATTGGTACCGCGACCGTGAGGGAGCGGTGAAGGTCCCGATGCCGCTCTAACCGCTCCCTCACGGTCACGGTCGCGGTGCTTGGGACAAGTATTTCCTAGGGAGTCCCTTAACCAAGCAACGGCGCCGCTTCCTGGGGCCCAGCCCCCATAGGCGTTAACCAAGTATTCGCCGCGGTCCTGCCTCGTCCAGGATGGGTAACCCTGGGTTTCCTCGTGACTACGAGTCTCACCCTTGCGCGCTAATCAGTTACGTGGCTTCATAGATGAGACCTGCTGAGGCGGGTGTAATAGAACCCAATGATGCTGCGCTCACCAAAACAGATATGAGCCCGATTTGGGACTGGAGCGGCCGTTTGAACGAACTTCGGAGGAGCGATTCGCCGAGGTGGTTGCGTCGATGCCCAGGCGACGCTAAACAAGGAGCAGTCCGAATGGTCGATGCACAAATGATCGCTGAAAAAGTCAGGCATCTGTCGCCCCCGAGACAGCAAGAAGTTCTCGATTTCGTGGACTTTCTGAGCATGCGTGACGCGCCGCCCCCCCTTCGAAGCCTCGAAGGATTGTGGCAGGGCTTCGACGTCACGCCAGAAACACTCGATGAGGCTCGGCTAGAATTGTGGGCGTGCTTTCCTCGAGAGGACATCGGATGAAATCCGTCGTCGCCGACACGCACGCGGTGCTCTGGTATCTCCTCGGGTCGTCCCGGCTGTCGATGCCAGCTCGGGCCTGCATGTTGAGCGCCTTCACCACAGTGTCTGCAACCACCTGCGCTGCCTTCTTGACAGCCTCGCGTCGCTCTTGGCCTTGAGATTGTCGCGACGAACCACCGCGGCGTTGAGCGCCCTCTCGTGGACCTCGATCCGTCGCGCGACTTGGCTCATGTTCGTGACACTGTTGATGCCCCGCTGCGTCTCGTGCAAGCCGGCCTACCGCTCCCTCACGGTCGCGGTGCTTAGGGATTGCCTTAGCAGCGGAAGCGCGAAGCCAATTTCGGCAGCCCCGGGATGTCTCTCGACATGGCCCCCGTGTCCCGCAGCGCTTCCAGGAAGCATGGATGGGGGGGACTGTCTATCGCAGTCAGCGGATGCCGGAGCGGGTCATCCGGTCTTGGAGACGCGGAGGTGGGAGAAAAGGGCGGATCAACCGCTCCAAATGACGCTATATGTATGGTAAATGGGCGGTTGAACCGCGATTTTGGGGGGTTGGGGGGATTTGGGGAGCGGATGATCCGCTCGGTTTGAGGGGGCATGTAGGGTCACAAGGGCGCTGAAACGGGGTAAAG
>CAITRH010000757.1 GCA_903894755.1 uncultured delta proteobacterium
AAGGAAAATGTCGAGGGAGAGGGGGGCTGGGGGGGTGAGGTCCGCGGCTCGGAACCTGCGGTTTTCAAGATGGGTTTGGTTTAAGTTCGCGGGAAGCGGTGGATCGGACCTGCGGTTTTCAAGATAGGTTTGGTTTAGGCAAGTAAACCATGTGGAAAGCAACGCCATTGTCGCCACGCTCGCGCGCCGCAGGGGTGACGCCGCGGCGAACCGGATGGGTCCCATGACCGGACACGCCGTGCGCATCTGTCGCGGGTCCAAGCGACCTGCGCCGACAGGGTGACCCCGCCGCGAGCGCGCCCGCTTCCCTGACCGACAGGGGGACCCGTCGCCGTCGCATCCGAGCGGTTCTGTGCCGTCAGGGGAGGGGGGTCCGTGACAGACCGGGCTCTCATGTGCCGTCAGGGTGAGGTAGTCGGTGACAGGTGGCATCACCCTGTGAGGTCAGGGAGAGCGGACCGGTGACGAGCGCAGGTCCCCTGTCCGGACGCGCGCATGGAGGCCGAAGGTCTCGTCCTTCCCCTGCAGGACAGGGGGCCGTCGCCGGCCACTTCCGCGCCTCCGATGTCGGAAACATGGTCCGCGAAGTGTCAGGACAGGCCACAAACAAGACGCGCCCCCGTGTTGTCGCTTATCCTCCGTCGGCGTGTGCACACACATCGTGGTGCGCACTTGGTTCACGTCATCGTTCAGGGGTACCGGAGGCGAGCGCGCAGATGAGACCGTTTACGAGAATCTTTCCACTGGGGTTATTCGCACTCGGCCTTCATGGCTGTGGCTCCGTTCCCATCGACGACCAGCGGAGCGATAGCCGCCTGTTCAAACCTACCGGCGTCATCGAAGGAACGGTCCTCTACCAAGGACCCCGTCCATGCTCCCGCAACGGCCACATCGTCGGAACCCTCATCATCCTCGTGTTCGACCGACGCAATCCGCCCCCCCCAGGCGGACTCGCCGCTACCGCGATCAACTTCGGCGTGGTCCTCGGCGACCGGCTCTTCGCCAACGAGCCTCGCAACCCCGGTAGTGAGACCTACTGCCCCGCGGAAAATGGATTCACCGAAACCGTCAGCGCCGGGGCATCGTTCGCCATCAGCCCCATGGACGCTGGCTCGTACATGGTCCAGGCCTTCTATGACCTCAAAGGCGAATTCCTCCCCGGCTTCAAGATCCGTAACCTCCCCAGAGCCGGAGACCTCGGCGGCGGATACCTCGACACCGAAGACGCCCAAAAGAACGCCTCCAACCCGAACTACACCCCGAAGTTCATCCCCGTCGACATCGGTCTCCCAGACTCCGAACCCACCGATGGCTCCATCCCCACGTTCCACATCCCAAGCCAGGGCTTCGTCCGCGACAACGTCTCCGTCACCGTCGGCCAGCCCCTCTCTCTAACCCGTCCCTACGCCTGGCCCGAAGGAGCGCAGTTCGCCGCCCAAACTTCCGGCCTAACTCCCGTCGTCACCATGCCCCAGGACTGGCACATCCCGGCCCCGTCCTTCGGCAACACCAACGCCGCAGGATACCAAGCCCGCTTCAAGGCCATCACGCTCAACTTCGGCGTTCCTCCCGAGGAGGTCGCCAACGCCGTCGATCCCAAACAGCCGTTCCATTTCCAGATCCAAGGCGGCGGTTTCCGCCAGTGGAAAAGCGTCTGGCCGGATGGACGCATTCGATTGGTCCCAGAGCAAACGACCAGCGACGCCATCCAGATTCCCGACATCTGGCCTCAAGTCGTGTTCTCCAAGCTCTCCGAGCTCGCGGCCGCCGCCGATCCTCAAAGCCTCGTCGCGGCTGGAAGCAGCCATGAGCCCATCGTCATTGTCCAGGGGCTCACGCTTTTCGACGGCTCGATCCTGTCGACGCTCGGCACGCCCGCAACTCCCTCGGCGCTCAAACCAACCGTCACCGCCATGATCCGTCCCTCGGTCCTCTGCTTCGATGCCGATACGACGGGGACCACCGAGGCCGAAAAAGTAGTCCTCGGTATCCGACGGGGCGGCGTGCTCGTGACCCCCTTCAAGCAGGGCGAAGGGGGCGGAGGACAGCAAGAAGACATTCTCAACGAGGCCGTGGTGCTCGCCAACCTTGCTGCCCGAGGAATCAAGGTCACTGCGATCAAGTACGCCTGCCTGCCCACAGGCAAGTACGCCATCAACGTCGTGTACCCGACGGGCCAGGCGTGGACCCTTCCCAACGAAGCGGGAAGCTGCGCGTCGACCGAGGGGACCACCGACTTGATCAACCTGTCGTGCCCCTCCAAACCGCGCAATATCCTCTTCTCTCAGGGGACCCAATCGGTGCTCGAGATCACCGCAGGGACCGATTGCGCCGGCACTCGCGCTGTTCCCCCGGAGTGCCTTCCGCGCTAAGCAGGGCGCGCGGATGCGCCTCATCCCCCTCGACAACACCACGTTCCCTGCAGACCGGCACGACACCATGCTGGTCATCGGGAACTTCGACGGTGTCCATCGCGGTCACCAGGCGGTGCTTCGCGAAGCGATGTCCCTTGCAGCGGCACACGCGCTTCTTCCAGCGGTTCTTTCCTTCGATCCTCATCCAGCGGCCGTGGTGGGGGCCGGAGCGCCGCCGCTTCTGACGACGCTCGAACGACGTTCCGAGCTCCTGGGCAAACTCGGGATCGAACGGCTCTACGCGCGCCACTTCGACCGCGACTTTGCGGAGTGGTCTCCGGAGCGCTTCGTACGCGATCTGGTGTTCCAGGGTCTGTCGGCCAAGATGGTGTTCGTAGGCGAGAACTTTCGCTTCGGGGCTCGACGGCGCGGCGACCTCGCGTTGCTCCGCGACCTCGGCGACGAGCTCGGCTTCGAGGCCTGCGTGCACGGCATCGCGAGCGACACGCAAGGGGCGTATTCGAGTACGAGGGTCCGTCAGGCGCTTCAGCAGGGACACGTCGAAGAGGCCGCGGAGGTCTTGGGACGTCCCCACGCCATCACCGGGACGGTGGTGCGAGGAGCTGGGCGAGGACGGCTGATGGGGTTTCCTACGGCCAACCTCGAGGGGATCTGCGAGCTTCTTCCTCCCAACGGCGTGTATGCGGTGGCGGTTGACGAGCTAGGGAGGGACGGGCCGCGGGCTCTTGCTCACGGCGTGATGAACATCGGGGTGCGTCCCACGCTCGACGGGGAGCCTCGACTGTGTGTCGAGCCGCATCTGTTCGATCTGTCGCGGGAGCTCTATGGCGTTCGGCTTCGCGTTGGCGTGATCGCGAGGCTTAGGAAGGAGCGCCGGTTCGAGAGTCTCGAGGCGCTTCGAGGGCAGATCACGCTAGACAGCGAAGAAGCACGACGACGGCTCCACTCGGTGGCTGCGGTGGACGGCTCCTTCACGTGACGATGGCAGGTCCGCCGTGAGCTTCTAAACCAAACCCATCTTGAAAACCGCAGGTTTCCGCTCGCGCAGACCTCACCCCCCCAGCCCCCCTCTCCCTCGACATCTTCCTTGCCCATGCGGGCAAGTAAAATCGTCTTCGAGCGAGGGGGGAG
>CAITRH010000758.1 GCA_903894755.1 uncultured delta proteobacterium
GCCGAACGAGCGATCCCCTCACCCTGGGCCCAGCCCAGGGCGGGGCCCAGGGTAGCGGGTGTCGGGAGTGTCCAAGGACTTCCGCCGCGAGCTACTAGGGTGCTCGCCGTGTCGGTTGGCGTGATGTCGACCCAGGTCTTCTGATCCAATCCACCGACATCTGCCAGAAATAGCATCGATGGGGAGTCCCTTACGCAACGCAGCGAGAAGCCCGTGCGTTGATTGGCATCCCCGAAGGGGCGAGTCAAACCAGCCCAGGGTGGGTAAACCCTGGGTAGGGCGTGATCGCGGAGTTCAACGGGCCGCCGCGGTCACGTAGGCATGAGAGACCCCGTGACTTAGCGGGCCGTCCTTTTCTTTCATCCGGCGCATTCCCGAACGCCCCGCAGCCTGTCACCTGCCAGCAGCACCTCGACGTCGATAGGATTCTCCTTGGTTGCCCCTAGGAGCTTCTCCTTGAGTCGGTCGCTCGGTTTCTCCTTCAACTTGCCGATGTCTGTCCCCTTCGATTCGCCCACGCAAAGCTCAACGCGGTTCTTCCTGTCTCGAACTGCATACGCCTTTGCCCGGGTCCATACCACCGCGGCCTCCTGAACCACAGGCCCCGACACAACCTGCGCGACCTGTTTCCGCGGAACCCCGAGGGCATCGAGGAGCGCTCCGTGGCGGACGTCCACTCGCTTCTTCATCGCCTCGGCCACCGCGCGCACTTCTTCCACCTTGAGTTTGGAAAGCAGTTCTTCCAAGACCTGTTGCGTCTCGCCGCGCTGGACGCACGGGATTAGCGCCTGGACAACCCCGTCGCGCGTCTGAGGACCTTTCCAGCCATCGATGGCGTTTCGAAGGCGGTCCAGGTTGTTCTCCCGCTCGATTTGCTGCTCGGTCTTCTGCTCTTCCAGCTGAAAACGCCCGTATCCCGAGCTCGTTTTTGCGCCGATGCCCAGCTCTGTGAGGCCCTTGTCCAGAAGTTGCACGGCCGTCCGACGCCAAGCGCCATCGACGTCGCGCTCGTCACTCTCCACCGCAAGGAAAAACGTGCCTGCGACCGAGATGAAAGGAATAGGAACAGGCTCGTCGAAGTCCGTGGGAGGGACGACGGCAGGGGCTTGTTGGTAATACTTGGGATGATGAACAGTCATCACGTCTGCATGAAAGGGGGCTGCTTTTTCCCCTTCGGGAATCCACCACGCGTCGTGGAATTGCACGATGCCGCCGAAGTCCGTGGCACCAAACAGAATTTGCGCGTCGGTGGGAGTCTCCCCGCCCTTCCAAGAGGGCCAATCCCGCGTCTTTTTCCACGCGTCCCCCTCGGCAAACTGGTGAGCCGTCGCAGCCGCCAATCCTTTGAGCGCGCTCCCCGGCAGGTACGGCATGCCCCAGGTGTGATCCAAGGTGATGCCAAACTCGAGGGCACTCTTGGCTCCGAGGCCCACGAGCACCCGCCCTATCGCCCTGGCAACAAGCAGCGTGACCCGCCCGTCGTTGGCAAGGGCCTCGAACGCTCTCCGACGACAGGTGAAGGCCTTGTCGTAGCCCTCCGGAATGGGAAGCCCCTCGAGAGCTTGGACATGTGGACCAATGGTCTCCGACGAGAGCTCCCCGCGAGGTGGCATCTTGTCGAGCCACAGGCCCGCGTGACACCGGACATCTCGTGGGCTGGTAATGCCCAGCTTCTCCAAAGCCAATCGAGCCATGTCATTCCCCGTCGGTCTTGAGCTCTGCCTGGGCAAAACGCCGAAACCACACCGCTACGGCCATTACGTCACGGCTCAGAGCAAGGTACGCGGGGAGCTCGGACTTATGGGCTTCCTTCTGGAGGTCGTCACCGGAAACCCCTTTTAAGACCTGCGCGAGGTCGTTGACGAAGAACTTACCCAGGGGTGTATTGTCAATGTTCGCTTCCTTGCGGGTGAGCAGGAACGCGAGCGCCTGAGCCAGGCCCGCCTGCTGGATCAACGCCGGCGTTCGCATGCACAGCGTCGCGTATTTCTTTGCGCTTTCTTTCTCCCCTTTGCCCCGCGCCAAAACCTTCTCGTGAGCCTTCCGAGCCCACTCCTGCTGCCGAGTCATCGGGGGCCTCCCGCAAGTGCGAGGCGGCAGCGTCCCCGACCCGTGGTGGCGTCACCTCCAATTTGAACCGGATGTTCGAGGAGGGCTTTCAGTTGGTCCAGCGCCTCTTCGGCGTTGATCTCCACCTTGTGCTCCGGCGCCGCAATGGACTGCCCTTCCACCAGAGAGACCATCACCGTTTCCGTTGGCAAGTTCTCCTCGGTCCAGAGCGCCCCCTTCTTGACGGTCTTCTTGTCCGGGTCGATGGCAATGCGGGTCACGATCTCCGTGCCATGAAGGGAAAAGAAGGCGAACGCGTCGTCGTGGATGACGCAGAGACGTTTGAGTAGCATCGCTTGCCAATCGCTCGCCCCCGGACCCGTGAAGAGATATTTCCCGAGCCATTCGGCAAGCGTCTTCACCTTGTTGTCGGTTTCAGCCTTGAAGTCCAGGTCTTCGAAGACCACGCGGTCCGCCGTCACGATGGCCTGTTCTTTGGCCACTTTGGCTTGCTCCACCCCGTTCATGTCCAACATGGGGACCTCTCCGACCCCCGCTTCTCGTGCATCGCGGGCCAGGCGGCGCAGCAAGAATGGACTGGTCACCCAGGCAAAGGTGCCGACCAAAGAGCGCACCGGCAGGAGCAAGAGCTGTGCATCGGATACCAAAAGAGCACCCGCATGGTCGCTGGCGTTGTCGCGCTCGGGTCCGAAGAGCTTCTGCCGAGGGAATCCGTTGCCTTTGAGTCGGGCGACCTCCCGCAGTACACCCTTGAGCGAGCTTCCCGGAACATACGGAAATCCCGTGGTCTTCTCGCGCGCAAGCGGAAGATCCACCGCGCCCACCGCATGGCCGGTCCCCACGTGAAGCGGTGTCATTGCATGGACAAAGAGTAGTCGTGCCATCGATCGGTTCTCCGTGGCGGTCAGTAGCGTGTGGAGAGAAACTTCATGAATGCGGCAATGGGGTCGAGCAGATCCCCCATGTCGCGAAGAGGATGAATGGACGCAGGCTCACCGTGCTCAAGGCGAACCCGTACTTCCGTGTCGCTCACCCCTTGGAGCCTCGCCTTGCTCAAGACCAGATTCGGAATGGTCAACCGCAAGGCTCCCGCTTTCCATGCGCCTCCGACGAAGACGGGACGCAGGACCAACGGTGATGCCATACGCTCGGCATCACGAGGAAGAAGCGTGTGGTCTTTCGGTTCCCCTTTCGGTTCCCCTTGATCTTTGAAGTGGAACACGATGGGCATGCCGAACGCGGCGCGCGGGAACGCATGGACAGGGTGCTCGGGTCGGTGCTGCGAAGCGTTGCGCCTCGCGATGCGGCGAATTTCGTCCGGTTCGGGCCATCGGCTGCGCCCTGCTTTCGGTGGCTCCCCCCTGTTGCGTGCGTAGTCCGAGCCCTGACGAAACTTCTTCATGGCCCCGAGCGCCTGTTCGTGCGCGGACCGAGCACTTGGCGACGATTGCCGTGCACAAAGGAGCTGGGCCCCGTGAAGACTCGGTACGCCATCGAGCCCATTCGAGCAAGAGAATTTGCGGAGAAACTCTTCGACCGGTGGAAGGTCCCGAGCGCAGTGAACGGCCCCGAAGCCCCTTCGGGTACGTCCCCCGATGGCCCCGAAAAGAAGCCATGAGTCGAGCGCATCTTGAACTTCCGCGATCTGCGTCGACTGCACGTCAGGCGAAAGCTCCAAGACCAGCTTCGCCGATCCCGTCAGATGCCACAAATTGGCTGTCGAGAAGGCACCGTAGGCCAAATCCCCGAACAGCTTTTTGTCCACGGAAGACTTCGCCACACCGTGCGCGTCGATGGACAGGGTCACTTTTCCAGGCCCGACAGGCATGTCATCTTGGTAGGTTCCAGAAGTGCCCCAAAGATCGTCTTCCCGTTGGCGCATCTCCGTGAGCGTTGCCGAAGTGCACCCGTGTGTCGCCCTCCACCAGAACCGAAGCTGACCGCGGATCGCCGTGCCCCGCAACGGCGTGACTTGGTCGATGTCCCGATGCGGCTGCTGGGGATGGTCCTTGCGCGAGGACACGGGACCACCCCCATGGACCAGGGTGACCACCTGCACATCGCGCTCGAGGGTCTTGCGGCTTTTGAACCGAAGCGCCGTCGGCGCTCGCACTATGATCGTGTTCGCCTCGCTCATGGGACTCCCACCACCGCGAGGCCAAAGCCATCGCGTGCATCTTGTTGGCCTGCGTCGCTGGAGCTCACACACGTCATCCAGGTTTTGGCCGCCCACGGGTCGTCGGGGACCTCGACCCAATAAACGCTCCCTGCCGGGACCATTCGACGTGTAGGTTTGGGACGACCGCGAACACGGCGCCCTCCCTTGTCCTCCACGTAGGCAAAGTCCCAACCGGACACCACCTGCGGACGCCCCACGCACGCGGACATCACCTTGGCTCCCGCAATGCGGTCCGGGAGCGCCCCTTCCGCGAAAAGTGCCGGGGTCAACAAGAGGATCCGTGCCACCGCCCCGGTCCGAAGGGACGACACTTCCGAAGGCACCTCGAACCCCGCCGGTGCGGGCCGATTCTCCAAAAGCGCCATGGACCGTTCGCCGCCAAGAGGAACCAGTCCGCGAGCAAGTGCATTGCCTCCGCTCACTCCCGCCAGCAGCGCAAGTCGACTCCAACCCTTCCCTTCTTCTTCGCGCAACAGCAGACGCAAACCCTCGGTCACGAACAGAGCTCCGTCTTCCGCGGTCTGCGTCGCCGCTGCAATGGAGACGTGGACACGACGTTCGACCTCCAGGGCTCCAGCGCCGTCCGGCGAGGCCCACTCCGCCGTAGGGCGCGTGAGCCAGGGGAGAAATGCCTTGAAGGACCAAAAGCTTTTAGGGCTGCGGGAAGGCTTCCCCTCGGGAGGTTCCTTCTCGAACGTTGGGACTTGCCCTTCCAGGTCGCTTGTGACCCCGGGAAATGCGGAGCCCAGTGCCTTGGGGACCAAGCGATGGCCGCTCTCGCCAAAGAAGACCAAGTCCGAAGGGGCTGGAACCAACACGTCTTCCACGCGAGTGCCGTCCGCGTCCAGTCTCGCCAGCACCGGACCCGCCACCGAGACTCGCTCCAGGAGCTCTTGGATGCGTCGCGAGTCGAAGCGCCCGTGGGCGTCGAGGCCGAGGCGTGTGCGAACGACTCCCGCCAACGTAGGCGGCAGGGGAAAAGGGAGCGTGCGCATGGTGCCGGACGCGAGGGGGCGTCCATCGCGCACCACGAGCCGGTCGCGGGGCTCGAGGGTAAACCAGCGATAGGTTGTCATACCAGCCTCCTGCTCTTCGGCTCGGGAAACGCTACGGCGCACGCACGTCCCAGGAGCCTCGCGATTTGGAGCTCCTGCGACAGAAGATCGATGCGACCTTGGAAGCCTCTGTCCACGCCGTCTTTCACCATGGACTTGGCCTCGTCGTCTTTCGAGTCGATCTTCCGCTGGAGAACGGCCGTGGCGAGGCTCTTGGCGGCCTCGGTCAGCTCCTCGGGAAGGGTCCCGTTCTCCGGGGATACAAGGGGCTCGAGCGCGGTCTCCAGGTCGTAGGCCGCTTTGTTGGAAAGCTTGTCGGTCGCAAGGAGTCGTGCCCACCGATGGAGGCAGTCGACGGGATTGCTATCCCAAGACTTCGCCCATTCGAGGCGACCTCCGCTGCGCATCTGCACGAGGATCGCGAGGGCATTCTTTCCCTCCACCGCCTTGGCTTTCTGTTCGGCCTCCTTAGCGAGGGCACGGACATCGGCCATGTCGTCGAGGTGGTGCCCAATGCCGAGACCGACGGACAACGTCGGAAGGGTCGTTTCTCCGAGCCCGAGCTCCACGAGAACTTCCTTGAGCTTCTTTCCGAATACGTCGTGGAGTTTGCGGGCGCACGCCAGGACGGTATGGAGGGGAAGCAGCGCGAGCACATCGTCGCCGCCGGCGTAAATCAGGCTCCCTGCGTGGGTCTCCACGATATCCCGGCACCGCATGGAGAAGTAGTCGAGGGCCTGGGCGACCTTGCGATGACCGTCCATTCCTCGGGCTCTTCCGACGTCGTCGAGGGCCTTTCCCATGTTGTCGCCGTCGGCGAGCAGGGTCGCGTAGTAGGTGGGGAGCGTGTCGGGCGACAGGTCGAGGGTGTGAAGGAGCCCCCGAACGTGCTCGGTCACCGCTGCCTCGATTTTCCTTCGTTTTTCGATGCTCTTTTCCGCGTGGCCCGGCAGAATTTCGTCAAGTAGCGCTGGAATCTGCTCGACGTAGAGAAGCCGACCGTCCAGCGCCTCCCTGCCCAATGCTGGACGCGTTTCGAGAGTCCCCTTTCCGTCGGGCCCGTCGCGCCAGGGATGGGCGACCAGTGCGACGCTGTCCGTTCGGCGAACGGTGAGCCGCCGCAGGCCAGCGTTGCTCACCCGGTGCTCCCGAAGGAGAGCGCAGAGCGAGCTCACGGAGGTTTCCACCTCGGCTTCCATGTCCATGGCTGCGATGCGGGTACGAAGAGGGGCCGAGGCGATGTGGGAAGTGCTATGAAATGCCGGGCGTCGTCTTGAGCTAGCGAGTTCCTCCTCTGCCTCCGAGCCTACGCGTTTGAGAAGGCCGATGCCGCAGAGGCGCTCACTCCTCTTGACAAAATAGCGCTCCCGGAGCGTCTGCACGTCGAGTCCGTTCACCTCGCGCCGAGTGATCTCGTCGTAGAGTCCCTCGTCGAGGACCGACTCGCGCAGTCCGTCGAGCGAAGACTTGGGGACATGGGCGCCCCAACCGCCCTGAATGGCCGGTAAGACCTGCCTCCAGGAGCGCACGTTCTTACGCGCGGCGAGGGCGCGTTCGGCGAGATCCCGAGCCTTGGCGTACTGACCATCCTGAAGGGGGACCGCGACCCAAAAGTATTCGATGAGGTCGCGCACCTGACGCATGGCAATGTCCCGATGAAACCAGCGGTCGGCCACTTCTCGGAACGCGCGGTCGGCAAGGACGTCGAGCGCATCATCCATGGCGTGGCGCGCGTCCGTGGCTAGCTGGCTCGGTGATAGGGGCTCGGGAACGATGGCGAGGATCTTGTTCGCGACTGAGGGTTTCTGGGCGTCTCCTACTCCGTCGAGGCTTCCGGGGAACACGAGGCAGTCACCCCCGGCTTTCCTCTGAATCTCGTGGGCGGTGGCGCGAGCGAGCTCGGACAGAAGCCACGAACCGAACCACAGGTCCTGGCAGCGCCGCGCGCTGGCGATGAAGTCCTGAATAGGACCGAGGCTTACGAGCAACAACTGGCACATGCTCCCTTTTCCCTCGAGGTCCGAGGACGCCTGATTCAGCCTCCTCCTGACGGAATGCGATCCTATCCATCGGCTCCTCGTCTGACAAGAAAAACTCAACGACGCGGTGTCCTTTTGTCCCGAAGAAGTCGATTGCTTCGGACGTGAAGGCGTATCCGGCGGAGCCACAATCAGGTCGATCAAAAAGCGGCTGGCCTCTGGAGAGCTGGAACGCTGCGGACGAAGGAAGCCAGCGTCACAAAATAACTTATCGTTTTATCCCAGCGGTTGCGCTAACCAGCATGGCTCATGTTGGATGACTTAACGCAGAGGTACCTGGCATTGGTTTCCGTGCTCGATGAGCGGTGGCTCCGCCTGTGGGCTGGAGCAGAGGCGCGGATTTTGGGGCACGGAGGA
>CAITRH010000759.1 GCA_903894755.1 uncultured delta proteobacterium
CGTCTTCGAGCGAGGGGGGAGGAGAGCCACTTGTACCGCGGTTCCGAGCCCCCTCGCTCGAAGACGATCGTCCTTGCCCGCATGGGCAAGGAGGATGTCGAGGGAGAGGGGGTTGGGGGTGAGGTCCGCGCGAAATTGGGTAGATCGGACCTGCGGTTTTCAAGATGGGTTTGGTGTAGTTTCGCCTTCCCTTGATTTCCTCGGCGGCCCCGAGCACATCGTAGGCGTCGCGAGCAAGCTCGCCCAGGCTTACGGGGCTGACCTCGTCCCCGTCCTCGTCAAGCTGCGCAACGCGACGGTCCGAGCGCAGCGGCGCCAATAACTTACGCGCCGCTGGATCGCCCGTCTCTGCGATCGCCTCGATGGCGGCTGCCACCACGTTGGGCTCGCTGTGGGCCGCAAACCGCGCAAGCAGCTTGACCACGCCAGGCTCGTCGGTGATCTCGCTCAAAAGGTAGGGAAGCTCCACCAGCGCAGGACTCGAAGCGTCAAGACGGTCAAGAGCTCGCTCCACTCCCAGCGCGAGATCTTTGAATCGCTCGTATCCAATCTCTTCGAGGGCCGTGCCCGCCGCATGACGCGCCTCGGGTTCGTCGCTCCCCAGGATATCCATGAGCCGATCGATCGCATCGGGCCCATCGAGCTCTGAAAAAAGCTCCGCCAAACGTACCAGGCGAAGCGCCTGCTCCTCTTCGTCGGACAGTTGAAGCGCTTCATCCAACGCCAACGTCAGGACGGGCAGCAGGTCGCTTGGCTCCTCGTCTAGCAAAGAAATGGTTGCCTTTCGTACGCTTTGTTCGGCCTCGAAAAGAGCTTGGAGCTGCTCCGTTAGATCGTTCTTTGTCATAAGGCGCCACCCTAGCCGCGCCAGGGACGCTCCGCAAATGCCACGCACGAGCCTGACGCGCTACAGATCCCCGCATGTCGCAGCTCGCGGTCCCCGCATTGATCCTCGTCGCCGCCGCCACCGTAGGCGCTGGGGCAACCCCCCACGCGGTCCTTCTGAGGACAGCCCAAGAGCCAGTCCCGTCCAGTCTCAACGAGTGCCCTTCGGCAACGCTCCCCGATGGCGACGTATGCGTGCACCTTCCAAGCGACACCACCAGCGCCCCTGAGACCCCCGAAGTCTCCAACGCGCATCACGATCGCGCTGGCAAGTACGTCGTGTACGACCAGATCCCGCGACGTCCCGACCGCCCTGCCGACTACGACGCCTACGAGTATCCGATTCCGCCCGGCATGCCTGGAGGTCGCCACGTGATGAGCGGCTACGACCTCGACCAGCCCGATTCAAGGCAACGTCGCGGAAGGCATCTAAGCCATGTCGGTCACGGTGGGGTCGACCTGCCTCAAAAAATGGGGACTCCCATCCGCGCCATCGCTCTCGAGCATCAAGAGGGGCCATCCGAGGTGCTTTTTATCGGGTGGCTCTTCGGCAAGACCGTGATTACCCGCCACTCGCTCCGGGAGGGGGATCGCAGTCGGGACTACGTGCTCCTGTTCGGTCATCTCGACGCTCCGGCCGACGGGCTCGTGGTCGGTCAGCAGCTCGCCGACGGTGACCCGATCGGTACCGTGGGCAACACGAGCAGCGTCGACTTCGTGCACTTGCACCTGGAGGCTAGGCGGGTCCGTGACGACATCGACCTGAAGAAACTGGCCCCTGGTTTGCTGATCGCCAACGAGGTGAGTGTCGTCTGCGACCCTCGGAATGTGCTTCCGCTCAAGGCAAGATGAGCAGACCTCACCCCCCAACCCCCCTCTCCCTCGACATCTTCCTTGCCCATTCGGGCAAGCAAGATTGTCTTCGAGCGAGGGGGGCTCGGAGCAACGGTACAAATGGCTCTCC
>CAITRH010000760.1 GCA_903894755.1 uncultured delta proteobacterium
AGTTAAAAAGTATAATTACAATGTGCATTTACAATCTAAAAAGCATATTGCGATATATAATGAAAAAAATAATATTACAAACGCAAATGCAACTGTAGAAGTTTTCAAAAACGAAGTTATATCAACACTTATGAGTCAACTCAGTTATGTATTAGAAGAAAATAATAAAAGTATATTGGCAGAACAAACGAAAGTGATGATAGAATCGCAAACAAAACTAATGGATGAACAGCAGAATAAAATGAATAAAATGATAACAGAAATAGCAAATAAACCAACAATAACAAATAACAATACTCAAACAAATAATCAGCAATTCAATATGAATGTGTTTTTAAATGAAACATGGGGTGAGGGGTTTGGTTTAGCGACCTTGGCATTGCCGAAGCGGACAGGCATACAGTCGTGCCGAATCCCAGCATGCTTACCCGCACCGCACAAGTTGCCTTCAACACGCTCGCAAGCGCCGTCCGCTTCATTTTCTCCATCGGGGTTTGGGTGGTGCTCACCCCCATCATGGTGCACCGTCTAGGGCAAGAGCAATTTGGCCTCTGGACCTTGATTTTTTCGACTCTCGGCCTCCTGTCGCTCCTCGACTTCGGCATCGGTACGGGCGTCGTGAAGGCCGTAGCCGAGGCGACGGGCAAAGGCGACATCGCACTCCGAAACCGCATGGTGAGTACCTATGCGGTGGCCTACACGGTGATGGGACTGGTGAGTGCTGTTGGAGTGGTGATCCTGGCTGGTCTTTTCCCAACCGTCTTTGCGATCCCCGAGAGCGAGCGGACCCGCACTCTGGCCACACTCTTGATTGTCGGGGCACGAAGTGCCGTGCTGCTCTTCCCACTGAGCCTTTTTCGAGGAATTCTCTTTGGCCAGCAGCAGATTGCGGTCCTGAACGCAATTCAGGCCGCCACAACGCTCCTTTATGCGTGCTCGGTGGCTTGGGCACTTACCCATGGGGCCGGCATCGTTGCCCTTGCCTGTCTCAACCTGGCCGCCATGCTCGTCGAGCATGCCGCGTACATCGTAGTGGCCTACAGGAAAACTCCCGACCTTCACATTCGCTTCTCCCTTGCCAGCCGCGCCCTCTTTCGTGACGCGGTCGGATTGAGCGTCTCGCAGCTCGTCATCGCCCTTTCCGGGCTCATCTTGCTTCGTACCGACCCCATCATCATCAAGCTGTTTCTTCCCATGCAAGCCGTGGCGATCTACGCCGTGGCGCTGAAGATCAGCGAGAACTCATTTCTTTTTGTCAAGCAGTTCGTCAATGCGACCTCTCCGCTGGTTGCACAGCTCCATGGCCAAGGCGACGATCAGAAGATCCGCTTTATCCTGGTGAACGCCGCCAAACTTGCCTTTGCTCCCGGGGTAGTGCTGGCCTGCGGGGCAACCACCCTCGGGACCGAGATCATCGTACACTGGGTAGGTCAGGAATTCGCGCAGGCGGGGCTGGTGTTGACCCTTCTCGTTTGGGCGATGGCGTTGATGGTCCCCCAGATGGTGGCGTTTGGGGTGCTGACGTATACCGATCGGCACGCGTTTCCTGCGCGGGCTGCCATCGCAAGCGCGGTCGCCAACGTAGTGTTCACGCTGCTTCTGGTACGTCGCTTCGGGCTCGTAGGCATCGCTGCGGGGACACTTCTCGCCACGCTGGTTGTGGATGTTGGCTGGGTGCTTCCTCACGCATGTCGGCTTTACCATGTGCCACTGGTGACCTATTTTCGAAGGGTGTTTGTGACCACACTGATCCCTGGGCTCGTGCAAGGGGCGGTCACCATGGCGCTCAAGACGTTATGGCCTCCACACCATCTTCTCAGCGCCGTGCTCCTTGGGGTGCCTGGGGCCTTGATGTACGTTGCCGTCTTTTGGTTCGTGGCGCTGGACCCCACCGAGAAAGACCTGATTCGGAACCGTCTCCTGCGGTTTCGGCGGACTGCATGAACCCACTCGTGTTTATGTTTCCTGCATTGAAGGACCCTCCCACCACAGGGGGCGAGCGTTACAACCTCGAGCTCACGCAACGTTTGCCCAAGGCGTTTGCACTCGAGACAGTGACCTTTGCGGACCTTGGAATCAGCCTAGCGGATGGTCCCAAGGGATTCGAGCGTGCAGTGTTGGCATGGACTGACCGGCGGAGAGCACCCGGTGCCATCCTTCAAGACACGTACTGCTACGAGCTGGCGACAGAGACGAACCGGGCTCTTCGTCGGCGCGGCTATGGTCCGCTCATTGGGTTTGCGCAGGCAGTTTATCCCGAGCGTTATCGTGCTCCTTGGGCTAAGGCACGTCGGTTTTGGCGACTGCGTCAGTTGTGGGAGACACGGGACTGGTCTGCAAGAACGGAGCGGAGCTGGGAAAGGCCCTGGTGGTCCTGCATCGCGACGGGCCCATGAGGCGCGCCCTTGCACGGTCGGCCCCGGTTCGGACCTGCGGTATCCAAGATGGGGTTGGTTTTGCATGTCTTTTTTCCCATGCGGTGGGTCCTGAGACCGCGGAAGTCTCTCACGCCGCCAACCTTGGGTGACGGTGGATGCCCGCAAGCTTGCGCCGCTAACTTTTGGCATGCGGAAACTTTGTCGCACTCGACGGCCGCGAGAAATTTCGTTGCGGAAAAGTCGCGAGGGCCGATCGGCGCGCCAACTTTTGTGACGGTGAGCCCGGCGACCCGAGCGCGCCGACGGATCCCGTGACGGTGAACGGGACATGCCTCATGGTCGCTAGAAATGTCGTGACGGTAGCGACCCGGCGGCACGCCCCATCGGTAACCCACTTCGTGTCGGTGAGCGGAAGTGGCCGTGCGAACAGGAATTCTTCCACGCGGAAACCTCAAGTCGTGCGCGCCTTGCGCATTCCGTGGTGGGTTTTGTCGTGGCGACGAGGTGAACGGCAGCCACCGTCACCCGAGATGACGTTTCAGAACGCCTCCGAGGAGGTTCCGTCACGGGAACTTGCGCCGATGCGAGGCGCCGAGGAGGTTCGGTGGGCCGCCTCCTTGAACTAACCGGGCGTTTTGGAAGGGCGTCGTCGTGCCGCGGGACCCGGCGACATCCGTACGTCACTCCCGAGCCGTATCGACTAGGGAAACCTTCCATTTCCTGGAGCCCTCACGCTATGGCTAAGCGCATGGCAAAATTGCACACGGAGGAGGGGCATGGGACAGCAAAACCCCGTCTTGCCGATCTCGCAAAGCTCTCGTTGGGGGCGCTCGGTGTGGTGTATGGCGATATCGGGACCTCGCCGCTCTACTCGGTCAAGGAGTGCTTCGGCAAAGTCCATGGGGTTCCGCTGTCGCAGGCGAACGTGCTTGGCGTGTTGTCGCTGGTGTTCTGGTCTCTGACTCTGGTGGTGGTGGTCAAGTATCTATCGTTTATCATGCGGGCTGACAACAAGGGGGAAGGGGGCATTCTGGCGTTGCTGGCCCTGGTGAGTCCGGACGCTGGACATCGAGTTCGGTTCATTGTGATGCTCGGTCTCTTTGGTGCTGCGCTGCTTTACGGCGACGGGATGATCACGCCAGCGATCAGCGTGTTGAGCGCTGTCGAGGGGCTCGAGGTGGCGACAACGTCGCTCAAGCCCATCGTGTTGCCGATGACTGTGGCGATCTTGTTTGGGCTGTTTGTCATTCAGAAGCGCGGGACAGAGCGGGTGGGCAACGTGTTCGGTCCGACCATGGTGATATGGTTTGCGGCGATTGCAATGGCCGGACTCCCCTGGATCGTGCGCCGTCCCGACGTGCTGATAGCTGTGAATCCGTGGTATGCGGTGCAGTTCATGGTGGAGCACAAACTGCACGGGTTCTTGGTACTGGGTTCGGTGGTGTTGTGCATCACTGGGGGAGAGGCGCTGTATGCCGACATGGGGCATTTCGGGCCCCGTCCTATTCGCACGGCCTGGTATGTGGTGGTCTTTCCGTGCCTTCTATTGAACTACTTTGGTCAGGGGGGCGTGTTGCTGGAGCGGGGACAGGAAGCTGCGGAAAATCCTTTTTACAGTCTGGTATCCGGGTGGGTGCTGTATCCATTTGTGGCGATAGCAACCTGTGCGACGGTAGTAGCGTCGCAAGCGCTTATTTCGGGAGCGTTCTCGTTGACGCGTCAGGCCGTGCAGCTTGGGTTTTGCCCACGTGTGACCCTGGTGCACACGTCGGGGAAAGCGGAGGGGCAGATCTACATTCCCGAGGTAAACAGTGCGCTGATGGTGGCGTGCATAGGGCTCGTGCTGGCGTTTCGTGACTCGTCGCGCTTGGCTGCGGCCTATGGCATCGCAGTGACTGGCACCATGGGGATCACCACGCTTCTTTTTTGGGGCGTGGCCCGGCACAAGTGGAATTGGAGCGTGTGGCGAGCGGGAAGCCTCACGGGGCTCTTCTTGGTGTTCGACCTGGCGTTCTTCGGTGCCAATGCCATCAAGTTGCTCGACGGAGGGTGGGTTCCGATCGTGATCGCCGCCGTGATCTTCACGATCATGATGACCTGGAAACAGGGGCGCACGCTTCTACGTGACGCGATCACCAAGGACACCCTTGATCTGTCCCTCTTCATGGAGGACCTGCGTCTCACCAAGCCGATGCGGGTTCGGGGGACCGCCGTGTTCATGACCACGAACTTGTCAGGAGCACCGCCGGTCTTGTTGCATCACTTCAAGCACAACAAGGTGCTCCATGAGCAGGTCGTGCTGTTGTCGGTGCTGACAAAGGATATTCCTGAAGTGGGCGAGGAGGATCGCATCGACTTGCTCGAAAACCTAGGAGAGGGGTTTCATAGGCTTCAGGCAACTTACGGGTTCATGCAGACACCCAACGTGATGCAGGTGCTCGAGTTGGCGCGTACGCAGGGCCTCGAGACGAAGAAAAATGACACTAGCTTTTTCCTGGGACGGGAAACCTTGCTGGTCGACGACACGAAAAAGACGATGGCGCGTTGGCGCAAAGGGCTCTTCATGTTCCTGTCCCGCAATGCCCGTCCTGCCAATGTCTTCTTCGGGATCCCGTCCAATCGGGTGGTCGAATTGGGAACCCGTATCGAACTATGAGCGCGCCTAGGGCGATGACGGGGTCGCTCGGGGCACAGCCCCACTTATAGGAAGTCGGATGGTAAAGGTGGTGCCATGTCCAACCTGGCTCACAAACGTCAGCGTGCCCCCGTGTCGGTCGACGACAATGGATCGCGCGATCGCCAGCCCCTGACCACTGCCACGTCCTACCTCCTTGGTGGTGAAGAACGGGTCGAACACGCGCTCCCAGATCTTCTCTGGAATCCCGCAGCCGGTATCCGAAATGTCAATGCGAGCGTAGGTCCCCTCCATTGCAGTCCGCACGGTAATGCGCCCTCTGGCGCCGCTTCTGCCGAGGAGTTCGACAATGGCATGGGCGGCATTGACGATGAGGTTCAGGAAAACCTGGTTTAGATCACCGGCATGACACATGACAGGTGGAAGCTCTGCGAAGTCGGTCTCGGCGTCTGCAACGTACTTGTACTCGTTCTTGGCGATGGTCAATGTGGTCTGCAGGGCGCGGTTTAGATCTGCGGGGCTCTTTTCCCGTTGGTCGGGATGGGCGAAATCTTTCATTGCGCTGACGATGGTCGAGATCCGCGAGATACCGTCGAGTGCACTGGTGAACGCTGCGGGAGAGTTCTCTTCCAGATAGGCTAGGTCGGCATCCTCCTCGGTATGCCTGATCTGCTGGGCCAACGCTTCGAACCCGGGCGCGCTGGTTAGCGCGTCGATTGCCCGCCGGTAGTGGGCAATGAGCTGCTGGGTGTCCTTGTAACTGTTTGCGAGGAAATGAATACTGTCTCCAACGAACTGCGTTGGCGTGTTGATCTCGTGGGCGATCCCGGCAGCAAGCTGGCCGACGGCTTCGAGCTTTTGGGCGTGACGCAGCTCGATCTCGGTTTGCAACCGCATGGCTCTCTCGGCGGCGAGCTTCTGCTCGTATACCTTGCGCTCCGTGACGTCTGTGAAGAAGGCGACGGAGCAGAGCTTGCCGTTCAAGGAGATCGTCCTGGCCCGAATGTCAGCGAAGAACACGGAGCCGTCCTTGCGTTTGCAAGGCAGTTCCACGGCTGTGTGGTTGCCTCCTGCTTGGCCATCGAATGCCTTGATGACCATCGGAAGCGCCTCGGCGGGGTGGATCTCGGGAACGCCGAGCTTCGCGACCTCTGTGGGCTCGTACCCGAACAGCTCGCACCATAGGTTGTTACCGTACAGGAACGTTTTCGTCTCGACTTCGGCCACTAGGATCCCTGCCCCGGCCCCTTCAAAAAGAGCGCGGTAACGTTCCTCGCTTTCCCGAATCTGCTCGCGGCGACGGTATTCCTCGGTTACGTCCCGGAATACCAGCACTGCTCCGACAATCCGCTCGTCTGCGTCGCGGATTGGGGCGCAGCTGTCGGCGATCTGCCGCTCTGTTTGGTCCCGAGCGATCAGCAGCGTGTGGTTGGCGAGACCGACGACCACCCCCTCGTTGAAAACGCGCTGGGCGGGGTTGCTCGCCTCGGCACGGGTGTGAGCGTTGACAATATGGAACACCTGGGTGACAGGCTGTCCAGTGGCATCGATGACGGACCACCCGGTGAGCTGCTCGGCGACGCTGTTCATGAAGTCGATGACGCCGTGCGTGTTGGTTGCGATGACGCCGTCACCAATGCTTTCGAGGGCGGTGCGGAAGCGCGCCTCGCTCGCCTGCAGCCGCTCCTTGGCAGCGTCGAGTTCCCACATGGCAGTCTGCACAGAGGCCAGCGCCAGCTCCTTGGAGGCCAGCTCCCCGGTTAGGTTGTCTAGGAAATCCGCCAGTCTCGAGGTCACGACTCTAAGAGGCGTGCTGTCTGGAACCTGGATCTGGCTGATCAGGTCTCGGGCGTCGCAGAGCGACCCCTGAAGCATCAGCGCGATGGCCTTTGCAATGTCGTCGAGAGCGCGCGTTTCGAGCGGGTTCAAGGTTCACCTCCGCGCGGGACTGGACTGTCAGGAGGGAAGACCCGCGCTATCGAGCACCTTGAGATGAGGATCCCTTTGACCTGGTTGACCAGTGGCATGAACGCTCGCGCAGTGCGTGATTCGATGGGATCCCTGCCGAAGAAGACGAAAACGACTGCAGCGCCTCCGAAAACGACGCCTCCCACTGCGAAGACCGAACGCACGGAATGGGCGTCGACCACGGTTGTCACGATGTCGGCGATGTGGGGACGGCTGGGGGCGGACAAAGCAGCCTTGGCCCAGGAGTCATGGACCAAGGACGGTGTTGCCTGCGATAGCTTCATATTGGGTGCTGGGGGTTGAGGTGTTAAATAGCTCGAACGCGCGGGAAGCAAAAGTTTTCAACGGCCCGCTAACTTGCGGGGCGGCCGACCGCGATCACACCCTACCCAGGATTCGCCGCTGCTGTTCTGACTCGCCCCTTCGGGGCTG
>CAITRH010000761.1 GCA_903894755.1 uncultured delta proteobacterium
CAGCCCCGAAGGGGCGAATCAAAACTGCCCAGGGTGGGCAACCCTGGGTCGCGGGTGTCGGGGTTCAAACCTGCGGTTTTCAAGATGGGGTTGGTTTAGGAGCATGCTATGGAGCACCTTGACAGGCAATCATTGAAAGAGTCTGGGGCGCCTTGCACAATATCGCTATATGAACACCGACGAGGCCATCGAGAAGGCTACTAAGACATTCGAGGAGGTTGCGAAACTGGTATGAGCAAGATCTTACGGCGCCGTGAGAATTCGATGCTCTTCAGGCGTGTCGGTCACAATAAACGATATGCGCGTGCGCTCGTATTCGTTCAGGTCCCGCTCCAAGAAGTCCCAGAGGCGATCCTGTCGCCCCGACGGGGAAAGGGAGCCGAAACTACCGGACAAAACTTGTCCTCCGACCATATCGGGAGGCTGCTCTTCCAGGTCGATCTCAACTTTCGGGTCATCTTGGCATGCCGCTTTCAACGCGCGGTCAACCTTCTTCAGGAAAAAAGAATCTATTGCCATCGTTGTACTCCTATCGTTACGACCGTCAAACAGGCGTTTTCCAGGTCCACGCACTTTTCTTTCAAAAAATCCCCCCCCTTCTTCGCGTCACGTCTGTGCGGACCAAGAGCTTTCAAATGACAACGCAATCTGTCCTGGCTAAAAAATCGATGTCGATTTTGCCATAGAAGATGGATAGTTTGTATGGGACCACGAAGCCGGTTCTTCGCGGCATCTCCCAGTTTGTCGGGATCGCATGCTTTGAAGAGGTCTGCGATGTTGTGTCGCTCGTCGAAATCCGACCCAGCGCGATGATAGGTGCACCGGGACGGACATTGCTGCTTTTCATGCCGTTGCGACGGTGATTTGTCATCCGTCTCAAACGTTTGACCGCCCGCCCTGCCCTGAAACTCCGTCAATCGCAAACGCTTCACCACCCCAAACGCGTCGTTGAGCTTTGCGATATCGTCAAAATGAATCCAGAGGTCGTCGTCGTAGGTGGGTGGCGACGGGAAGGCCGAGGAGCACCATGGCTCTCCTTCTGCCCTCATCCCGGCAGCACGAGTTAAGATTGACGTAGAAGGGCAAGAGCGTCGCCTTCTCGTCGCCGACCTCCTCGGAGGTCACGATCCAGCGGGGACTTCACGCGCTCGCGCGCCCGCCGGTAGTCGCTGCCCGCAGGATCGATCCCGGCCGCGAGGAGCGCGACCCGGTAGGCAGCCTCGGAGTCGACCAGCGTGTCCAACTGGGGATCGGTGATGGCGAGGGGATAAAGCGATCAAGACGCCTGGACCGTTGTGTAGGAAGATGTTAGGTTTTCCGGATGGCACCAGACACCTACGAGATTACTAACGAAAGCAGCGGGGACGACCTGCGCTTCGTGCTTAGGGTGCAAGGGCAGCCTGTAGAGACAGCTCGCGCACGGTCCGAGGTGGTCACCCAGATGCACGCTCAGCTTGGCGTGACGCGAGAAGACCTCGTCTTGGAATTGCAACGCTCCCTCGAAAGGCTCCATCGGAAGGAACTCGACAAGGTTACCATCGAACGACTTCGAGAGCGGACTCCTGGCTCTCTCTATTTCGTGGCATCGTATATCTTTCGAGATTTCAGGGACGTTATCGAAGGCGTTATTTGGTATGATCTGCCAAATGGAATGACGGGCCCGGACGACGTGCCGGCACTGGTGCGAAACAAGCTTCGGTATGAGGTGCATGCCAAGCTCACGGCAGGCAATGAGAGCGCCGAGGCCTTGCGGAGGGCTCTTCGATGACGATCGCCGTGCGTACGGGAGCAGACGCGCTGCCCCTCGTGATGTTCGATACCAACGTCATCTTCGACTTTTTTCTGGGCCGCGATCCAGAGGTTCTTCTTCTTGCACAGCTTTCTCGGCAACAAATCGAGATCCGGGTCCCCGAGTTTGTGCTTATGGAGTTCCGTGGGTCGGTTCTTCGAGATCTGGGCAGCAAGGAACAAACGCTGTCCTCCGTCCGCCGACTCGCGACAGAGCTGGACCGTGCCGATCACTGGATGAGTGGCGTAGATTCGCTGCGGGCGGGATGTGAGCTCGTGGCAGAAGACATTGCGCGCCTACGCAGCAGGCTCGACACCTTCCTCGATGTGGTTCGTAGGCAATTCGATATCGAGCCGCATACGCCAGACATACATTACAAAGGCGATCTTCGGTACGTTCAGGGTCTTGCCCCTGACGAGCCAAAGCGAGGAGTTCAGGACTGCAGGATCTTTGAGGCCGCTCTCGCGATTGGAAGGAAAGACGCCACCAACAACCGGCCTGCGCGCTTTTTTCTCACCAAGGACTCGGATTTCCTCAAGCAATCCGGAGCAAGAGAAGAATTGAATGCCTTCGGGATTGAGCTCGTCGGTTCTGCGGGCCGCATTTATGGGCGCTTTGCCCCCCGATAGTTTGGTGCTCCCATGCGACGAAGCCAAGACCGCGACCTGGACTCCAGCGTGAGGTCGTTGGCGCGCCGGTTCATGTGCGTGTAGTCGGCCCACGTGTCGTGGCCGCGCTTCCAGCGGTGGTAGTCGTCGCCCTCGATCACCAGGGTCTGCGCCGGGTTGAAGAGATCCTCGAAGGCCCGCGTCAGCCGGTTCTTTCCCGGCAGGTCTAACTTCGTTGAGCCCGTGTGTGGATTCAAAACAGCCCAGGACCCAGTCCTGGGTCGCGGTTCGGACCTGCGGTTTTCAAGATGGGCTTGGTTTAGCCGCTGAAGAGCCGCGTTTGTTCCAGCCGCCAGGCAGCGGCAACTTGCCGGTCTTCACCTCGTTCCATTCGGTCGGGCTCAGGAGCAAGACCACGGAGGGGAAGTTGATCCCCAGGTCTCGCCGCTCTGTAAACGCAAAAGGAAAGAGCTCGCGCGTGGTCGGCGCAGAGCTCGAAACCTCGAGGAGGCGCCGTGCGGCTGCATTCGCTCCGGTCAGGGACTGCGTCGCTCATCAAACGCTGGTTTCTGGACCACCTACGCCCGACGGAGGATTCTGCGCATCGGGCCTGTCTATTGGACCGCCGTGCTCCTGGGGGCCACATCTGTCGCTCTGGCGATTCGGGCGGGGGTCTGTCCGCCGAGCCACGCGGATACCGCCTTGTCGGTAGGTGGAATAGCTGAACGCCTGGCATTCATAAATGGCCTGACTCCCATGGTGGCGGCGTATGGCAATGGGCCTCTCAATACGGTAGCGGCAGAAGTCCTCCTTTATCTTGGGTATCCGCTCCTTGTTTTGCTGCGGCGTAGGCAAGGAGGCTGGCCATGGGTGTTCGCAGGGAGCGTGATGCTGCAAGGGGCAGCCATCGGGTGTCGGAGCGAGCGCGCTGACCTTTCACCTGTATTGGGTCTTCGGAGCTGCCGCGGCCGAATGGTTTGCAACGAGCGAACAGCGTCGCTCTCTCAGCGAAGCTTGGGCGGGAACCGCTGCATTTATCACGTACCTGGGATTGTCCCGGATCCTGCATTTCCATGGCAGCCACTTCGTGAAGACGGCGATGCTGGCGCTCTCGACGGCGCTTCTGCTCATAGCCATGATGCGTTGGGAAGCGCGCAAGTCTAGCAGTATATCTCCCGCGTTGGTGCTTCGCTTCATGGCCTGGATTGGGGAGAAAAGCTACAGCCTTTACGCAGTGCATACACCAGTGCTCGGGATACTCTGGGTCCAGTTCGCTTGGTTTCGCGACCGGACATCGGCCACGACGGCTCTAGCGGCACTTGCCGCGGTTTTCCTAGCTGCCATGGTCACATATCGTGGAGTCGAACGTCCTTCGCATGTTTGGGCCAAAGGAAATCGGCGGTGACGTGCGTGGCCTTAGTACCATGAGTCACCGCCTAGCATTAGCGCGTAAGTAGGGTACAGTGTGGCAGGACATCCCACCGAGCGTTTCCGTCTTCGACCGCGTGACACCTTCGAGGTCGCTCACATCGGCGTAGCGGGCGTAGGAGGCTTCTTCATGGCAGCCTTCGCTGCCTTCTCCGCCTCTTTCACCTTCTGTTTGGCAGCCTTTTCCTCTTCCTTCGCCGCCTTCACCTTCACCGCAGTGTCTGCGACAAGCTGCGCCGCCTTCTTGGCAGCCTTCGCGTCGCTCTTGGCCTTGAGATGGTCGCGACGTGCCACCGCGGCATGGAGCGCCCTCTCGTGGACCTCAATCCGTCGCGCGACTTCGCTCGCGCTGGTGACACTGTTGATGCCTCGCTGCGACTCGTGCATAAAAACCCGGTCGGCAAAATCGGACGGGAGCATCAGCTCCGGCTTGTCGTGCGGTACTACCGCAAGCTCCCCCCACACCTGCTGCCGAAGCGAGTTGAAGCTGTCGATCAGCAGCTTCTTGCCGCCGATCGTGTCGAACAGCCGGAGCGCTTCCTCTGCAGCCGCAAGGTCGGCTGCGGCGGTCTTGCC
>CAITRH010000762.1 GCA_903894755.1 uncultured delta proteobacterium
CGTCTTCGAAAGAGGGGGGCTCGGAACTGCGGGACAAGTGGCTCTCCTCCCCCCTCGCTCGAAGACGATCGTCCTTGCCCGAATGGGCAAGGAGGATGTCGAGGGAGAGGGGGGTTGGGGGGGTGAGGTCTGCGCAAGCGGTTCTCAAAATGGTTTTGGTTTAACAACAAGAAAAGGTGACCATGCTCGACATCGACTACAGGCAACAGCAGACAACTCTCCATTGCACCTTCTCTGGCTCGTTCCGAAGCGACGAATGCTCCGCGGTCGCGGCGACGCTCGAAAAGCGCGTCGCTGCGGTTGCTGCGGGCGGCAAGCTCCCCGAGGGCTTCCGCATCGCCTTCGACCTGGAAAAGGCCTCGTACATCTCCTCCTCGTTCCTGAGGATTGTCCTCATCACGGCAAAAAGGGTTCGCCGCGGCTACTTCCAGATCGAGAAGGCAAGCCCTTTTGTCCGCGAGCTGCTCCGCTCGTCCGGGCTCGACCAGCTACTTGGCAACACCTCCGGGTCCATCGAGACCGTGGCCCATGAAACGCGCATCTTGCCTCCTCCCGCGGAATTCGCCGCCACCTCCAACCTTGCAAGCCTCGAAGAGTACCATCGCCTTTATGCAGCCTCCCTCGACACTCCGGAGCAGTTCTGGAGCGAGCAGGCCGACAAACACCTCGTCTGGATCGAGCGCTACAGCCAAGTCCTCGACTGGAACCCTCCCGACGCCCGCTGGTTCGTCGGCGGCAAGCTGAACGCCTCCTCCAACGCCCTCGACAGGCACCTCACCGGTCCCCGTGCCAACAAGGCTGCGATCCTCTGGGAAGGAGAGCCCTGCGGAAGCGACCGCCCTGGCGAAGAGAGGGTCCTCACCTACCGTCAGTTGCACCGTGAGGTCTGTCGCTTCGCCAATGTCCTCAAGCGCCACGGTGTCGGCAAAGGCGACCGAGTCCTCCTCTACCTACCGATGGTCCCCGAGGTCGCGATTGCGATGCTGGCCTGCGCGCGCATTGGTGCCATCCACTCGGTGGTCTTCGCCGGCTTCAGCGCCCAGGCCGTCGCGGACCGCGCCCGAGACTGCGGGGCAAAGCTCATTGTCACTGCCGACGCTGGCTATCGGCGCGGAACTGCGGTCCTGCTCAAACGATGCGTCGACGAGGCCCTCGAGCTTGCCGACGACGACGGGCGGACAGTTGGCGAATTGGTAAAAAAGGTCATTGTCCTGCGTCGCGCCGGCACCGAGGTGAAGATGGTCGATGGACGTGACGTGTTCTGGCACGACGAGATCGAGCGCGTCACGGCCCACTGTCCTGCCGAGCCCATGGACAGCGAGGACGGGCTCTTTATCCTCTACACCAGCGGCTCGACGGGCAAACCAAAGGGGATCCTCCACACGACGGCGGGTTACCTCCTGGCAACCAAGATGACCCACCAATATGTCTTCGACCTCAAGGTGGCGGACGTCTTCTGGTGCACTGCCGACATTGGATGGATCACGGGTCACAGCTATGGGGTGTACGGTCCGCTTGCCAACGGAGCGACCGTGGTGATGTACGAGGGGGCCCCAAACTACCCAGAGAAGGACCGCTTTTGGCGCATCATCGAGAAGTACGGTGTGACCGTCTTCTACACGGCTCCCACGGCAATCCGGGCCTTCATCGAGTGGGGCGACGCGTGGCCGAAGAAACACGATCTGTCGTCGCTGCGTCTTCTTGGCACTGTTGGCGAGCCGATCAATCCGCATGTGTGGACCTGGTTTCACGAGGTGATCGGCGCCTCGCGCTGTCCCATAGTGGACACCTGGTGGCAGACCGAGACGGGCGCCATCATGCTCACGACGCTTCCAGGAGCCATGTCGACCAAGCCAGGTTGTGCGGGGCTGCCGTTCTTCGGGGTGGACCCGGCCATTGTGGACGAGCAAGGGCAGCTGCTTCCCAGCAACGCCGGCGGAAAGCTTATCTTGCGCCGTCCCTGGCCGAGCATGCTTCGCGGTGTTTGGGGCGATCGGGAGCGGTTCATCTGGACCTATTGGAAGGAGGTGCCCGGCGCCTACGTTACTGGGGATGGGGCCCGGGTGGACAGGGACGGCTACATTTGGGTTGTCGGGCGGATCGACGATGTCCTCAATGTGTCGGGGCACCGGATTGGGACAGCGGAAGTGGAGAGCGCACTGGGGAGTCATCCAGCGGTTGCGGAGGCAGCTGTGGTGGGACGTCCTGATGACATGAAGGGGTTTGCAATTGTGGCGTTTGTGACGCCCCGGGCTGACGCAAAGGTGACTCCGGAGCTGCGCGAAGAGCTGCGAGCCCATGTGGCGCGCGAGTTGGGCGCAGTGGCGCGTCCAGACGAGATCCGGTTTGCCGAGGCGCTTCCGAAGACCCGCTCAGGCAAGATCATGCGGCGGGTACTGAAGCAGATTGCGGCGGGGACCGAGATCACCGGCGACATGACAACGATGGAGGACTTCACGGTCCTGACGCGTCTGAGCGATAGGTCGTCCTGACGTAAGGGACTCCCCATCAAATAGTTCCCCCGCAGCCCCACCTTGCCGACCGTTGGACCTCACCCCCCCGCGACTTCGCGCTCCTACAAATTCCCCCTCCCCATCGATGGGGAGGGGGACGATGTGAACGCTCCGAATCGTGTGGGGGTGAGGTCCTCGGGAGAAGATCGCGGGGCAACTATTTCCTTGGGAGTGCCTTACGCCGCTCATACTACCAGCAGCGACGCCGCCCCGCGAAGAAGCGTTCGACCCCGCGACGTAAACTCGATGCCATCGAGACCCGCCGCAGCTTCGTCCACAAGGTCGGCAAGCCGACGCTCCACCCGAGCCCGCGCCCCCGACTCCACGAGACGCACCAGAAGCGCCTCGATGTCCGCGGAACTCGCGTCCGCACGGCCCAAGACACGTTCGACAAGCGCGTCTGCGTCTGCAGCTAGCTCGGCGATCAGCGCGGTCCTTTTGCCCTGACGAAAGTCGTTTCCCACGGGCTTGCCCGTCACCGAGCTGTCGCCAAAAGCCCCGAGGAGGTCGTCGCGCAGCTGGAACGCCACCCCAAGAGGCGCCGCAAAACGACCGAGTCCGTCCCGTTGCGCGCTGGACGCCTCGGCGAGGCATGCCCCCATGAGAAGAGGTCCACGCACGGTATAACTTCCTGTCTTGAGCGCGTGCATCGCCTCGACGTCGGCCATCGAACGCGCCGCTCCTCGGATATCCAGAAGCTGCCCAAACACCACGTCCTCTTGCATCCGCGCAAACTCCCGTGACGCCGCCAGGACGGCATTCGGGCGGCAGGTCGTGTCGAGCAGCGCTCTTAGCGACGCGGCCACGAGAAAATCGCCCGCCAAAATCGCGCTCATGTCTCCGATGCGTTGCCCACCAAAGCGCTCGGCTAGGAGCACATGGACCGTGGGACCTCCACGACGCACCTCGTCTTCATCCATCCAGTCGTCGTGAACCAGGAAATACGTTTGAAGGAGCTCGAGGCCGACGCCCGCGGAGACCACATCGGACACGTTGGTGCCGCCGCAAGCCACATAGGCTGCAGCCAGGAGCGCGGCTCGAAAACGTTTGCCACCGCGGAGCGCGAGGGATCTGGCGGCCTCCACCATCGCGCCGACGTCGCCGCCGTGGCACCCGGCATGAGCGACACACGCATCGAGCACCTCGCCAAGACGGGTTTCGACGGCGGATTTTACTTCCAACAGCCACGATCCGAACGCTGCTTGGTCGTTGCCATAGGTGGGGCAAGTGACCTTTGATGACGTGTTTTTTTCCGGATTCTCGGTCACTTTGCGGCGAGCCTAGGGGCAGCTAAGGGATGCGTCAAACCAAGCCAAAGGAGCTTTCATGCATCGTCTTTTCCGAGCGCTCGCCGACCGTGGCATGATGCAGGTCGCATGAGCGCTAGCGAACGCATTCGTTTCTATGCTGCGACCGACGTCGGCTCGAAGCGAGACCACAACGAGGACAATTTCCTCGTCGACAAGAAACTCGGACTTTTCATGGTAGCGGACGGCATGGGGGGACATGCCGCGGGAGAGGTGGCGAGCGCCATGGCGGTGCGGACGGTCCATGAGGAGATCAAGAGGGAGCGGTCGCTTCTTGACGACTACGCGGCGATGGCAACGGGAGCAAATCGGGTATCGGCGAAGGATATCCAGGTACTTTGCGAGCATGCTGTGCAGCTTGCGTGTTCCAAAATCCACGATGCGGCGGCGGAGAATCCGCAGATGCGGGGGATGGGGACGACGTTGAGTGCGCTTTTGGTGGTGGGCCACCAGGGGTTCATTGCTCACGTGGGCGACAGCCGGATTTACCTGTTGCGACAGGGGCGAATTGAGCAGGTGACGGAGGATCACACGGTCTACCAAGAGCTGATCAAGCGGGGGAAGCTGACGCTCGAACAGATCGAGAAGGTGGCGCAGAAGAACGCGATCACGCGTGCTGTGGGGGTCTACGAGCGGGTGGAGATGGATCCGTTGGTAGTGGAGGTTCTTCCTGAGGACACGTTTCTGTTGGCGAGCGACGGGCTGACCGGATACCTCGAGTCGGCGAACGAGCTTCGCGGGCATCTCGAACTAGAGGGGGACTTAGCGGTCAAGTCGTTGATCAAGCTGGCTCTCGATCGCGGGGGACGGGACAACGTGACCGCCGTCGTGGTTCGCATTGGCGGGGGGGAGACGAGCGAAGGGCTCGCGCGGGCGAAGCGTTTGGCGACGACGAGGGCGGTGCTGGCGAAGATGCCGATTTTCGCGAAGCTTACGGACCGGGAGCTTTTGCGGGTGATGCAGGCGTTTCAGGTGCGGGAGTGCGACGATGGGCAGGTGGTTATTCGGGAGGGGGATCGAGGCGACGAGCTTTTCGTGGTGCTGGACGGTCAGCTGCGGGTGACGCGGGGGGATGCGACGTTGGCGCATTTAGGTCCTGGGCAGCATGTGGGGGAGATGGCGTTGATTCGGAGTGCACCGCGTTCGGCGACGGTGACGGCGGTGGGGCATACGGCGCTGATCGGGATTCGGCGTCCCGACTTCTTCGAGATCCTGAGGGGCGAGCATGAGATCGCCGTGAAGATGCTCTGGCAGTTTCTAACCGAGCTCGCGCAGCGTCTTGAGCAGACGAGCAACGAGCTTCAGGACGCGCGCCGGGAGCTGGCGGCCGAGGATGTGACGTCGGACATTTTCCCAGACGACGGGAACGTTCGTTTCCCACCCAACTGATTGGCCCCAGGCTTCAGCGTTGTCTATCGAGGACGCCTCGGGATAAAAGCCACGCGGAAAGCAGGGACGGGAGCGCATCGCACGGTAGGATCGTTCGCAGGAAAAGCCGCTGCGGGACCTGCTGGGACGACTTCGGTCGGCGAAGTCGCCGCGTAAGGCCGCGACACGAGAGGGGCCGTTCAGGAAACCGCTGCCTCAGGGGATGACGCGGCTACTTCCGCGGCCGCCATCGTCGTGCAAGCGCTTGCGAGGCGATTTCAAGGGTCGATTTCGACCGCGCAAGCGCTTGCGAGGCGACTTCCGCGGAAGATTTCGTGGTTGCAAGCGCTTGCGAGGCGACTTCTGCGGCCTCGATCGTCGCGCAAGCGATCCCGCGGCTACTTCCGCGGCAGATTTCGTGGTTGCAGGCGATCCCGCGGCTACTTCCGCGGGAGATCTCGTGGCGCCGTCTCCGTGACGCGGGCCGAAGAGCTCCTGGCCCTCCCTGAAGAGGCGCCGGGGTCGCGGATCGTAGTGTCCAAGGATTTCCGCCGCGAGCTAAACCAAACCCATCTTGAAAACCGCAGGTCCGATGCGCAAGCGTTCCGCGATGTCCTTGGACGATATTGGTGGTGCTACCTCAGGTTCGCCGAAAAGGGTCAACAGACGAGCTCGGAGCCACGCATTGGCAGGATCGATATCCGCATTGACGTGCCAATAGAGGTACACCTCGAGAGGCTCAGTGGGAAAAGGAAACGGAAACACATGGTGCCCAAAGGGAGCACTGAGCACCTGCGCATACTGCTTGGGCATGGTCAACACGAGGTCCGTTTGTTCGACAACCCGACAGGCGGCAAAATGGTGCTGACAGCGAAGTCCAATTCTTCGTTGGCGTCCTATCCGCGCAAGCTCGAGGTCCTCCAGACCAGGCCCTTGGCGTCGTGACGAAACAAGCACATGGGATTGCGCAAGATAGGTGTCGAGGTCCGGGGATTCCGCTATGGCGGGATGATCCTGGCGCACCACGACTGCAAGGGTGTCCCGCACAAGGCAAGCACGTTTTACAGCGCTCGAATGAACCAAGAGTACGTCCATTGCAACGTCGAGGCTGCCCGAACAAAGGTCGGACTCGAGTTTACGGCGGTCGGTACGTACGGACGCCACTGTGATCGCAGGGGCCTCTTTTACCAGGTGCCGAAACAGCGGAGGAAGCGCCGTGGCCTCGAGCACATCGGCAACCCCCAGGTGAAACGTGCGGCGGCTCTCGAATGGCACAAAGCGTGTCCCTTCCGACACGCAGCCGTCGAGCGCACGAAGTGCCAGCCTCACCCGATCGATGAGCACTCGGGTCAATGGGGTGGGAACCATCCTGTTGCCCTGGCGCAGGAACATCGAGTCGCCGAAGAGTTCCCTAAGTCGAGCAAGGGCGTGGCTGATGGCCGGTTGGGTCAATCCGAGCTTCTTTCCCGCCTTCGTGGTGCTCCCTTCTGCAAAAACAGCCTCGAGAACCACGAACAAGTTGAGGTCCATTTTGCCGGTATGCGCGAGGTGCATAGTCCGCATGATGCCTTTTCATTGGAGGAAACGCGAGGACTCCCCTATCTTCGCGTCAACCGCCCACCCCAAAAGGACCTTCATGGACTTCGCACACTCCCCCAAAGCACGTGACTACATCCAGCGTCTCAATACCTTCATGAACGACGAGGTGCTTCCCAACGAAGCCGGCTACTTCAAGTCACTCGTTCGAGGCGCCCGTCCCTGGAATATCCCCGCTATCACTGAGGACCTCAAGGCAAAGGCCCGTACTGCAGGTCTCTGGAACCTCTTTCTCCCCGATCAGGAACACGGCGTCGGCCTCACCAACACCGAGTACGCGCCGCTTGCTGAGATCATGGGGCGATCGTTTATGGCACCGGAGATCTTCAATTGCAACGCACCTGACACGGGCAACATGGAGGTCTTGATCCAATACGGCTCGCGCGAACAGCAAGACATGTGGCTCAAACCACTCCTCGCAGGCACCATTCGCTCCGCGTTCTGCATGACCGAGCCGGACGTGGCCTCCTCCGATGCAACCAACATCCAAGCCACCGCCACCGTGTCGGGCAACGAAGTGATCCTGAACGGTCGCAAGTGGTGGAGCACGGGCATTGGTCATCCTGCCTGCCGCATCTTGATCTTCATGGGGCTCACGGATCCTTCCGCGCCAAGGCACAGGCAGCACTCCATGGTGCTGGTCCCGCTGGACGCGCCAGGCGTGCGGATCGAACGTATGCTTCCAGTGTTTGGCGACCTCGACGAGCCTTATGGGCATGGGGAAGTCTCTTTCACGGACGTGCACATGCCGCTGGATTACATCATTGCGGGTCCTGGGCGAGGTTTCGAGATTGCGCAGGGACGGCTTGGGCCTGGACGCATCCATCATTGCATGCGTGTCATCGGAGCTGCCGAGCGCGCCTTCGAGCTTCTGTGCAAACGCGCCTTGACTCGAGTTGCCTTTGGCAAGCCCTTGGCAATGCTTGGAGGCAACGGCGATATCATTGCCAATGGACGGATGGCTATCGAACAGGCGCGTCTTCTTACGCTCAAGGCGGCATGGATGATGGACACGGTAGGAGTCAAAGGAGCGATGAGCGAGATCTCGCAGATCAAAGTGGTGGCGCCGAATGTTGCGCAAGCGGTCATCGACCAGGCTATCCAGATCCACGGCGGGGCTGGACTCACCGAGGATCTCCCGCTCGCCGCACTGTTTGCCTATGCCCGTACGCTGCGACTGGCGGATGGACCCGACGAGGTCCATCGGCGCCTCATTGCAAAACTCGAAATGCGCAAGTACATGTCCCGCTGAGGTTTCACATGAAAACGCTAACAGACAAAGTTGTGGTGATCACTGGTGCTGGTTCGGGGATAGGTCGAGCACTTGCCTTGCAAGGCGCTGAGGTCTCCGCCAAGCTGGCTCTGTCCGACGTCAACGAAGCAGGCTTGCAAGAGACGTTGGGAAAGCTTCCCAAAGGAACACGCACTATGGTGCGTCGCCTCGACGTGGCCGATCGCGAGGCTGTGTTTGCCTTTGCTCGCGAGGTGCGCAGTGAGTACGGGCAGGTGGATGTGGTCATCAACAACGCAGGAGTGTCTCTGTCCGACAAGATAGGCCACATGAAACTAGAGGATTTCCAGTGGCTGTTCAACATCAACTTCTGGGGTGTCGTGCACGGGGTCGATGCGTTTCTCCCCGAGCTCGGGAGCCGTCCTGACGCCCACATCGTCAATATTTCCAGCGTTTTTGGCCTGGTGAGCATCCCGTCCCAGTCTGCCTACAATGCGAGCAAGTTTGCCGTGCGGGGCTACACCGAAGCGCTGCGTCAAGAGCTCGTGGGGACCCCAATTCATGTCACCTGTGTGCATCCAGGGGGGATCAAGACCAACATCGTGCGCAGCGGACGTCACTTTCAGGGACCGAGCGGCCATGCTGTCGACACGGACTCGTTTGCAAGAAAGTTCGAACTGGGGGCGCTCACGACTGCCGATGAAGCTGCCCGGGCCATCATCAAGGGGATCCTTCACAACAAACCCCGCGTGCTGATCGGCAGCGACGCTCGGTTGCTCGATCTTTGCGCTCGCCTGGCACCGGGACACTACGAGAAGCTGTCAGGCGTTGCCATGCGCATGGTTGCCAAGATCATGGGGATATGATGGCTAGCCATCTCGGCAGCAGCGAAACCCCGTTTCGTAGAAGCGAAAGCTGTCAGCGTGCGCTCCGTTCGTGGAGCGGCACGTAGGCTTGGAACCGCCATAACACCCCGCCCAGTAGCATCCTTTGAGCACCGCGCTTCCATCGCGCCGTAAGGTCCATTCCTCTACGTTGCCTACAAGATCTGCAACACCATAGACGCTGACACAGCCTGGCAAGCTCCCCGCCAGCGTCCCCTGGTACAGTCGGGACGCTTCAAGCATGGAGGCCTTCGACGGCCACTCCGCCAAAAGCCGCTCGTCCACCAGGATCCAGGTCTTCCCATCGTTGCAACGTCCCGGTTGGTACTCATTTCCGTACGGATACACAAGTCCGCCTGGACCGCCGCAAGCGACCTCCCATTCGTCGTCGTAGCAGAGGCGCTTGCCTCGTTGGGCGCACCAGACACTCCCGCTGACGGCGTTTTCCATGATATAAGGCTTGTCACCACGCACGTTCGGCGCTTCGTACGGGTCCATGCAGAAAGGAACGGAGTCCCGAGCTTGGAGTGGGACCATGTCTGCAGGACAACGTCCAACCCGACGTCTGGAAGCTCGCTCGGCTTGGGAAGCGACAGGAGCAGAAGGCTCGGGGTTTTGCGTTGGGGCTTCTCGGCATGCAACGCACAACACTAGAAAAGCTGACAGCCGGGTCATCGTCGAAGAAGAGCCCGAAGCAGCGCAAGTGGCTCGAAGTCTTCAGCTTCTGCAGCGTCCCCAAGTCGTGCCCACACTTGGCGCACAACAGGGTCAAGAGATTGCAGAACTGCCACCCGTGACGCTGCGACGCGGAGTGAATCCAGTGCAACCCGAAGGCCGTCGACGCCGAGCGCAAGGCCAATAGAAAGTGGCATGGGTGCCATCAAAACCTCACGACGCATCACTGCGGCAGCCCAGGCCCCTGGACGGCCGTCTGTCTGGAGCTCCCGAAACGTCTCCACTTCGGAAAAACATCCAAACCCCACCGGAGCCCAACGTTCCTCAACAATGTGTACCAGTCGAGGAGCGTCGTCGCACCAATCCGCCGATGGAGGTCCCAGGGCCAAACGGAGCTCGTCGGGCCCCACCAGCGCATCGAAGCTCGCCCCGCGACGTCGCAGCACCAGCGCCGTGTACAGTCTATTGTCCTCAAACAGCCCTAGCAGCATGGCTTTGCCGTCAGCACACACAGTATCCACAGCACTGCGCACCATGGCTGCAGTGGGGACAGGGATCCCGCGCAGCCGCGGTGGCCATAGCTCCAGTTGTCCCTCAGTGGCGAGCTCGCGCGCAATCACAACGAGCAGCAGGGTCTGATCGGTCAGGTCGTGGTCACGTTGTGCGCGTTCGCCAAAGCGTTCCATCAGCTCTTCGAGGGCTCCAAACCGTGCGCCAAGGACCCACGACGCGTTGTGTTCGCGACCAAGCTCGCCAAGAGGAACAGGCCACGACCGAGGAGGCTCGAGCCGCCCCTTGACAGTGTGAACGATCTTGTGAACCCGGGCGCCGTCGTGGATCACGCAGAGGCCGCCTTGGGGACCCAAGTCCTTTCGCCCCGCGGTCGCCCGTGGCGCCCAAAGATGAAGCAGACGCTTCCAGTCCTGCACCGTCCATCCTTCGAAACGCACGTCAGCGGTCAGCATGGGCGGAGCATAGGGGAAATGGTTGACGCGTGCATCGGGGCATGCGTGTGTGGTAGGAAACTTCGCATGAGTACTTGGGGTTGTCCGCACGAAGTAAACGAGCTCTGTCAACGAGTGAACGGCGCCTTTTGCCGTCCCGGAATGCGCGGCTGTGTCCTTCAAGGCAAGGTGGAGTTCAAGGACGGCGTGATTCCGACGCCGCGCTGGCCGTTGCAGGACGAGCCAAAAAAGCCATCGGGCCCAGGCACCCGAGGCCTTTCCGATAGGGAAACGCGATGACCAGAGCACTCCATTTGGGTTCTCGGCCGCGTTTTGGTCTAACATAGCCTCGTGGCGAAATCATCCAACTCCTTTGCGTTTCTTCAGCAGGTCATCCGAGGGGCCGACCCCCGCGCGCTCAAAGAATGGTTCGAGCTTAGCATCTGGGAGCTCGCTACGGAGCTTGACTGCCCAGAGGTTTCACGTGAACTCTTCCGCCGTCTGGCCAAGTACAAATCGGTCAATACGCTAGGTGGCCTCTTCGCACCCAGCGATTTGGCCCCCCCGCAAGTCCAGCCGCACCACATCGACGACCTCGCAAACAGCTTGGTCCGGCATCTCGACGTTTTCAGTACAAAGCGGTTCCCGCACTGCATGACCGACGAGTCCAAGGAATTCCTCGCCAGGGTGGAGCGTGAGGGGTTCCGACGGCTCCTTGAGCAGCCCTTGACATCATTGGACTTAGGCGCGTTCAATTGGGGCCCCATTGCTGCGTTTCTCAAGGGACCTGGCTTCGCATTCCGCACTCGTGATGCATTCGATCCCACGAAGTTCGGCACGTTGACCCGCTCCGAGCAGCAAGTAGTCCTCAATTCCACCCGAGGCTGGATCGAACGGAGCCTGAGAATCGGATTGGCCGAGCGCGACGAAAACGCCATAATGGCGGTTCCTCTCCCCGACGATCCAATCGTTCAGGAGCTCGATGACAAATTCGAAAGAGCCTTGGCCACCGTCGTTCGACCCACCCAGTACGAGGGAGTTCAACTTCGCTGCCGCTTCGACAGAGCGTCCATGGCCATCGTTTGCCTGTTCGTTCATGAGGCTGGTACCATCCTCGTCGGAAACGACGAAATGGGACGGATCCTCCTCGCTGGCTGGCGCGCGAAACCAGACCCGTTTTCCAAAACTTCGGCCGTCGCTCTCCGGGCTGCCCGCCGACTCCTGCGAACCCCCGAAAACCCCGAATTCCAAACCCTCGTTACCTGGCTCCACGAACCCGCATGGATGCTGACCATCCGCACCTTCGACGACACCCAAGCTGCCTTCACACCGGATTACGTCGACGACCCCCAAAGACGCATCGCGTTTCGTCTGACAGACCGTGGCAGCCCCGCCATCGTGCCGGTGGTCCAAAAGCGCGGCAAACGAGGCGCCTGGTCCAAAGGGACTGAGTTCGCTCCCCATCGACTTCGAGAGCTCTTCGCAATCGGTGACCCCTTGGACCGTCCCGCCCTCGAAGCGCTCCTCTTCGACCCTGAGCCCGCCCAGGGGGCCGAAGGAGTCCGACGAACCCTCGCTCGAACCCTCTCCGCCCTCGTTGGCCACCCTCGCGTCTTCTTCGACGAAACCCATGTTGCAGTCAGGCGGGCTCCTGCCTCCATCGAGCTTGTCGATACCCCTCTCGGCTTGGTCCCCAAGCTCCGCATCGGTGACCAACTGCGCGAGCCCAATCGCGTTATTTCCACAGTCGATGGCCACATTGTCGACCTCGACAAAGCCATGATCACCCTGGCCTCCCTCCCTCGTGCTGCCACACACTTTCTTAAGGCCATCGTCGAGTATCCCGCCGCTTTTCCAAGAGAAAGCTGGGATACCCTCCTGACCCGCCTCGAAGGCTTCGGCACCGACCTCCCCCTGCGCCTCCCCCCTTCCCTCGAGGGTCCAGTCCTCCCCTCCCAGGTTGTCCCTTGCGTGCGCCTCGAGCTCGACGCCCAAGGAGCCCTCACTGTTCGTCTGCGCGCCCGTATCCCAGAACGTACCGGGGAGCTTGTCCCAGGACAGGGGGCGGAATGCATCTACCTGGTCATGGACGGCAAACGTCGCCACGTGCAGCGCGACCTGGAGGCCGAGAAGGTAACCAGTGAAGCCATCGTCGAAACGCTGAAGTTGCCAACCCATGGACGGGTTCTCGACGAGTTTTCCCTCGACTGGATCATTGCACCAGGAGACGACGTCTTCACCGTGGCCGAGGCGGCCGACAAGCTTGCACCACCTGTGGAGACCTCCTGGATGACGGAACGTCTCCGGGTAGTGGGCTCGGTCGACTCTGCACGCCTCAACCTACGGATTCGACGTGCCGGTGCTTGGCTGGTCGTTGGAGGCGACGTCATCGTAGACGAAACCGAGGTTACGCTTGCAGCTCTTGCCAACGCGGTTCGCCAAGGAAGCCACTTCGTGTCAGTCGGGCATGGTCGCTTTGCTCGTATTGCCGAGTCGCTGCGTCAACGGCTCCTTCCTGTTGTCAACCTTGCATCCGAGTCCAAGGATGGTCTTACTGTGGCAGGGGCAGCGCTCCCCTTTGTTGCCGAACTGGTCGACGAGGGGAAGGTCATGGATGTCAGCGTTGACCTGCGCGCACGGATTCTGGCTTGGCGTGCAGGGCAAAGCAATCCAAATCTTCCGGAGCACCTTGAAAATATTCTTCGCCCCTACCAACGCGAGGGCTTTCAATGGATGACCCGTCTTGCCGACTGGGGCGCTGGCGCAGTGCTCGCCGACGATATGGGACTAGGCAAGACCGTGATGGCCATTGCAATGCTCGAAACAAGAGCCAAGCTGGGGCCGGCTTTGGTGATCGCTCCTACGTCGGTGGGTCCGAACTGGGAACGTGAGCTCGAACGTTTTGGAAAAGTCCTCAAACCTCGTGCCTACCGGGGGCCCACGCGCGCAGGGCTTCTCCAAAACCTGGGAGAGGGCGACTTGCTCATTGCAAGTTGGGACACCGCTGCCCGTGACGTAGAAACCCTGTCGAAGGTCCATTTTGCAACGTTGGTGCTAGACGAGGCACAGGCTGCCAAGAACGCCTCGACCCGCAGGGCTTCCATGGCCCGTGCACTGGACGCGGACTGGCGTGTGGCCCTTTCGGGGACCCCTATCGAGAACCACCTCGGAGAACTGTGGAGCCTCTTTTCCATTGTGTCTCCTGGGTTTCTAGGAAGCTGGGACCAGTTTCGCGACCGCTTTGCGGTTCCCATCGAGCGCGATGGCAGCGACGAAAAGCGCAAGGTGCTTGCCAGGTTGCTTCGTCCATTCGTGCTAAGACGCACCAAAGAGGCCGTGGAACAGGACCTTCCTCCGCTCACCGAGACCACACGTTGGATCGAGCTGTCGCCAACCGAGAGAGGCCTGTACGAGGCGACGAGACGCGAAGCCCTTGCGGATCTCGAGCCTCGGGTCGATTCCGCAAAGGAGCGCATAGTTTTCCTTGTTTGGCTGACCCGTCTTCGACAGCTCGCGTGCCATCCAAAACTGTACCTGACCAACTCGAGTGTGGGATCGTCTAAGCTAAGCGCATTCCTAACGATTGTAGACGAGCTGCGAGAGTCCCGTCATCGGGCCCTGGTGTTCAGCCAGTTTACGCAGCATCTTGCACTGGTACGTCAAGCGCTCGATGCAAAGGGGGTGAGCTATCAGTACTTGGACGGGTCCACCAGCGTACCGGAGCGTGGCAGGCGAGTGGATGCCTTTCAGGCAGGGGAGGGGGAGCTCTTTCTGATCTCGCTCAAGGCGGGCGGCACCGGACTGAACCTGACTGCCGCAAGCCATGTGATCCATCTCGACCCATGGTGGAATCCTGCAGTGGAGGACCAAGCTACCGATCGTGCACATCGCATTGGACAGACGAAGCCTGTGACTGTGGTCAAGCTGATCACACGAGGCACCATCGAGGAGGCGATGGTAGCGACGGGCAGTGAAAAGCGGGCGCTTGCGGAGGCTGTCTTGGAGGGGACCGAAGCTGCAGGACGTCTATCGACCGCGCAGCTTCTCAACTTGGTGCGTTCAGGAGTTGTGGCCGACCTCGAAGAGGAGAGCGACGAGTGAGTGCAATACGTTGGGCTTGGGGAGTCCCTGTTCCTATGGCAGAAGCGGTGTCTGCGGGGTTTTTCGTACTTGCAACGGTAGCTTTCGCATTGGGGAGCTCCGCTCTTTCGCGTGCCGAGGACCTTAGGGCGCTCTACTGGTTGGTGGTTGGACTGGTATCGGTGCGTGCGGCCGTATCAGTAGTTCGACCAGGAGCAAAGCCGTGAGGGGCTGGCGATGGCTGGCTGTTGTTCTTGCGGTTGCATGTGGAGCGCCGCCGCGTGGGGAAGCGATTCGGGCAGGCGCCAAGGTAGGGGGAGTCACGATCGAGCCAGTTCTAATAGAGGAGGTGGCGAGGGCGCAGGGGCTCGAGCCGAGGGGGGCGCTCGACGCCCTTATCGACGACGCGTTGATGGCGGAGGGGGCACGCGAAAGGGGGCCGACGGCGAAGGTACGTTGGGGACTTACGTCCGCGAGGGCGAGGCTGACGGCGCGGCGAATTGCGAAGGAAGCGATGGCGCGAGGGGAGCCGACCGACGCAGAGATCGAGGAGCTTGTGAGCTTTTATTGGCGTCGGTTTCGGGTACCCGAGAGGGTTCGAGTGGTGCATGCGGTGGTATTACGTCGGACCCCGGCGGATTCGGAGCGTGGCCAGAAGGTAGCGCGACGTATTGAGCAAGCGGTGATTGCGGCCAAGGGGGTTGAGGGGTTTGAGGCAGCGGCAGCGGCGGTGGAGGCGGACGGGTTCGAGGTTCGTGTGGAGCGTCTCCCCGGGTTTGCGGAAGACGGGCGGGTGGTAGAAGGGGAGGGGGGGATGGACTTAGCATTTGTCCATGCGGCGTTTGGTTTGCGTGGGGCAGGGGAGACGACGGGGGTTGTGGAGACACGTTTTGGTTGGCATGTAATTCGGTTAGGGGAGCGGTTAGCGGCGTGGAGTGCGTCACGAGACGAGAGTCGAGCAGCGTTAGGGGGGGAGGCATTGGCGAAGCGGGCGTGGCGTGAGCGCGAGGGGGTACTGGGTCGTCAACGGGGTGGGAGGTCGATAGAGGTGTTATCGTCGGCGGAACGTCAGATGGCGTTGATACCGGTCGAGTGAAGTTTGGGTCAGCGTTTATCAAGAAGAACGAACGTCTTGTTCTAGTGGGCTAACATGTTGTTCTGGGAGACAAAACTGCGGTTATGGAGGACTAAAACTTTGTTCTCGATGACCAAGCTTTTGTTCTCGAGGGCAAACATTTTGTTCTCAGTGCTTCGAATGAGGTCTAGGTGGTGTCCATGGTCGCAAAACAGGCGGATGGTTTATTGGGTGTGACGGGTACTGAGGCGGGCAAAGACGACGGGAGGATGCAGGTAAGGAGCGGAGATTTCCCGGTCCCTCCATTTTATCGAAAGGGAGGGGCAGAAGCGGCGGCGCTGACAGCGGACGATGTGTTGAGGGCGGCGGGGATAGAGCCGTTACGTTCGCTCGAGGCCACGGAGGTCCATGCGCTGCTCAAGACCGACGAGAATTTTACGTCGTTTATTGCCGACGATATCCTAGAAATTTACCGAGGGGATGCGGCGGAGCTCGGGATCAAGGGGCTAAGTCCCGATCTGCTAGAAAAGCTATACGAACGAATGATGTATTTACTTCCAAGGGCGCAGGCATTGGAAGCGGCGTCGGCGAGGGCGCAGCATCAGAAGCTGACAGCGATCAGCGATCTTCTGGATGCACTATTAAAGATACGTCGTCGGGTGATCTCGCATGGGGAGGATGATCCGGAGCTACTTGCACGTTGGGATCGTGTGTTGACCTATTTTCAGCAGCGATATCCGGGGCGTACCGGGGCAACGGCGGCAGCGGCGGCGGCGGCGGCGGCTGCGGCATTACCAGTTAAGAAGGACGAACCACCGAAGTAGGTTTGGGATTCGATGAGGGTGTCACGAAGTCCGCCTCGGGATCAGGAGACGAGCGCGTTTACGGCGATTTTAGCGGCGCTACTTGGCCGGGTAGGGGGGGCGTATGCGTGTGCGTTAGTGGATGGCGAGGGGGAGACGGTGGACTACTGCGGGGATGTGGATCCGTTTGATGTGAAGGTCGCGGCGGCGCATTGGACTGTGGTGTTGAGCGCGGTACGGGACGCGACGAAGCTAGGGGAGCCAAGTTTGGTGGCGGTTCGAGGGGCGAAGCGGAGCTACGTGGTGCATGCGATGCGCGACGGGTACGCGTTGGTGTTGTTGCTTCGTCGTCGGGTGTTTACGGTTCCGTGGCGGGCGCTTTCCGAGTGCGAGTGGGCGCTTGGGAAGGAGGCGGGGTGGCCGGATCGGGAGGGTTTGGCATGGCATGCGGTGGAGGTAGAGACGGACCAGCGTCGTCGTCCGACGGCGTTATGTCAGGAGCACAACCACGAGGTAACGTTATTAGAGGTGATGGGGGCGGTGGTGGGGCTCGGTCCACGGGAGCGTGGGTATCGGGTGCGTTTGGGGTCAGGGGCGGAGGTGACGTTGGTGAGGGAGTCTGGCGGGCAGTGGTATGTGGACGATCAGACATGAGGGGGGTCGAAGAAATCTCCTTGACTTCGGCGCTGGCGAGGGCAAGGTGCCGCTCGCCGAGGGCAGGGAGCGCTGCCGAGGCGGCGGTGGTTCTGGGGATTTTCCAGAATGATTGTCGGTAGTTCCGGGGTGTCTGGTCCAAGGGGACTTGACCCGATGGAACGAGGAAGTACTATGGCAAACGTGACGGAGCGGAAACGTTCTCGGCACGAGGCCGCGCGTCTTTAGAGAAGACCAGACTCGAAAAAAAGAGTTTGACAGCGGGTGAGGGGGCGCTAAACTGGCATCCCCCAAGCGACGGAGACAGAGAGTCTCCCTCGGTCCTTGAAAACTGAATTGTACGTTCGCCCTGATTGCTTCAAACATGCGGCAATCGGGGATGGGCTCCCTGAAGTGTCTTGCGATGCAGGACATGGAAGGACGCATCGACAGCAGGTGCGGAAACAAGTTAGAGAACGGGCTGCGTAGGCAGCTCGGGACTCGCCAGATTCAACTGGAGAGTTTGATCCTGGCTCAGAACGAACGTTAGCGGCGCGCTTAACACATGCAAGTCGAACGAGAAAGGGCTTCGGCCCCGGTAAAGTGGCGCACGGGTGAGTAACACGTGGGTAATCTACCCCTTGGCGGGGGACAACGTTCCGAAAGGAACGCTAACACCGCATAAGACCACGGGATCGAAAGGTTCCGAGGTAAAAGTTGGCCTCTATATATAAGCTAACACCAAGGGAGGAGCCCGCGGCCCATCAGCTAGTTGGCAGGGTAATGGCCTACCAAGGCATAGACGGGTAGCTGGTCTGAGAGGTTGATCAGCCACACTGGAACTGAGAC
>CAITRH010000763.1 GCA_903894755.1 uncultured delta proteobacterium
AAGGGGCGAGTCAAATCAGCCCAGGGTGGGTAACCCTGGGTCGCGCAGGAACGCGGTCAAGTACCCGGTTAACACCTATGGGGTGGGTAAACCCTGGGTAGCGGGCATCGCGGTCAGCCCCGTGACTTAGCAGGCCGTTGTTTACATTTGCTCCACTAGAGTTTCCACTCCACGTGACCCCCGAAGGCAAACAGCGTCAAGCTGTAGGTCCCATTTCCTAGATCGTAGTCCGAGCCAACCACGGTCCTCGGCAAGATGGTCTGCATCTTGACCTCGCCTAGCAACGCTACGTTTTGGCTGAGCGCAAGCCAAACCCCCGCGTTTGCCACAATGCGATTGCCATCCGGCGACGCGACGTCGATGGTGGCATCAGGGGACGCCGGCGACCGATACCCCGCCAGTACCCATCCCGCAAGCGACTTGGTGAGCTGAAGCCGCGCGCTCACATCGATGGCCACCGTGTCTTGCCAGCGCCGCGGCAACACGATGTGCGCCGTATCGCTCAATCCCACCTTGGGCATCACTAGATCGGGCGACCTCGCGCTCACATCGAACGCCTCCACCTGCGACCAAGTTGTATATCCAAGCTGTGTCCCCAGCCTCAACTTCGGCGTGGCATCGTAGGCCGCCGCAATGCGAAGGCTCCTTGGAAGCGGAAACCGCAGCGTTGCAGTCCCAGCCACCTCGGGCTTGAACGCCATCCCCTGACTCACCAGATCCTTGGTGAAGAAGTCATCGTTCATGTTGAGCCGGAAAGTACCGGTCAACGCCATGTCGACACTATGTTGGTAACTCAATCCAAGCAAAAGCTTGGGGGTGGGACGGGACGCGATCCCTACGTTGAACGTGATCCCATGGCCTAGCGCATTCTCGAGCTCGAAGGGACGCGCCATCGAATTGAGCTCTCGTACGCCTGGCGGTGCATTCGCCCCAAAGCTGTTGTTCTGCGAAATCGGCGGACGTGCCAATGCCCTCCCTACGTCGTCGATGGCTCCGAAGTCCTGTACCTTCGACATGGCACCGTACCCAAGTACATAGGAGACGCCAGCTCCCACACTCAGCGCGTCGTGGAACCGGTAGGAAATCGCTGGAGTCGCCTGCACCATCACAATGGTCGCACGCTGGATCGCCCACTTCTGCGCTCCCCCCTCGTCGAACGACACCAGCGCTGCGAAAGGTGCGTAAATGCCAAACCCCACTACCACCCGCTTGCTTATCGGAAACGCCCCGAATAACGTCGGCGCTGCACCGAAAGGGGTCGCCCCCACCGACTGCGCAGAACCTGTCTTGGTCGAATCCACCGACTCGGGAGCAATGGGTAGCGCAAAGTTGAGGGAGTCGGGACGTTGGTACGTAGCCCGACGCTCCCTCGTGTAGCCTATGTGCCCCACGATGATGTGCCCGCCCAAAAGAAGCGTGGGACGTTCGATGTAGGCCAATGCCCCGGGATTCCAGTACACTGCGGCCGCATCCGCCGTCGCTGGCCCAGAAAGCCCTGTCCCCACCGTGGGAGCCGTCATCGCCTGCGCCTCCACACGACCTGCCCACAAAGTCGCTACCAAAGCTGTCGCAATCGTCCAACGGAAACCCATCGAGATCACCGTACCCGCGTGATCGTGAACTGCCGGAGGTTCAGGCTCGCCTTCACCCCAACCTTGAGCCTATACACTGCCCCCTCATCATCCTGCACATACAGCGTGTCCCCGTCACCAACCATCACTTTCTCATGCTCCGTGTCCCCATCAAGCAACACTTTGCTCGAAACCTTCTGCGTCAACGCCTCGTCAGCAAAAAAACCAGGGTTGGAGTACCGGTACGCTCGCTTTGGCTTGCCATCCGCCCCCATGGGGATATCCCCCTCTGTAACGAAAAACAGCCAGTCGCCTACCTGCTCAGGCAACACAGTGCGTGCACTGGTCCGCATGTAGTAGTAGTCCGCATCCCCAGAGCTCGTGTCGATCAGGCGCCTGGCAACATCAAGCAGTGACGTAGGATTGGCCTCTAGGTTCTCCCGGATCGACTGCGTGATGGTGTCCGTGTCCGTCCCCGTCGGAATGTCCCGAAGCTCGAACTCGATGTTTCCCTCCCCCTCTTTGATCCCCCCATCGTGAAGACGTACCTGGGCAACCTCCAGAAGAAGATCCCACAAGTAGTTGGGCGGCGGCGGAGCTCCAATGCCCCCTTCCACGAAGATCTCTTGCCAACCTTTGACCACCGACGCTCGAAAGAGCGGCGGTTTCCCAGGAGCTCCGTACGCAAGCGTCGTGTCAACCTTGCCAAAGGACTCCCTTGACGCATCCATGACCACGCGCTCCAGCATCCAGGGTGGAAGCTGCCATGCAGTCGAGGAACCCATCCCAGTCGGCGCCGGTGACAGCCCCCCTCGGATGAAACGATCCGACTCCACCACCCGAAATGTCATCGACTCGATCACAGCGGTCCCTGCCACCAGCCCCTCCAGTGTCAGCCAATTGGGATCCTTGAAGTCGAACATGTCCCGGATTTGACTTGGAATCGAGTTGACACTGGCCGTTGTCGCCGAGGTCAGATCCACCCCCTTGAAGGGGAGCGCATTGGCATTGGCTCGCACCGTAAGCTTGAAATCATCGGTCAGAACCTTCGCCCGCACGTTGCCCGTGATAAACCCTGGATGATAAACCCCTCCTTGGCTGTATTCGCCAAACCGCTCCGCAAGACTGGCAAAGTCCGACGCAGCATCCGTCAAGGTCACGGGAAGCTTTCCTGACGCCACCGGATAGAGCCCAGAAGGGTTCTCCTTTGTACGAGGACCAAGACGGGTCAATGCGTTGGGATGGGTCCCGATCACACCGCGCAACACGGCCTGTGAGATCACCGCAGAGGAAAGAAAGGTGTCCTCTACGTCGACCTTGAGCATGTCCGCAAGGACCCTCGGAGATGCCACCCCGAGCAGCGGCGCTAGGTCAATGAGACGCTCAAGTGCCGTCCCCCGTAGGTCCGCGCTGTCCGGAGTCATGTTGAGCAGACGCTGAAAGTTGCGAGCTGCCAGTGACAGCGTCGATGGGTCAGCCCGTCGAATCGCTGCCATCGCGTTGTCAAGTAGACGCGGTGTTTGTGGCCCCCCCGCAAGATCGAGGTCGAGCAGCCAGAGACGCTCCCGGATATCAACAGGCAGCGCCAAGATGTCCTTCTTGGTCAACGTCTGCTGAAAGTTGGTCACGTCGAAGCGCAGAAAGCGCAGCTCGATGGTTCTCGACTCCCCCACTGCAAGCGTGGTCGTCTGCGCAGCTATGATGCCGCTGTCGGAGCCGCCGCAAGCCGAGGGGCCATGCACTGCGGACGCTAACCCAAAGAGCGCCAGCGCGGCGCGTCGCCCCCATTGTCCCAAGTTGTTTTTGATTCCCATGGCCAAGCTCCTCATGGTACGGCCGCTACTTCTAAGGTGACCCCAGTGGCGTCCACCGCCGTAATGATCAATTGGTAGGTCTTATCCGCACTGTCCCTGAAATACAGGGTCTTGCCCGCGTCTGCCGTCACCTTTTCGTGGAGGACGTCGTCGGTCCCAGCCAGGGTCTTGGACGACAGCTTGCGCGCTAGACCCGTGTCCGCAAAGAACCCAGGGGTCTTGTACAGGTAGGGGCTTGCCGTGTCATCCTCCGCAGCTCGAAAGAAAAGAAACCGCGAGCCGCTCGTGGCCGTCACAAAGAAGAGATCGGCCTTCGAGGAGGCAAGCGCATTGGTCCCCAGGAGACGCTCGGAAAGCTGCGCCGCCTGCTCCTTCAGCTTGGGACGAAGTGCGACCACCAGATCGTCGGCAGTCAGCCCGATGGGAAGCCCCTTCAGCGTAAACGACAGATCCAGTCCTCCGTACGGTATGCCCCCGTCATGCAGCCGAAGCTGCGCTACCTCGACAAGAAGATCCCAAGCGTAAAGCGGCGCTGGAGGACTTCCAATGCCACCTGAGGTGCTGATCGTCACCCAGCCTCGGTTCCAGTCGATCACCGCTGCGTCGCCCGGAATCGAGCCCGCCTGCTTCGCAATGTGCTTGGTGTATCCGGGAGCATAGAGCGCGCGGTATTGACGATAGGCGGTCTCGGCCACAATGGACTGAATCTGCCACACCGGGAAGGTACTGCTCCATACCGCACTGTCGCCTCGGAAAAACCCAGACCCTGCTGGCCACTCGTTGGCCCGCTGCGTCCGCCCGGCTCTGACAAATGCCGCGTTTTCATGCATCACGAAGCGCAGGTCGACGGTGGGTTGGTCCACGAGCCCGACAACGTGAAAGTCGCTGGAGTCGACGTCGAACTCGAGAAGCGCGGTCCCTTTCTTCAAGAACAAGAACTGCTTCGAACTGCTCGCCGCTCCTAGCCCGTCGTAGCGCGTCAAGGTCGACTTGACAGGCAAATACATCCGAAAGCCCGACTCGAACACCGCAGAGAACGTGTCGCCCTCGAGAAACCCTGGATGCGGAGCCACAGGTCCAAAACGTGGTCCCAAGGTGCGAAGGTTCTGAAGCGCGTCGTACAGACTTACACCAATCGCTACCTTGTTGTCCTTGTCTCGAATGGAGTTCGGATGCTTGCCAACAAGCTGCTCTAGGATCACGTCGGCCACAATCTCAGTGGAAACAAAGGTCGACGTCACCCCAATGGAAAGGAGCTCCGCCAACATCCGCGCCGGTGGGATCCCAATCGCCGCAGCAATGGTCATGAGCTCGGCTACCGACGACCCCGTCAGATTCGCCGTGTCTGGAGTCATGTTGAGCAGCCGGTACAGATTCCACTCGGCCTGTTTCCATAGCGACGTGTCCACCCCATGCCCCACCGGATCACGGATTGCCTGAAGGGCTGCAATGATGGCAGGACGTAGTGGGACATCCACGAGCCGCAAGGACCGCTGATCGTCCGCCGTTAGCAGAGATTCGAGGGCAAAGCGGTCGAGCGCAAGCTGCTGTACGTTGCCGCCCGCCTGCGGCGCCGCCAAGTGGATGGGGCGCGTGCGTACCACCGTGAGAGCAACCCGCGTGGCGTTGCCTGCACGGTCCTCCGCAACGAAAAAGATGGGGTTGTTTCCTGGATCCACGCGGACCTCCGCGGTCCATGGCGATGTAGCAGGGACAATCTGAATCCCCCCCGCGGTCCCTTCGATGTAGAGACGGCTTATGCCGTTGGCATCGCTGGCCGTGCCACCCACATTGGCTACTTCCACACTTGTCCGAGCCGCGATCCCGTCGGCTGCCGCCGTGACAAGCACCTTGGGCGGCGTCGAGTCCTGGATGAGACGCGACTGAACTTCGCTCTGCACTCCGGTTGCATCCACCGCCGCAACGGCAACGGACTGCGCCTCATCGGGCTTGAGCACCACCGACCCCTCGAAAGCACCATCCGCTCCAAGGGAAACCGGAGTGGTCGCCCCTCCTGCAACCCCTACCAAGAGACGCTCGATAGGTCGCGCCCCTTGGGACTGAGTGACCCGTCCTCGCACGCACACGGTTTGCGATGCCGTCATGCCGTTGACAATGGCGGCAACCTTATCGCAGGGGGTTGCGGCCGGTCCCTCAGGAGACAGTGTGGCGAAACGGAGTCCTGCGGAAGCTCCCTGGTAATTGACAAGGTAGGTGAAGCGACGGAGGTAGGCGCCATCGTCGGAAGCAACGCGAATGCGCACCGGGTTTTGCCCGTGAAGAAGCGGGATGGTGGCGCGGAAACGCTGCTGGGGCCCTGCAGTCCCCGAGACATCGGCAAGCCGTGCATCGGCCTCCTCCGGCTCCAAGGTCACTGAGATACGCGTCGCTGCGCTTCCCGCGTCCAACGCCGGATCCACATAGGCACCTATGACAATCTCGGCTCGAGGGGCAGTCAATGTCTCGGTCACAAGGGGCGAGACGACCCAAGCGACAATGCCGCCTTGGACGGTCGCTCGGTTCAGTGAGGTGGGGTCGCCGTAATCTTGGGCAGGACTCGCGTCGGCACAGCCAAGAAACAGACCAAACAGGACACACAATAAAGCAAAACGCATGGGGGTGGCTCCGTCTGTAGGCTCAACGCATTTTGCGAGCGACGCGTACGGTTATGTCGGCATTGGTGTCGGTGGGGACGTTCAGCGATAGGCGGTAAACACCCAGGTTGGCCCCCTGTATGTACAAGACACGAGCTCCAGGATCGAGTTTGACCTTCTCGTTGGCCGTATTGCCACTTCCAAGAGCGCCCGTGGTGCTAACTTTCGAGGCCAACGCCTCGTCGCTGAAAAACCCTGGCTTGGTGTAGGGATAGGTCGATGTGGCAGGACGAGGGTCGGTGCGAGCAGCGTAGTAGAAGTACCTGAGGCCGTCCGCTCCGCGCGCGAGGTAGGCGTCCAAGGCAGCATTGTTGCGGGTGTAGTCGCCGAGCAGCATGTCGGAAAGCTTCGAGCGCTGCGTCTGAAGTGCGCCGCGCACCTGGAGACGGATCTGGTCGGCCGTGAGACCCACCGGGATCTTGCTCAAGGTGAACTCGACGTTGGCCTGACCCTCTGGGATCGCCCCCTGTTGATGCATCGCTACTTGACCCACTTCGTTGATGAGCTCCCATAGGAACTGCGCTGGAGGCGGACTGCCGATGCTGAGAGCGGTCGAAAAGATGGTCCACCCTGCAGGGTCGCTCCCCTGGCCCACGCTCACGTCGGCGAAGCAGAAAAGCACGCTTAGAAAGCAGTTGTAATACCTGCGACTGCCGTATTGCGTGTTGGCGGCGTAGGCGATGATGTTCTCGAGCTGCCACTGGGGAGTCGACCAAACATAGCCGGTGCCGTAGGGGCTGGTATAGGTGTTCGCCTTGCAAGCCGACCCGGTGCACGCCTTTATGAACGCTGGGTTTTCTTGGATACGGAGTCGCAGGTCCACCGTAGGCGCCGCAACGAGCCCCAGGATATCGAAGGTCGAGGACTTGGTAAAGTCGAAATCGAGTACATCAGTGGCCCCAGCGAGGGCGGCCATGTAGTCCTTGCCGGTGTCGGCCACCAGGCCTTCAAACCAACGAAGGTTCGACGTGGCCACAATGTGCATGCGGAAGGTGTCGTCGAGCACTTTGCTGTACGGTGCAGAGCTGAGTACGCCGGGATGGCCGTTTTGTATCGCGCCGAACCGCGCTCCCATGGGGGCGAGATCTTGCATCGCGTCGTAAAGGTAAATGGGAAGGAACACGGCGCCAGGTGTGGACGTATCCACTGCGGGGTGGCTCGCCATCCAGCGGTTCCGAAGGGTCGCCATCACGTTGGGAGTGGTGACGATCTCCGTGGTCCGAGCAAGACCAAGGGTTTGTGCCAGCAGGTTGTTGAACGTTCCTATCAACCCGAACTTGTTCAGGTTGTTTGCAACGTTTTTGAGTGCCTCGATGGAGGTTCCATCCACTACCACGTTCGCTGGGGTCATGGTCAGAAGCCGCACCAGCGCAAACTCGGGACTCTTCACCCAGTTCGTACCAAACGTCTTCCCCAGGGTGGTCAACGTGCAGTCGTAGGTGGGAGTCTGCTTGTCGTTTCGCCAATCGGTGCCACAGGCCGTCTTGATCGCGTCGAGCGCATTGGTCAAGAGTGGCGTTGGCTCGAGAGACAGCAGCTTGATCGCCTTCTGCGTGTCCTCGTTGATCACCTGGGTTACCCCGGTACGATCGAGGTCCATGGATAGCATGGGACGAACCGCGCGCTCGTTGGTCCGTAGCGGAACCTCTACTTCAGTCGACCATAGCGGAAGGAAACTGTTGGTCACCGTGGTGGTCACGCTGGTGGCAAGACCGTTGATGTCGATGGCGCGAGCTTCGACAAGGAGCACTCCCGGTACAATGGGTAACGTGCTGCTCCAGGAGGCGTAGGCGTCTTGGGTGGTGGCGCTGACGTAGTCTAGGAAAACCGTCGTGGAGCTGTCGGTGATCACACCGTAGCGGACTTTCACCTCGCGTACCGCCACGTTGTCCGAGGCGATCCCGCGTACTGCCAGCGTGTCGGCGTTGAGCTGCGCCCCCGCGGATGGCACCTGGATCGCCACCGTGGGAGGCGTCGGGTCTACGTCAACCCGTCCCTGCAGCCGTAGGTTGGCCACTCCTTGGTTTCCTGCGGCATCGTAGGCGGTGAACTTGAGCTCGTTCCATAGCCCTGGAAGGAGCGGGACAAGACGAGACCAATGTTGGAAGAAGTCGTCGGTGGCCACCGGAGTCTCGATGATGAGCAGGTCGTTGCGACGCACCTCCATGCGGACCACCCCTCGGTCGTCCGTCGCGGTCCCCCGCACAAGAACAAGCGTTTGCAGCGGGGTAGATGAGTTGGTCGGCGATTCGATGCGCACGGTCGGCGTGGACGTGTCCGTGCCTTCGGGGCCCCTCAAGGTCACCCTGGCAGGGGTCTCGGAGCCAAGCCCGCGATCGTCGTAGGCAACCGCCTCGACCACGAAAGCACCGGAAGGGACAGGCAGTTCTATCCGCCAGGTCTTGAACCCGTCGGTGGTCGTCGCAAGTTGCGCCGTGTTGGGTCCTGCCTTCACGAACACACTCGCGACACCAGGAATCCCGAGACTGGAACCCAAGATTTCCACCGTAGTTGCTGCGATGCGGCTCCCTTCCCCCGGAGACGTGATGCGAACCTCGGGGCCCGGTCCTGACGCATCCAGACCAAGTCCCCCCCGATCGGAGACCACATCGGCGAACCCCCCCGCATCGGTAGATGCGACATCCGTCGCCCAATTGCCCGCGTTCACCCCCTCGGCGCACCCCGCTGCCACGCCGATCATGGCTAAAAACGCCACAAGATACGCCCAGTGTCCTGCTGCTCCAGGCCCGTTCACGTTCCACCTCCGTTGGGGCAAGCCGCCTGCTCGCCGTCTGCCTACCGACGCCCGCGACACTAGCAGAAGGTTGGCAAGCGCGATCGCGACATCGAGCAAAAAATCAACTTTTTGTTGCGCGTGGAGCGGCCAACATTGAGGACTGGCCAGTGGGGTGGGAATCGTACGATCCCACTCAACAGGATCACCCGGAGGCGAAGCCATCGGACGTCGTCTGCGACTGCCTGCAAGCGAGGCGAAGCCTTGTCCATGGCGGGCGGCGTTCTACCCCACCGTCGCGAAGTCTTCCCCCACTGGCGTCAAGTCGTCCCCCACTGCCGCGAAATCGTGTCCGTGTCGGGCGACGTTCCACCCCACTTGCGTCTTGCGTTAGGTCTTCCCCCAGCGTCGCGAAGTCTTCCCCCACTTGCGTTACCCACCCTGGGCTGATTTGACTCGCCCCTTCGGGGCAGCCAGAGAACGCGCGGCTCCGAATATTGACGAAATGCCCGTGCGTTGATTGGCAGCCCCGAAGGGG
>CAITRH010000764.1 GCA_903894755.1 uncultured delta proteobacterium
AGTCCGCGCGGGCCCCCGACACGCCAGGCACCACGCGTAGGCCAAGAACCGCGGCCCCCACGAGCTGCAACCTACGCGTGGTCCGCAGCCCGTCGGGAGCCCGCGCGGACTTTCCTACGCGTAGGTTAGGGGGCGTCGGGGGCCCGCGCAGACTTTCCTACGGGTGCACCTCTGCCGTAAGTAGGCCCGCGCGCGTTTCTGTCACTGGGTTTTCTTTTTGAGGTCTTCGATTTCCGCCTGGAGCACTTCGAGGCTCTGCGTTTTGGAAACCAGAAGCGTCTCGGCAGCGTGTCGCTCGGTGTCAGCCTTGGTCCGTTTCTCCACGTCTCGGTGGCCGACGAGGTCGGTCCGGAGCCTCTCGAGCTCGTCCAGCTTGGTTTTCAGGTCGGTGATCTGGGCCGTAACCGTTTCCAACGACACGGGCGAGCCGGTCCAGCGTCGTGCGCGTCGGTAAAACCGCCCCGGCCACTCGTTGGGGAGATGCAGATCGGGATTGGCGTGAACCAACTCGCCGAGAAGTCCGAACGTTTTGGCGCGGGTGCTGTTGGTGTCGTCGACGAGCCTCTTGGCCGAGCCGGTGATGGGAAGTTGTTCGAGCTTGATCTCGAGGCTCTGGAGGTCGATCAGGGCCTTTTGGGACCGCTCGACGACCGCAACCGAACGGTCGTGGAAAGCCGCGAGCTCCGGCGGTGCGCTCTTCATCTTCTCGGGCCACGTCTCGGCGGTGACGAGCTCGGCCCCCAAGATAGGACGTTTCAGCTCGTTGAGCGGGCGAGGGATAAACGAGCGGTAGAGCGGCAAGGTGCGGTCGTTCCCAACGAGCTTGCGGACAACGGCCTCGACGTCGTCGGCGAGCTTGTCGAGATCCCGGTCGCACGCCACGACGACCGCTTCCTGGCGGACGATCGCATCGGTGAGGATTTCTCGTTCGGTCCGGACCGCATCGCAGCGGTGGACCAGCTCGGTGAAGACGGAACCCAGCGGTTGGGTGAGCGGGGAGGCGAGCAGCAGAGACTCGGTGAACAAGCACTCCTTGCGGAGCTCAGAAACGTCGATGTCAGAAGCGATCACGGGAGGTCCAGATGCCATGAATGCATGGCAACATGGGGGAGGGCGGGGTGTCAAGTTGCGCGCTCCTCAACAAGCGCCCTCACGCCCGCGTGTCGACCGGGCCCAAGGGGGCCCGCGGCTGGCTGCGTGAACGTCCACTGCTGCGGCACGCCCCGTGCCAGATCCCGGCAATTGGGACGACTTGGGACGACTTGGGACGACTTGGGACGACAAGCCCGTTGCCATTGCCGCTGACTGCGTACAAAAAAAGGCACAGACAACGAGAAAGGCGATGAAAATGAGAGAAGCCATGGAAAACGCGAGTGCCCGTGCGCGAGGTTCAAGGGGGGGGGCGAGTTGGGGCGGAAAGACTTCGCGTTTCATGTGGGTCCTTCTCACGATGTTGATGGCCGTCCTGGTGGCGGGATGCTCGGTGCAGACCGATGAAAGGAGTGGCGGCGTGACGCAAGCCGTCTGGGTCAACGGCGACTTCGAAAACGACACCTCGCAGACCTCTCCTCCTATCGGCTGGACCGCAGCAAACTATCTCAACAGCGCGGGCTTTTCGGGTACTGCGACCCTGCCTCCAACGAGTTTCACGTCGCTGAACCTGACGTCGGGAGGTTTTCTCGGGGCGTTCGATGTCACGGGCGCCACCGGCTCGCAAGCCGACCCGGATCTTGGAACCGGCCAGACGTTCCGGTATCCGCTGTATGGGCAGCACGCTGCACGCCTCAATTACCAGAACGCCACCAATTATGGAAAAAACAAGAACGCCAATACACTGGTGCAAACCATGATTGTGGGTCTCGGGGACATCGATCCGACCGACGGCAAGGTCCACGTACGGTTTGCCGTGGCTCCGGTACTTGAGAATCCGTCCCACGGCTACAACCAGCAGCCGTACTACTTTGTCCAAGTCGACAACCTGAGTACGACCAAGAAGATGTACAGCGACTTCAACACCGCTGGGCAGGTTGGAGTTCCGTGGAAGACCGCAACGGGAGTACTTCACAGCAACGTTACCCAGTGGACCGACTGGTCGCTCGTGGACATTTCCCCCGCCAACGCCGACATCGCCATAGGCAATTCGATCAAGCTGACCGTAGCGGCATCTGGCTGCTCGCTAGGGGGGCACTTTGGAAGGGTCTACGTGGACGGAATTGGGTCCACCGTACCCGGCCCTTACGTTTCTGCCACGGGCCCTGCGACGGTCACTGCGGGGTCGTACCTCACCTATACGCTCAACTTTTCCAACGGCGGCACGGGGAACGTGATCGGCACTCATGTGGACATGACGATCCCGCCGAACACCACCTTTCAGTCCGCGACATCGACGTCGACCTGCACCAAGCCTGCGGTCAATGGCACTGGGATCGTGTCGTGCGCCATTGGAAACCTAGCACCTGGATCAGCGGGATCGTTTCAGGTGACTGTAAAGGTGCTCACAGGAACTACGGGGTCCATCGTAAACGGGACCTATTTCATCGCGGGAGTGAACGCCCCAGCGTTGACCGGTCCGAAGGTCGTGAGCACGATCCCGGCGACAGGAGGCTCGCTTGCGAACCTGCAGGTAACGCAGACGGCCAACGTGGGGTCGGTGGCCTATGGAGGCAAGGTGACCTATGTCATCAAGGTCAAGAACACAGGTCCTACGGATCTGACATCGTCCGGCGACGTGTTGGTGGCCATGACGCGCCCCTCGCAGGTCACGAGCTGGGTGTACTCCTGCACAAGGACGGCGGGCCCAAGCAATAGTACCAAGTGCAGCAAGAACGGCGATACGATCTGCACCAGCAATTGCACGACTTCCTACACTGCGAAGCCTCGACTGGAAAGCGGCGGCGAGGTTACCTACACGATCACGTCTACAGCAACGACGGTAACGAGTACAGTCGGCCCCATCAACAATTCCGTTGTGGCGACCGTAGCAAAGTCGGGAGTGACCGATCCAGACACCAGCAACAACGAGTCGATGGTTTCGACGCAGCTCGGAACATCGCAGACGCTGACCGTGACCAAGGGGAACAGCGGAGCGAACGTTGCCGCAAACGGAACGGTCATGTCAGTCCCCGCCGGCATCAGTTGCGGGACCGCATGCACAACTGCGAGCTCCCCGTTTGTCGTGGGAAGGACTGTTATCCTCTTTGCTACCCCAGTCGCTGGCGCATCGTTTCTTGGTTGGAGCGGTACCTCGTGTGCGTCTGCCGCAACGTCGACGACCTGTACTTTCGCAAAACAAAGCAGCTCGGAGAGCGTGACGGCCAACTTCGGAGCCATTCCCACCGCGGGAGCAGCTACGAATATCTACGTTTACTCGGGAAACAACCAACTCGCCAGGACTGGGACAAGCTTCTCCGACAAATTGATCGCCTTCGTGACCGATGCCAATGGCAATCCGAAGAGCGGAACGACGGTGACGTTTTCCGGGTCCGGGCTCTTGTCGAGTACTTCGACCACAAGCAACGCTTCGGGACTTGCGTCGGTCACTGTGACCGCAAACGCCACACCGTCGACCTACACCACGACTGCGAGCATCACGGGGGCAACTGCGAACTTCACACTCACCAACGTGGGCCCGGCAGCTTCCATGGCTTACGTTCAGGGCGGTGACGTGACCAACATCCCGCAGAGCATTGCGCAGACGCCGATCAACTCTCGATTTCCGTCGCCATTGATGGTGCTCGTGACCGATGCGAACGGCAGTCCAGTCCCTGGCACCACGGTAAGTTTCACAACAACGGCAAGCGCATCGGGGGCGAGCGCTACGTTTTCGACTACCGCCGTGACCGACTCCACGGGAATGGCGGCTGTCTGGGCTTATGCCAACAGCCACGCAAGCGCACTGATTTCAGGAACATCGACCTACCAGACCTACACGTCGTCCGCCACCATCACCAGCACTGCGGCGGCAGGAACGGTCAACTTTGTCCTCGTGAATCTTCCGTCCGGTGCGGCCAACATGTTTCTTGTCAGTGGCGACGCTCAATCAGCGGCCGCGAGCGCGCTTTTTGAGCTTCCACTGGTGGTTGTCGTGACCGACGCTGTGGGCAATCCAGTGTCAGGAATTACCGTGAACTTCACGAGCACGACGGGTACAGGAGGCGCGTCGGGAACGCTGTCGAAGACATCGCGGGTAACGGACGCAAGCGGTATGGCGACGATCAGTTCGACCGCCAATGCGAAGCCCGGACTGTTCAACGTCATCGCCTCCTCCACGAGCTTCTCGAGCACGGTGACGTTCCGACTGAGTATCCTCGGAGCCAACGACATAAGCATCAACTCGGGGGACTTGCAGACCGTGGCAGCGGGCACCGCATTTGCTCCACTGTCCGTGCTAATCCTCGACAGCAATGGCGACCCGGTATCAGGGCAAACTGTGACCTTTGCAGCGCCTGGAAGTGGTGCAACGGCCGTAGTCTCGAGCACGGCGATCACGGGGGCGGACGGGATTGCCACAGCAGCGGCACGCGCAGGCAATACGACAGGGAGCTACCTGGTGACCGCATCGAACCTGAACACAGGTGGGGTCGACTTCTCCTTGACCAACGTTGCGGGGACCGCTTCCGCCCTTGCCATCGTTTCTGGGAACAGCCAGAGTGTAACGGTCAATGGCGCGATGTCGTCTCTGGTGGTCCGGGTTCGCGATGGGCTGGGCAACTATGTCGAAGGGGCGACGGTGACCTTTCAAGTCCCGAGCGCCGGTGCCACTGCAGCGCTCGACAGCCTCACGGTACAGACAGATGCGACCGGCCAGGCGAGTGTTGGGGCAACGGCGGGGGCCGTGTCGGGAGCGTACACGGTGACTTCCTCGATTCCGGGCGGAGCTTCCGTGGCTTTTTCCCTTCAAAACTTACCACATGCCGGTGGGACCTGCACGGTTGACGGTGACTGCGACAGCTCCCAATACTGCACGGGAACTGTCTGTGCGAGCAAACTAACCAACAGTTCGACCATTCCAACGGTGGGGGGGCACAGTCCGCCGATTGACGGAACATGTGCTAGCGGCGGTGCGTCGGTGTGTCTGAGCGCCGTGTGCGACACGACGGACAAGGTATGTGGCATCAACGTCAACCACAGCGGCTGCGCGACCGACCCGCAATGCAACGCGGGGTACTGCGTAGGCGGAACCTGCAAACCGTGCCGCAGCGACTCCGAGAGCATTTGCACGGGGTCAACTCCCGCATGCAATACGACGACCGGCGGTTGCGTTCAATGTACGGCATCGCTGCGGTCCGCGTGCACGGGGAGCACGGCATTTTGCAACACGGGGACGCAATTGTGCACGGGATGCACCGGAGACAGTGGGCAGAGCACCGGGTACGACTGTGCCACGGACAATCCCACGTGTTCCGCGGGCACTTGCGGGAAGTGCGCGTCCGATGCAGCCTGCGTGGGGCATCCCGGAGGCACCGTCTGCAATCAGGTTACTGGAGCTTGTGGAGCTGGATGCACGGGTGACATCGATTGCCTTGGAAACCAGCAGTGCAAAAGCGGAGTTTGCAAATACTCGGACGGCTCGGGACCTTGCGCCAGCGGAAGTGATTGCGTGAACGCCACCTGCGGCGCAAGCTCCCAGCTGTGCGTGCCTGCGGGCGGGACCGGATGTGCCAGCGACGGTGACTGTGCGTCGTTGGGTGCGACCCCCGTTTGCAAGATGTCCGTATATACGTGCGTCCAGTGCACCAGTGGAAACAGCAATGCGTGCACGAGCACGACGCCGCTATGCGACGCGAGTAACAACGTTTGCGCTGGATGCACCACGGACAACGGCCAATCGGGAACCTCGACGTGTCCAACGGAAAATCCATACTGCAGAAATACAGGAGCCTGCGGCATGTGCAGCGCGAACAGCGACTGCAGCGGACATGCGGCGGGAGCTATCTGCAATTCTTCGACAGGGGCGTGTGGCACGGGCTGCACGATTGACGGTGACTGCACAGGCCAGTGGTGCAACAACCCGACGAGCGGGACGGGGACCGGAGCGTGTGCCGCGCGGATCGAAAACGGGCAGCCCATACCGAGTGACTCGACATGCACGACCACGGTGGCCAGCCGTGTCTGCGTCAGTGGCGTCTGCGACACGGCGGACAGCAAGTGCGGCTACGACAATAGCCATGGAAGTTGCGATGGCGGCAACGCCAGTGTCGTGTGCAGGACCGCAGCGTGCGGCACAGATGGGCACTGCGGGTATGCGGACGGGCAGGGGACGTGCAGCAGCACGGCAACCGAGGTTTGCCGAAGCGGCGTGTGTGGTACGAGTTCTCACACATGTGTCCCGTCCGGGGGGAGCGGCTGCGGATCAGACATCGACTGCGGCTCAAATCAGTTCTGCAATGGCGCTACCTACACGTGCACATCGACGCTGGCAAATGGTCTTGCCCTCCCTTCAGGGGACTCCCTGCACAACGGAGGCACCTGTACAACCACCGCTGGAACGGCGGTATGCGTCCATGGGGTGTGCGATGCAGACAACAAGTGCGGTTATGCGAACGGAACCGGGTCGTGCGTAGCGAGCCCCAGTTTGTGCCGCAGCAATGCGTGTGACGCGGACAACAAATGCGGTTATCAAGATGGTTCTGGTAGCTGCACAAGCGGCACTGCGGCAACGGTGTGCAGAAGTGGAAGCTGTGGACCGAGCTCGAACACCTGTGTTCCTTCGGGTGGTGCAGGTTGTGGCACCGATGCGGACTGCGCCAGTTATACGTCGACCCCGCAGTTCTGCAACACGGGGTCGCACGAGTGTGCGAACCGGCTCACCAACAGTTCCACGCTACCGACCATCAGTGGACACACGCCGGTTCTTGACGGAGCCTGCACCAGTTCGGTGGCCGTCGCCGTGTGCGTATCCGGGGCATGTGACTCCGTAGACAAGGTCTGTGGCATCAATCTTGGCCACGGGACATGTTCGTCGACAGCCCAGTGCAACGCCGGGCACTGCATCGCGACCGGTGCCAACGCTGGACTTTGCATGCCGTGCATCGACGACACATCTCCCCTTTGCACCGGGTCGGCTCCAGCCTGCAACACGACGACAAACCAGTGCGTCCAGTGCACCGCCTCAATGACCGACGCCTGTTCGAGCACCAAGCCGGTTTGCGACACCGGAAACAAAACCTGTGCGGGCTGCAATGGTGATAACAGTCAGTCCAGTACGCTTCCATGCGTTGGGGTAAACAAGCCGTACTGTATCCTGGCTATCGGAGCTTGTGGAACGTGCAGCTCCAACTCGGACTGTGGGGCCGATCACGCGGGCCCTATCTGCAATGCCACGACGCACGCCTGCGGGGCCCTTTGCACCACGGACACCGATTGCTCAGGCCGGTGGTGCAATAACCCATCGGGGGCAGCGGCCGCGGGAACATGTGCGGACAAGTACGCCAATCCGCAGCCCTTGCCTAGTGTGGCCCCGATTAGCAGCACTTGCTCGACGGCAGTTGGTGCACGTGTGTGTGTCAGCGGCGTGTGCAACACCGGGGACAATGCCTGCGGGTACGATTTGGGCGGAGGGCCATGTACAGGCGGCAACGCCGCGACGGTTTGCCGGAGTGGGTTCTGTGGATCGTCGTCGGGTAGCTGCATTCCTCAGGGAGGTTGCGCATCGGACGGGGATTGCCCGGCACAACAATACTGCAATGGCAGCGGGTTTAGCTGCGTTGACCAGCTTCCCAACGGTTCGACCTTGCCAAGTGGCGATCCGCTCCACTCGGCAGGTTGCGATCCCTCCGTGGGAGCCGCCGTCTGCGCGAGCGGTAGGTGCGACAGCGTTGACAATGGATGCGGCCTCTCCAACGGGGTCGGTTCGTGTAGCGTGTCCAATGACCCCGTATGTAGGAGTGGCGCATGCGGCTCGGACCATTCGTGTGGGCTGGTGAACGGTCAGGGACCGTGCACACCCGGCTCGGATTCGACAGTGTGCCGAAGTGGGTCGTGCGGCCGCACGTCAGCCACCTGTGTCCCCGCCGGTGGTTGTACCCTCGATGCGGATTGCCTGGCAACTGAGTTTTGCATCACGGGTTCCCACTCGTGTTCGGCGAAGCTGGTCAACTCCACGCCACTGCCTGTCATCGCCGGCCATGTCCCGTCCCTTGATGGCATCTGCACGGCCGATGTGGCGAAAGCTGTTTGCGCGAGCGGCGCCTGCGATGCTACGTCGCAACGGTGTGGCATCGACATCGAGCATGGAACGTGCTCGGGGAATACCCAATGCAACGAAGGGGCATGCGTCTCAACGGGACCGAACGCGGGCAAATGCAAGCCGTGTGTGTCGGATGCCTCTTGCAGCGCCGCCACTCCGGTGTGCGAAGCCCAATCCAACCACTGTGTCGAATGCGCCGGAGCCAACGCTGCGAAATGTAGCGGAGCTACGCCGGTTTGCGACAGCAGCGCCAACAAGTGCAAGGGATGCAACGGAGACTACGGGCAAGGGGCCAGCTCTCCTTGTCCTAATGGGGTGAATCCCTTCTGTGCTGCCGATGGAAGCTGTGGGCTTTGCGGAGGCAATTCGGACTGCGCTGGCAATCATGCTGGCCCCATCTGCGCGGTCGTCAGCGGTGCGTGCGGTGTGGCCTGCACACGGGACGCGGATTGCCCTGGCAAGTGGTGCAACAACGCAACGTCCGCTCCTGGCGCTGGGTCGTGTTCGCCCAAAATCGGCAACGGCCTCCCGGTCCCGTCCGTTGTCCCGATACTAGGGATGTGCACTGCCGAGGCGGCAAGTCGTGTGTGCTCGAGCGGCGTATGCGGAACCGGTGACAACCTGTGTGGCGTTGCGAATTCGCAGGTCTGCTCGTCCGACGCTGTCTGCCGTTCGGGGATCTGCAATGCGGACGGGAAGTGCGGAGATCCGACCTCGTCGAACTGTAGCAACGCGTCGACCTGCAGAAGCGGGATTTGCTACCAAGATGGGGCGTGTGGTGAACCAAACGGTGCCATCTGCGTGAGCGCAAGCGAATGCCGGTCGGGGGTTTGCCGCGCTGCGGACGGAATGTGCGGACTGCTCAACGGGGAGCCATGCACTGAAGCCAGCGCACGGACATGCCGCAGTGCAGTTTGCTACCAAAACCTGTGCGGTATTCCCAACGGACAAACGTGCAGCTCCGGGGATCCCTGCCGCAGCGAGACATGTGTTGCGGGACATTGTGCGAGCTCGTGCAGTGAGGACTCTCAATGCGGTCAAGGGGCCTTCTGTGACGCGGCCGTATTGCGCTGTGTCCGGGCCTTCCCGGAAAGTGGAAGCTGTGCTCGGGGGGCCCAGTGCCTTGGCGGAGTGTGCGGAACCGACAACAAGTGTGGAGCACTTGACGGCACAGGCTGCACAGCCAATGCCGCATGCCGAGGTGGATTGTGTGGGGAAGGGGGCTGCGGCACGGGTTTGCCCCTTGGCACGACCTGTTCGAGTAGCTCCACGTGCCTCTCTGGGGTATGCGCTGCAGATGGCAAATGCGGGGCGTTGACAGGCAGATCCTGCAGCAACCCTGGAAACTGCCGCTTCGGGATCTGTGACGGGACCACAGGAACCTGTCGCGACCAATGCGCCGGGGACGCGGACTGTGCGGCTGCTCAGTTCTGTTCGAGTGGAGCCTGTGTTCCTGACGCAGTCAATGGGGACGCTCCCATGTCGAGCACCGGGAAGGCCTGTGATCGGGGGGAGCAGTGCTTGAGCGGTGTCTGCAATCTGGACCGCCTTTGTGGTCAGCGAGCCGGTGACGTTTGCGGTTCGTCTCTCCTTTGCCGCAGCAATGTCTGCGACAGCGAGGACAGCAGATGCGGCCTCCTCGGTGGCAACGGTCCCTGCAACGCTTCCGTAGTGTGCCGCAGCGGTGTCTGCGACACGGTAACGGGCAAGTGCGGTCACCCAAATGGCGCGGGCTCCTGTACGACGTCCACCGCCGCCGTGATGTGCCAGGCGCGAGCATGCAACGCAGCGGACTCGACCTGTGGTGTTCCCGAGGGGGGCGATTGCACCAATGGAACCGCCTGCCATAGCGGGATGTGCGATACTTCGACGCACAAGTGTATTCGATGCACCCGCGATCTCGACTGCGGAAAGGGGAGTTTCTGCGAGGTTGGCGGCTGTTACCCGGGTCGTGCAAACGGAGGCGACTGTGGTCGTCCAACCCAGTGCGTCGTGAGCTACTGCGCAAGAGACAACAAGTGTGGCAAGCTCGATGGCGAGGTGTGTGGGAAGCCGGAGGAGTGTCGCGGTCGAAGCTGCGTCGGTGGCCACTGCGGCAGTTCCGCTGGCGATGCGGGGGTCGAGGCGGATGCTTCTGGGGACGCGTCTTTGGCGCCGGACGCGGGTGGCGGGGCATCTGGCCGGGGAGACGTGGTCGTGTCTGTCGCGGGTGGCGGGATGCGATGCGCGTTTGGGGCACCTGCGAGCAACAGGGAGTTGGGGCTGGGCTGGCTGGTGGCCCTCGGCCTCCTTGTGCGCCGGTCAGGGGGGCGTCGTCGCAAAATGCCCCCCCCGGCGTCAAAACCCCGCGTCGGCTCCCCACCGGACCCAACCTACACGTAGGATCCCCGTCGCGGGACTCCGACCGACCCCACACTACGCGTAGGCCGGCATGCGTCGGCCTCCTCCGTGTCCTTGCCTACGCATACGAAAGTCCGCGCGGCCCCCTGACGCCCCCTGGACCACGCGTAGGAAAGTCCGCGGGGGCCCCGACCCCCCCCTGGACCACGCGTAGGAAAGTCCGCGCGGCCCCCCGACACCCCATGACGCACGCGTGGGCCAAGAGCCGCGGCCCCCCACGAGCGTCAACCTACACGTGGTCCGCAGTCCGTCGGGAGCCCGCGCGGACTTTCCTACACGTAGGGGGGACCCCGTCGGGAGCCCGCGCGGACTTTCCTACGGGTAAACCTCTGCCGTAAGGAGTCCCGCGCGCGTTTCTGTCAGTGGGTCTTCTTTTTGAGGGCTTCCGCGGGAGATCTCGAGCTCTCGGAAGTCGACTGTTGAAAATTACGGTGGAAAGCCCCAGTAAAGCTCTCCAATGATGGACAACGACCTCCAACGGCTGGTTCACGAGATGCGGTTTGCCGAGGCGGCCTCGCTTGCCCGCAGTCGGGGCCAGTCCTCGTTGGCGAGCGATCTGTTTGAACGCGCTTGCGACACGACGTCCGCGTCGCAGGAGGCGCTCAAGGACGGGGACATTGCAAGGGCTGTGGTGCTGGCGGCGCAAGGAGAGGACTTGGCGCTCTTCAATTCGCTTCTTGCACGGGTGCAACCTCGCGAGGCTTCGAACCTGGCCCTGGACTTGGAGCGCAAGCGGCTTGTGCGATGGGTTGCACCTCTTTTTGAACGAGCTGGAGACCTTGCACGGGCCGCTCGTGCTTGGGAACGCGCTGGAGACGCCGTGCGCGCTGCGGCAACGTTCGAGGGGTTGGGGGAGCCGGCGGAGGCGGTGCGGGTCCTCGAGCACGCGGCGCGAGGTCCTGCGGTGGATATTGCGTTGGGAGCTATCCTGTTGCGTCTTGGTCGCTTCGAGCAGGCCGCGCGGGCGCTGCAGCGGGTACGGAGCGACGCTGCGGAACATGGGGACGCCCATAGTCTTCTTTGCAAGGCGCTGTCGGCGCTTGGACTTGCACCGTTCGAGCAGTCGGAGCCAGCTCCCGTGCCACATGCCGACCGAGGCCGACGGCTTTTTGGTCGTTACGAAGTCGTGTGTGAGGTAGCGTCATCGCCCACGGCGCGGGTGGTTCATGGTGTGGATTGCCTGATGGGACAGCATGTGGCGTTGAAGATTCTGGATACCAAGGGGGCGGTGGGGATTGGACGTGATGCGTTTGCGAGGTTCGAGCGGGAGGCGCAGGTACTCCAGTCGTTGCGTCATCCGAACGTGGTGGCACTCAGTGGGTGGCTTGCGGAGGGGGTTCTTGTGTTTCCGTGGCTAAGCGGAGGCAATCTCGAGACGCTGCTGGCAGCAGGACCTCTTGCTCCATCACGTGCCAAGGACATCACCCGTGCGGTACTTTCGGCGCTCGCGGAGGCGCATCGATTGGGCATATTGCATCGCGACATAAAGCCCGCGAACGTGCTGTTCGACGAGGCGGGTGGAGTCTATTTGGCCGACTTTGGGGTGGCACATCTCGGTGACGGAGGGGCAACGGCAGCAGTGTTTGGAACATTGGCCTACATGAGCCCGGAACAACGTCGAGGGGAGTCCGCAACGGTACGCAGTGATCTCTTTGCAGTGGGGGTGATGCTGGGTGAAATGCTTACTGGCGAGCCTTTTGGATGTCTTCCAAGCGCGGCAAATCAGGACCTCGGAAAGGAGCACGATGCACTGGTAGGGTCACTGACAGCCGAGGAGCCGAAGGATCGTCCATCGAGCGCCTGGGAGGCACTGCGTAGGCTGGACGAGCTACGTTGGTTGGATCGTCCTTGTGCCAAAGGACCCGCAAGGCGGCGTGAGGCGATGGGGGAGCGTCTACGGGTTGAAGCGGGGGAAGGGCGGATGGACACTTGGACTGGACAGGCGATAGAACGGGTGGAGTTGACGGAAGCGGTGAGGCGTCGTGTGCGGGCGTTTGCGCGCGCGGGTCATCCTGGGCTGCAGACGGTGCTGCGGGTGGAGTCCGATGGGACACATGTTTGGCTGGCGCGTCCAGCGGGACATGTGTTGAACCGCGCGCTGGAGCAGGGGGAGCGGAGGACGTTGACCGACGCGCTTTTGGCACTGCACGCAGAAGGGGAGTCGCATGGTGCGGTGGATCGGGCCCATGTGTGGGTAGGCGAGCACGGGGAGGTGACCCTTGCATTTGTGTCCGAGCCTGGGGTTACGCCGGAGGAGGATATTCGGGCGTTGGGGCGAGTGGAGTAGCCTACTGCCCGCGACCCAGGGCTACCTAGTAGGTCGCGGCGGAAGTCCTTGGACACTCACGACCCCCCTACCCAGGGCTACCCGCCATACGCGTCGTTAACCAAGAAGTGCTTGTCTGCGTTCCTGCGCGACCCAGGGTTACCCACTCTTGCCCGGGCAACATAGGATGGCGACGTGCGTTGGTCGGCAGCCCCGAAGGGGCGAGTCAAATCAGCCCAGGGTGGGTAACCCTGGGTAGGGGGTGTTGTGGGCTCGACCACCCCTGGAGTGTCCAAGGACTTACGCCGCGAGCTACTAAACCAAACCCATCTTGAGAACCGCAGGTCCGATCCACCGCTTCCGCGCCCAATTTCGCGCAGACCTCACCCCCAACCCCCTCTCCCTCGACATCCTCCTTGCCCATTTGGGCAAGGACGATCGTCTTCGAGCGAGGGGGCTCGGAACCGCGGTACAAGTGGCTCTC
>CAITRH010000765.1 GCA_903894755.1 uncultured delta proteobacterium
AGCTTCCACCCGCCTCGGGACTTCCAATGCCACAACCGAGGGCAGTGATGAGGGTGCCGATTTCAGCTGAGGAGAGCATCTTGTCGAGACGGGCGCGTTCGACATTGAGGATCTTTCCTTTGAGGGGAAGGATTGCTTGGAACTTCCGGTCTCGTCCCTGCTTTGCGGACCCTCCGGCGCTGTCTCCCTCGACAATGTAGAGTTCCGCGTGTGCGGGGTCCCGTGTCTGGCAATCGGCGAGCTTGCCTGCGAGGCTGGTGAAGTCGAGCTGTCCCTTGCGGACTACTTCGCGTGCCTTTCGTGCGGCTTCCCGAGCCTTGGCTGCCACAACGGCCTTGTCGATGATCTTGCGTGCCACTGCGGGGTTCTCTTCGAAGAACTGACCGAGCTTGTCGTAGAGCGAGGACTCGACAATGGTCTTGACCTCGCTGGACACCAACTTGGACTTGGTCTGCGAGTCGAAAGAGGGGTCAGGATGCTTCACACTGACCACGGAGGTCAGACCTTCGCGGACATCCTCGCCCGACAAGCCGCCCTTGATCTCTTTGAACAGGTTTTGGGCGATGCCGTAAGCGTTGAAGAGTTTGGTCAGTGCACTGCGGAACCCCGTGAGGTGGGTCCCACCGTCTTTGTTGTTGACATTGTTGGTATAGCAGAAGGTCTGCTCGGTGTAGCTGGAGTTCCACTGGAGGGCGAATTCCACCTCGATGGGGTTGGGACCGTCCCCATGCGATGCGTTGATGTGGATCACTTTGTCGTGGACCGGCTCTTTAGTTTTGTTCAGGTGTTCGACGAACTCTCGGATTCCCCCTTTGTATTCGAAATGCTCGCTTCGTCCCCCCTCGCGCTCGTCGGTGAGCTGGATGAGGAAACCCGCGTTGAGGAAGGAGAGCTCGCGGAGACGGCTTGCGAGGATATCGTATTGAAACTCGATGGTCGTGAAGATGCTGGGGTCGGGTTTAAAGGTGATTTTGGTCCCGGTTTTGTCGGTATCGCCGATCACTGCGAGAGGCGCGACGGGGTTGCCCAATTGGTACTTTTGAAAGTGGACATGGCCCTCGCGCTTGATCTCCATTTTGAGCCATTCGGAGACGGCATTGACCGCGCTGACCCCAACGCCGTGCAAGCCGGCGGAGACTTTGTAGCTGGCATGGTCGAATTTGCCTCCTGCGTGCAGGACCGTCATGACCACTTCGGCGGCGCTAACGCCGCGGGCGTGAATGCCTACGGGAATTCCTCGACCGTCGTCCTCCACGGTCACCGAGCCGTCGAAATGGATGGCGACATCCATTCGTTTGCCATGGCCGCTCAGGTGCTCATCGACGGAGTTATCGACAACCTCCCATACGAGGTGGTGAAGGCCGGAGCCGTCGTGGACATCGCCGATGTACATTCCAGGGCGTTTTCGAACTGCGTCGAGCCCCTCGAGAACGGTGATATTTTCCGTGTCGTAGGAGGAACCGGGAGGATTGGACGGGGGACACTGGGAGTCGGTGGACATCGGACCTCACAAGGGGCGTACCATAGCCAAAATAACGGCGGTCCGCAAGCGCAACTCCCAGGTGTCCATTTGTTCGCAAGCCGGATCAACGGTGGCGGAGCGGTCAGGACGCCCGCACCTCGATCCGGCGAGGCTTGACCCCTTCGGACTTGGGAAGGTGTACCCGAAGGACCCCGCCAGAAAGCTCGGCATCGATCTTCGTCGCCTCGATGCCCGGCGGGACACTGAAGACCCGCTGAAAGTCCGCTATGCGGTATTCGCCCGCGACCTGCTCTCCTACGGTAGGCGTTGGTCGACGCCCCTCGATGGTGAGGAGCCCCTTTTCGAGCTCGATGCGCACTCCATCTTTTGCGACGCCGGGAAGGTCTGCGACGAGCAGAAGCTCCTGCGTGTTTTCGTAGACATCCACCGGAGGCGCCATCGCCGCCATCGCCGCTGTCCGCGTCTGCTCCAGGACAGGTTCGCCTCGCTTACGAATTTCCATAGTGCTCATGATTCCATCCTCCACTTGGTTTCAAGGTTGTCGGTCACGACGCGCGGATCGCAATGGCACGGGGTTGGGCCTCGGGAGCTTTCCTAAGGGTCAACATAAGGACCCCGTCCTTCACCGACGCTGTTGTGTTTTCCGCGTCTACTTTGCAAGGAAGCGCCAAGCTCCGAGTGAACTTGACGGAACCGCGCTCCTGACGATGCACTGCGTATCCCTCCGGTGCCTTCGTTGCACGCTCACCGGCAATCGTCAGTGCGCCATCGTGCAAGGTCACCTGAAGGTCCTTCTCGGCGAGCCCGGGAACATCGGCCGTAAGAACAAAGCTCGCGCCACCATCGTACAGGTTCACTTTGGGCCACACAGTGGCCGCCTGCAACGACGGAGTCGAGCCCTCGTCGAAGTCCTCCCAGACGCGTTCCATGCGTCGTCGAAGCTCGTCGAACAGGGAAAAGGTCGGGTCGAAATCACTGAATCGGGTCAACATGGCAATGGCTCCTTCCATTCGAGACACTCGCCGTCGGACCGCGCCGACCGGCAAGGTCGCGGTCTCATGCAGTCAGGAAATACGTCACTCCAGGGGATGTACCGAGTAGCTCGCTCCCCCCGGGAATCTGTACACCGGGGCGAGGGTGTCAACTACCGACGCGCCTGCCCCCGTCGCGACAGGCGGATGATGGCGCGGAACACCTCTTCGACGCCTCGCGGGTCGAGCTCGGCCAATTCCGCCCAGCCTCGTCGCGCTTCCAACATGGTGCTTTCCCGGGTTGTATCGAGAACTGGGTGTCCTAGTTCTGCTTTGGCCTTTGCTGCCCGCAGTGCAAGCTCGGCGCGACGGGCCAGGAGGTCGACAATCTGCCTGTCGAGCACGTCGATGTGATCGCGGGTCTCGCGAAGCTCCGGAGAGCGGTCGCCAAGTGCAGGAATGGACAGCCGCTCTGTGTCCTGCGCCGAGGGGTCGTCTTGCACGTGCTCCAGATCCCGATGGATGGCCGCTAGCGTGTCGATCAAGTGCTGGCGTGCGTCGGCTGCAAACGGGTTCTCCTTCTGGATGGCCGCAAACAGATGGCCAGCGTCGGAACGCACCGTGTCGATGGTGCGTGAAATGGCTTGAAACGACGGGGGAGAAAAAGGAACCTCCAAACCCGACCCTGCATCGAGCATCCCCTTGGCCACGAAGAACGTCAGCGCATGGGTGTGTGCCATCACCTGGTCGTGACTCTCCGCGGTCTGCTCGATCACCTCGCAGCCGATGTCCTCGTAGAACGACCGGACTCGACGGGTGGCGTCTGGATGCCGTGGACTTGGACACACCACCACACGCAGGGGGCGTTCGGCGAGGGCAAGGCTGACTGGGCCGAAGAGGGGATGGGTTCCAACCCACGGGATCGTGTCTCCGCAGACAGATTGGAGGACCGCGATGGGACGCACCTTGACGCTTCCGACGTCGACGACGATTTGGCCTGGGACCAGGCGCGGTTTGAGCGTTTCGAGGGCGTCACGAAGCAGCGGTACGGGAACGGCGACCACGACGAGCTCGGCTCCATCGACGAGCTCGGTCAGACTGGCGGCTCGAACGTTGGGGGGCACCTCGGCGACGGGGTCGTACGCTCGGTAGGGGATACTTGCCTGCGACAGAAGCGTGCCGAGTGCGCGCCCGAAGCGTCCATGACCAAGAATTGCGACAGACATGGGCCCCTTCTACTACGAAGCCAGGTGAGAGACCCAGAGCTCATAGCTCGCGGCGGAGGTCCTTGGACACTCACGTCAGACAGGCTCGATAGTCAGGCAGTCTCGATGTCAAGGCCCACCACCGCAATGTCGTCGCGTTGCGGCTCTTGTTGTTGGTGCGCTCGAAGCGCCTGTTCGAGCCGCTCGCCCTGGTCTTCGAAGCAAAGGCTTCCATGTTCCCGTAGGAACGCCTTGAAACGACTTGCGCCGAACTTGACACCGTTGGAGTCCGGTTGGTCGGAAAGGCCATCGGTCGTGAGATACACCCGAAGTCCTCTTCCAACGGCAAGGTCGTGGTTCGTGAAAGTGCGACGGGTCTCCCGTTGCCGGCCGCCAATTCCCCTTCGGTCGCCCCGGATTTCGCCGAGTATCCCCATGTCGTCCATATAGACCAAAGGACGGTGTGCGCCGGCAAACCAGACCTTGTCCCTTGGAGAATCGACCCGAAGGATCCCCACATCCATGCCGTCCTGAGCCCCCTCAATAGTGGCGTCGAGCTCTTCTTGTTTGAGCGCGCGGCGAATTCCCAGGTGCAGCTCTTCGAGAATGCGCGCAGGCTCGAGGACATGCTTCTCCACCACGATCTGTGTCAACAGCGCGCTGCCAAACATCGCCATCAGAGCCCCAGGAACACCGTGCCCCGTGCAGTCGCCCACGGCTAGGATCGAGGTCCCAAACCCATCGTAGAACCAGTAAAAGTCTCCTGAAACGATGTCCTTGGGATGAAACAGGACAAAGCACTCAGGAAACACCCGTGCAAGAGACACTTTGGAGGGGAGAATGACCCGCTGGATCCGTTCGGCATAGAGCAGGCTGTCGATGATGCGAGCGTTGGTTTCCGAGATCGCCATCTCGGACTTGGCAAGTGCCTCGTTCTTCTTCTCGATCTCCTCCTTGGACAGGCGGATCTGCTCGACACTGGCGACCACACGACGCACCGCTGGACGAAATACAAAGAACCCCTCGAGAGTCAGGATCGTCAAGGTCAGCGTCAAGAGCGAGAACTCGATAATCTTCAGCCGCGTCACCCGCGCCTTGGCCTCTTTGTCGTACTGGAACACAATGCGGTCCATCCCCTCGACAAAGGACCGCTCATGGGCCAGGACCTCCGCTACCGCCGATGCCGCTAGGTCGGAGTTGCCAAGCAGGGCTCGAGCAGACGCCAACATGGCTTGATGGTCCGCTTCGATGGCAGCAAACATACGGGAGACCTCGGCGCTGCTGGCACCTGGAAGTCCCTCTTTGGCGTCCCCCCATTGAAGGCCCCGATGGGTGCGCTCCCAGAGCTCGACGACCAACGCGAGCTCCTTTGCGTAATGCGGGCGAGCCTCTGGGGCGACAGACAGCAGCGCGAGCGACGCTTTGCTGAGACGCTGACTTAGCATGCGCTGACGCCCGGCTAGGTTCACCACTCTGGAATCGCTGCTCTGGGTCTGGAGCGCCACCTGGACAAGAACCTGTCCTGTGATGGAGAGGAGAGCGACCATGGACAGGGCCAGGACATAAAGGACAGTGAGACGTCGCGTGGGCGGCTCGGCCAAACGGGGGTCGTTCATTGGAGCGGCGGGGGGAAACGCGGGGAGAAAGGGCCGAGACGGACACGTGCACAGTGACGCCCCTGCGATTTGGCCTCGTAGAGTGCTTCGTCGGCCGCGCGCAGGAGCGTCAGGTCGAAAGGGTCGTCGCGCGGGGGCATGTCAACAGCAATCCCTACGCTGACTGTGACCACTCCGTAACTGGAGCCAATATGGGGGATCGCGAGGGAGGCAACGGCCTGGAGGATCTTCTCGGCAACGACTTGAGCGCCGGCGGTGTCCGTATTGGCCAGGATGGCGGCGAACTCCTCTCCGCCGAAGCGGGCGACGTAGTCCCCGGGGCGTTTGAGACAGGAGTCGATGGCGCCCGCAACCCGTTCGAGACAGACGTCGCCGGGGAGGTGCCCGTAGAGGTCGTTGAAGCGTTTGAAGTGGTCGATGTCGATCATGCTGACGGCCATGGATAGCCCGTCACGTCGAGCTTTTTTCCACTCGCGTTGGTACGCCGTGTTGAAGCTACGCCGGTTAGCGATGCCGGTGACGACGTCTATTTGCGAGAGCTCTTCGAGTCGTTGCGAGGTGACAGCGAGCTCGAGTTGGAAACGGTCGGCCATGCGCATGATGCGCTGGAGCTGGACAAACAGGCGTTTGTATCGGTCGAGAAGGCGACCGTAGGCGCCGGAAGGGACCTGGGTGGAGTTGGCTTCAAGCAGCGCTTCGGCGTCACGGACGATGTCTTCTTCGCCAGAAAAAATGGAATCGTCGGCCATCGGAGTCACTCCTCGGTGAGGGGGACCAGATGGAAGGAGAGTCCTGGGGCGTCTTCTTTGAATTCCTCGCCGCACTCGAGGGAGGTCTCGTCGTCTTCGCGGTAGCGCCAGAAGACCTCGACGGACGTGCCATTAGCTGCGGTTTTTTCGAGTATTTCAAAGAAGTTCATGAGGATCTTCGAGCTGGAGCTGTTGAAGTAGGCGAGCTCGACATCGACGCAGACACGTGTGCCTTCGGGCTGAGCGAGGTACTCGCGGAGCCAGGCGAACACGGGGGCGTAAAACTTGGAGGCATTCTCGGGATACGACTGTCCCTGCAACCGGAGCACGTGGGATGCTGGGTCAAAATGAATCGAGGGGGTCGACTTGGAGCCTTTGAGGATTAGAGGTTGCATGGGCGAGGTCTCCATGGTCGACACGATCAGATGGTGGCGAGGATCGAGAAGAATTCATGCGTAGCGTCGACGGGAGTGAAATCGTATTCGAGGGGGCGGCTGGCTTTGCGGGCCATGTCGATGAAGCCAAGTCCGGCCCCCTTGCGGCTCTCCGAGGAGGCTGCCTTGCGTCGTTCGCGGTACAGGGTCTTGAGCTGCTCTCGATCGAGGCCGCGGAGTGCGTCGAGCCGGCCTCGTGTCGGTTCAACGTCCTCTTTGCTAATGGTGTTTCCGCATAGAACGAAGAACTCGTTGTTGTCTTGACCCACCACTAGAATACCGGCCCGCAGCTCCCCCTCGACGCGTTCTTCCTGGGAGAGCCGGTCGGCCGAGTAGTTTACGATGTTCTGCATTTGCTCGACGAGGATGGAGAAGACTTTTTGATTGACAGTGAGGTCGCGTTCCTCGAATTCGAGACGCAAGCGAAGGGTTTCAGCGATGCCTTCGATGACACTCTGGGAGACGGAGCCGCTGAAGCAGAACATGATGCCGAGGTTTCTGGTCCGTGAGTAGAGGTCGTGAAGGTCGATGCGCATGGGACTGATCCTCAGGTGCACCCAGACCCTACTCGGAACCACGGGGGGTAAAGGGGGGAGGTGAGGTGCTTGCGACGATCGCTCTTGACGGACGTCGATTAGCGCGTATGGTGCGCCTCTCTGCGGCGGGAAATGCGTCGCATAGCGGCTCTCGGGCGGGTAGCTCAGTGGTAGAGCGCTGGCCTTACAAGCCGGATGTCGCAGGTTCAAGCCCTGTCCCGCCCACCACGAGGACAGGGAAAAAGAGGTTCTGGGGCGGTAGTTAAGTTGGTTATAACGCCGGCCTGTCACGCCGGAGGCCGCGGGTTCGAGTCCCGTCCGCCCCGCCAGAAGCTTCAAGCGCTCGTTTTGGTTCACTCCGAAACGAGCGTTTTCTTTTTGTCGTCACGCCGCCGGCAACCACCGGTCCGCATCTAGCGTCGCAAGGGTCGCCTCCAGCGAAACCTCGGGCGCATACTTCAACTTGAGGCGAGCCCGACGATCATCCACCATGCACACGTAACGGAGGTGATCGAGCTCCGGCCCGGCAAAGCCTGTCAGCCGAAATCTCCAGAGCTGATCGACGATCACCCGCGCCATCGTGTGAGGCACCGCCACGTGTTTTCTCCCAAGCAGCGCCAACAGACGCGACAGCGGTGCAGCAGGAGCCCCGGCAATGTTGAAAACCCCGCGAGCCCCAGGCTCCAAAGCGCGTGTCACCGCCTGGACCACGTCGAGCTCGTCAACCACCTGCAGCATCGGATCATATCCCATCACCGTCGGTACCGTCGGCAACCGAAGGTAGTTCGACTCCGCATTTTTGACCCGACCCAGGATATGCGCGGGACGAAGGAGCACGGTCTCCGTATGCGGCTCCTTCCAAAAAAAGCTTTGCGTGAGCATATCGACCTCGATGAGATCCCGAATGTCGCTGATCTCCCGGCCGCCCAGCAGGGGCGAGTCCTCTTTCAGGAACTGCGCGTTGTCGGGATGAGGCCCGTAGACGTTGGCGCTCGAAAGCACCACGAGCTTCGGAATGCGAAACTGCGCAACGTACTCGAGCAGCTTGGAAAACCCCGGGTCGTGAAGCATCCCAAGGTGCACCACCGCGCCAAGTCCGGAGGTTCGAAACAGATCCTTGAGCTTCTTGCGACGAAGATCGACTTCGTGGTGCTCGATGTCTTTGGGCCGATCGGGAAAAGGACGGCAGTCAACGCCCACCACAGGTCGGATGCGATGAAGCGCGCGTGCTACCTCCCTCGCAAGTCGTCCGCAAATGCCCGTGATCAGGACCGGAGTGTCGTGCGCCATGGTCCGCCAGCATAACGCCAAGTCGGCACGAGGGGCCTGGCGTATCTGGCGTATCGATCTGGCGTATCGTGCCTGCGTGAGGTTCGTCGCTCCCCCATCGCTTCGTCCAGGCGACCGCGTTGCTATCGTGGCCCCGTCGAGCCCGTTCGCGTTGCCGGGCTTTTGGAGCGGTCTCTCCTGGCTTCGAGGACGCTACCAACTGGTCGCAAACCCAAGCCTGCTGGCGCGCGATGGGTTCTTGGCGGGCAGTGACGAACTGCGGAGAAGTGCGCTCGCCCAAGCCATGACCTGTCCTGACGTTCGCGCGATCGTGGCGGCCCGCGGAGGCTACGGAGCCCTTCGGATTGCGGCCGATTTGCCGTGGAAAACGTTCGAGGAGAGTCCCAAGTGGTTGGTCGGGTTCAGTGACGTGACCGCGCTCCATGCAATGGCTTGGCGCCACGGCGTCTGTTCGGTGCACGGGCCCAACGTAACGGGGCTCTCTTCGGCGACGTCGTCGGCGCAGCGGGCGGCATGGCTGGGAGCGGTCGAGCGTCCCGAGGACCAACGTCGGTGGTCGCTTCGGACGCTGCACGCGGGGAGCGCCGAGGGGCCGCTCGTTGGGGGGAACCTGGCGTTGATTGAAGCGATGGCGAGCGCGCGGCTGTTACGGATAGCGCGAGGTGCGGTGGTGGCGCTCGAAGACGTTGGGGAACGTCCATACCGCATCGACCGGATGCTGACGTCGCTTCGGGTGGGGGGATGGCTCGAGGAGGTTTCGGCGATCGTGTTTGGGGAATTTTTCCAGTGCGGGGCTGGGACGGAGGGGACCGAGACCGAGGAGGTGCTTTTCGAACGGACGCGGGGGCTTGGGATCCCGGTGTTAGCCGGTGCGCCTTTTGGACACGGAGCGCGCAACGACGCATTTGTACTTGGGGCGTGGGCGCGGGTGGAGCCTGGGGAGCTTCGATGGAGCGTTGTGTCGTGGGGATAATCGCCTGTTGCAACGGAGGAACCGATTCCCACGGCGGGAATGGCCTTGTGCGCGATGTCAAAGGCATTCCGCGGCGGGAATACCTCGATTACGGAGATATTCCCGCTGCCAGAACGCTTTTGGTGGTCGCAGCGCTTCGACGCACCTGGCCAGAACAGGGCATTTTGTGTCCCGGACAGGCTTGACGTGGAAAAACCTGGTGTGTTTGAGGGGGATGGAATGGCACTCGATGTGCTTTTGGTTTGCCTGATTCGCGAGATCTCTCCTGCTAGCGGTTTGATTTCGCGATGTTGTGTCTCGGGCTGCCCATCGGGATAGGACGGGTGAGGGCAGGCCCGTCGGATCGGGTTTTTGACGGTCCGGCGGGTGTGGGTTCGCGGCGGGAGCGAACGGAGGCGTGGCGTGAAGTAAGGACGCCGTCTCCGGGAGTGCAGTTTTGAGGACCGGTTCTGAAGAAGGGAGCCGCGTTATCAAATGCCGCAAAAAGTCGGTCCCCGGGGCAGTGGAAGCCAACGTCGATAAGAAAGGAAGCGACGACGACGACGGCGATCCACGAAAACCCTGGAGCTCCGGAACGCCTTGCGACAACGACTGACGGCAGTCGGGCGACGCGAAGGGGAATCCGAGAGCAAACGCAGGCCCCAGCCAAGAAGGGGCCACGCAACGGCCGAAAAAGGCCGCCCACGGGTGCTCCGTTGGGGCCGCTCATGGGTAACCGAAAAAGGCCGCCCACGGGTGCTCCGCTAGAGCCGCTCATGGGTAACCGAAAAAGGCTCAACTGGAGCCCGCGCCATCCCGTCGTCGGGCGTGGATCGCCGCGCTGCGTCCTCAGTGACTGCAGTGAGCGCCGCCACCTTAGCGTTTGGGCGTTTACAATTGTAACTTCGTGGAATCCCGTTTTTTTGGGGCCGCCACAGGATGGTACGATGGAGACTTGGTCCCCATAGTTTCAGGGCGGTCGTGAACACATATGTTATGGGCCGGAGGGATTCCCTGTCAAAAATTCCACATCCCACGCAAGCCGAGGAAGAGCAACGTGTGGGTTCCGCCATCATTGGACCAGGTCTTGGAGCTGCCTCCGCTAACGGAGGTGGACACGTCGCCGTATTTCCCCCACATGAAACTTGCTGTCGGGCCGAGCCCGAGTTTCCTGGAAAGTGCTAGGTCCAGCCCAGCGTGCACTCCAACTTCAGGCGACAGAGCCGAGATCGACCCAGAAGCCGAGGTCCCGCCGCTCTTGGGGCTGAAACTTAGAGTCCAGTACTCAAGGCCTCCGAGGACCCCCACCCAAGGATCGACCTTGGAGCCTGGGTCGATGTGGAAATCGGCCTGCAACCCGCCTCGTAGATTGTAGAGTGTGCAGTCCGCATTTGCGCATGCCGTCTTGATCTGCGAACCCTGGGTTCCGATCCCAAAGCCACCGTAAAACCCTACGCCAAAGTTGGGACTGAGGCGAAACGTGGCGTCGATGCGCAACTCCGCGGCTCCTGTCTGGACAGCGGACATGTCCGAGTTGGTTCCCTCGATCGCTGCCTGGCCCTGGCTGAAGTTTCCCATGGTAAGCCCGTACCCAAGTGCCACACCCAGCGTGCCCACGATCTTCCGCGGCGCATCGGCCTTCTTCGCCGCACCATGAGGAGTCTCTCCCTCCGGCTCCTGCGGCGGCGGTGCCGGCTCGTCGGGGCCCCGCGTGTACGGAGGCGGCACAGGCAATGCGGAAGGTGCTGCGAACGACAAGAGCACCTCCCGGTAGGCTCCTTCCCGTAACTCCGTTTCGCTACGCTCTTCGGTCCCGTCCGTGCGACGTGCCACCACCATGTGCTTGCCTGGATTTATCTGCCTTGGAGCGGCATTGGTGGCGAAATGCTTGCCATCTACCGTGACGGCAACAGTCTCGCCCTCAGGGACACCTGTAACCACGACCCGAAGGGTTGGGATCCGTGGGGTCACTGCCGCAAACCGCTGCGCCGCTTCCACTCGTGCACGCGTCCGAAGGGCCGTTTCGCCCGGTTCGGGCGCCATCGCAGCCGCTACCTGGTACGCTTGCACAGCCTCGACCAGCTCGTGGAGCTCTTCGTGAACCTTGCCAAGCTCCAAGAGCACCACCGGAGTGGCCTTGTGGGCCCGAGCCAGTTTCAGCTTTTCAAGCGCTTCCCGTGGCTTTCCCTGTCCCCGGAGCTTCAGTGCTTCACCATAAAGAACCCTCGCCTCGTACTCAGAAGTGTCATCCGCTGCCCACAGATTCCCCGTGGGCACCGCGGTTGCTACCAAGACCAAGGAAAGACCAAAAGCAACAACGGGACTAAATGGGTGGTGGTTCATAGGTGGGTGTCGGTTTAGGGGTTGGAGCAACACGAGGTGGTGCCGGTGGCGGTGGCGGAACAACAGGGCGTGGCTGGACTGCAGGACCAGGTGGACGTACCGCGGCAGGAGCCGCCGGTCTTGCCGGTGCAGCCTGGGTACCCGCTTCCATCGGCGCTGGGGGAGAGAGCTCGGGAACTTTTATGACCGTAAACGCTGCGCCAGCATCCACTGGTGCAGCGGCCCCGTGCGCCGATACGGTGCCTGTAGGGACCACGGTCCTCGAAGAGCTCGATGCCGCAACAATAAGACCAATTCCTGCTAGCGCCGCAGCGCCGGCGCCAAGCAGCAGGTAGGTCGCGTGACTCTTGCGAGCCCTCAGGGGAGGTGCGGGGGGCGGATGCGCCACACGTCCCTCTGTCGCCCCAAAGGCTGGAGCTGTATTCCATGCCTGCGTATGCGGGACCCCGGGCCCCCCCGAAGAAGACCTGGCCTGCGGGGACACGGAAGCAACCACGGTCGCTGCCACCGTCGGTGCAACGCCAGAGGGAGCCCAAGGCGTGCCAACCACATCGAGAACCCTTGACGCCCGATCTGCAGACACGCGGTCGGAAAGCAGTGCAAACGGCACCAGACGCTGCGCTAGCTCGGCAACATTGGAGATCCGTCGCTGGCGATCCTTTTCCAAGCAATCCATGACCACCCGCTCAAGTGCCTCGGGAATGTCGGCACGACGTGTCCGGAGCGGCGCGGGTGGCGCCATCACAATCTGCACAACCAGCTCCGGGAATTCCTCGGCATTGAACGGGAGCAATCCTGTCAAAAGCTCGTAGAGGGTGACCCCAAGAGCCCAAACATCGGCGCGATGATCAACGTCTTTGGACGACCGCAGCTGCTCGGGGGACATGTACAAAAGCGACCCTAGAATGGTCCCCTGCGCTTGCGTCAGCGCCGTCGACTTGGTCGACTTTACCTTGGAAATGCCAAAGTCAAGCACCTTGACACACGCAGACTTGTCAGCTCGCCGCGTGATGAAGAGATTGGCCGGCTTGATATCGCGATGGATGATCCCAGCAGCATGGGCCTCCGCAAGCGCTTCGCAGGTTTGCAGGATATATCCCACCGCTTCGTGCACCGCAAGCCAGCCCCCGCGGATTCGTGCCGCAAGATCCATCCCTTCCAGGTACTCCATCACCAGGAACGGAGAGCCGTTATCAAGCTTGCCTACATCGAGAACCCTTGCAACATGCTCGCTTTTGATCTTGGCCGCCGCACGACCTTCGCGAAGAAAACGTGCGACAGCGTCTTGGTTCTCGAGCCACTCGGGCAGAACAAACTTGATGGCGACAGGAACCTCGAGCTCGAGATGCGTCGCCGCGATGACAATCCCCATTCCTCCTTGCCCGAGCACGCGGTCGGCCCTGTACTTGCCCGCAATAATGTCTCCTGGCCGGATAGGGGAAAATGACATGAAACTTCTCCCGCGCGCGGATCCCACAGCAGGCGTTATGTACGCCAGCCATGGGGCCGCGGCAAGCCGTTTGTGCGACTAGCCCTTACCTGTCGCGACGGGGCGGCGGTCGATCCCGCAGTTGCTCGCGCCGTACAACCCCTTCCCCTGCTCGCGACGGTGGTCCGCCGGGACGACGCGACGCTGGCTCTCTCGCGGCCTGCATGCGCTCCTTGGCCTGTTCCCCCTCCTCCCCCTCAGGAAGCGGAATCAGCTCGCGCCGGGTCAGCCGGATCTTCCCGTCCCGCTCAATCGACAACACCTTTACATCGACCAACTCCCCCTCTTTCATCACGTCCTCTACCCGAGCCACGCGATAATGTGCCATCTCTGAGATATGTAGAAGTCCATCTGTCCCAGACATGATCTCAATGAACGCCCCAAAGTCCGTGATGCGCGAGACGGTCCCATGATACACCGCGCCGATCTCTGGCTCGATGGTCAGCCCCTTGATGATCTCCACAGCCCTCTTGACAGCCTCCGCGTCGGACGATGCAATGTTTACCGTGCCGTCATCCTCGACATCGATCTGTACGCCCGTCTGATCGACAATGCCTTTGATGGTCTTTCCCCCAGAACCTATGATCAAACGGATCTGATCGGGCTTCACTTTCATCGTCGTGATCCGAGGCGCCCACTTTGAAAGGTCAGAACGGGGTCCCTGAAGCGTCTCCAGCATCTTCCCCAGAATAAACAGACGCCCCTCCCTCGCCTGGTCAAGCGCCTCGGTAAGGATCTCCCTGGAAAGCCCAGCGATCTTGATGTCCATCTGAATCGCAGTCACCCCTCGCGATGTCCCACAGACCTTGAAGTCCATGTCTCCAAGGTGATCCTCATCCCCTAAGATGTCGCTCATTATGGCGCGGCGGGTTCCGTCCGAAATCAGCCCCATCGCTATCCCCGCAACAGGAGCAGATACCGGTACCCCAGCGTCGAGAAGAGACAACGTCCCCCCGCACACAGCTGCCATCGAGGAAGACCCGTTGGACTCCAGAGTCTCGGAGACAATCCGGATCGTATACGGGAACTTCGCCTTCTCCGGCAGGATGCGAACCAGCGCGCGCTCGGCAAGTGTGCCGTGCCCAATCTCGCGCCGTCCTGGCCCCCGCATTGGCTTGACCTCGCCTGTGGAAAACGGTGGGAAGTTGTAGTGAAGCAGAAACCGCTTCCAGCGCTCTCCCGTGAGCGCGTCGATCTTCTGCTCGTCACTGGAGGTTCCCAGTGTGGTGGTCACGATAGCCTGCGTCTCGCCCCGCTGAAACAGCGCGGAGCCGTGTACCCGCGGAAGAAGCCCTACCTCGGTGGTGATAGGACGTACCTCTTTCATGCCTCGTCCATCGATGCGCTTGTTTTGGCTGAGAACATAGTCTCGCACCACATGGTACTTGCGCTCCTCGAACTCCTCTTTGAACAGGGCTTCATGGGTCGCTACCGTGTCGTCGCCAAGCTCCTTGGTCAGGGACGCGAACATGGCGGAACGCACAGCTTTGTAGCTGTCGTAACGGCTTTTCTTCTCCTTGATGAGCGACGCTTGGAGAATACCTGGGTCGGCAAGCTTGCGGACCTTGGCCGCCAGGTCGGACGACAGCGTCTTGCGCACGAATGAACGTTTGGGCTTTCCTACCGCCGCCCGCATCCGCTCGATCACCTGAAGGATCGGCTGCGCCGCTTGATGGGCAAAGAAGAGCGCGTCGATGATGTCGCTCTCGAGAGCCTCCGCAGCCCCCCCTTCGACCATCACGATCGCTTCCTTGGAGGCCCCAACCACCAGGTCTAAATCGGCCGCCGCCTGCTCTTCAAAGGTGGGAAAGACAATGAACTCGCCCGCCACACGAGCTACCCGCAACCCAACGAACGGGCCAGCCCACGGGATATCGGAAAGGTGAAGAGCCGCACTGGCGCCGGTCATCGCAAGTACGTCAGTAGGGTTGATCTTGTCGGCACTGAGGACCGTTGCAATCACCTGTGTGTCGTTGCGGTACCCCTCTGGAAAGAGAGGACGGCAGGGACGGTCGATGAGACGGCAAACTAGGATTTCATCGTCGCGTTGCCGTCCCTCGCGTTTGAAAAAGCCGCCAGGGATCTTGCCTGCAGCGAAGGTCTTCTCGACGTACTCGCAGGTGAGAGGGAAAAAATCGATGTTGGGACGCTCGTCGCCGGCTACGGCTGTGACGAGGACAATGCTTTCGCCAAAGGTGATGAGAATGGAGCCGTGCGCCTGTTTGGCAAGACGACCGGTTTCGAAGGTCATGGGATTGCCATTGACCATTACGGACTCACGAACAAATGACATGGTCGGGACTCGAGCCGCTACGTGCGGCGTAACGCCGATCGATGCGAGTCGCGGCCTTTGGTCCTCGGTTGGTGCGCTCGAAGGGGTTTCGGGAGCACGAAGCGAAGAGCAAAAGGCATGAGACGACGCGCAGTGCATCGGAAAAAAACATAACAAGGAGAGGAGCGCCCGGTGATTTCCGGGACTTGGGAGCCTGGTCGAGACCGATGGCCCCCACTTGGGTCACTTGCGGAGATTGAGAGCGGCTACAACCTTGCGGTAACGCTCGAGGCTGACGCGCTTTAGGTAGTCGAGCAGACGTCGTCGCTTGGAGACCATGCGAAGCAGTCCGCGACGCGAATGATGGTCCTTTACGTGCGTTTTGAAGTGCTCGGTGAGGTACGTGATGCGCTCGGTGAGAAGCGCCACCTGCACCTCGGGAGAACCCGTGTCGGTCTCATGGGTGCGAAACTTGCCAACGATCTCGATCTTTTTTTCGGCGTGAAGAGGCATTGGACACTCTCTCGATGAGCGGTGAAAACCGCTCGGCAATGGGCACGATCTAGCTCTGGAGCCGGGAGTGACGGAGCCGGGCCAGAACGTGCCTCGACGTGAGCGCACGCACCCTAGAGGGCAACCTCTGCTCGCGTCAACGCCTGCAACGCTCCGAGAGCCCCACCCCGGCCTTGACGTGTGATATCAGAAAGAAAACCATGTACCGCGCACTTCGTCCTCTGCTGTTTGCCCTTCCCCCTTCTATTGCCCATCGTCTCGGCTCCCTAGCGCTCGCACCGCTCGAATACGTGGGCCCCTTGCGAAAGGTCTCCAGGGCGTTTTGCGCGCCCGGCGACGCTCGCCTCACATCGCATGTCCTTGGCCTCGACTTCGCGTCGCCGTTAGGCATGGCGGGAGGCTTCGACAAGGACGGCTGTCGGCCACGCGCGCTCGCTGCCCTTGGTTTCGGCTTCGTCGAGGTCGGTACCGTCACCGCCGAGCCCCAAGACGCTAACCCAAGCCCCAACGTGTTTCGTCTCCCAAAGGACCGCGCCCTGGTCAATCGCCTCGGGTTTCCTAACCGTGGCGCCGCTTGTCTTGCCCAGCGCTTGGAGCGGATCGGTGACATCGGTGTGCCCCTCGGGATCTCCATCGGCAAGTCGAGGGTCGTCGGGCTCGATCCCATCGAGGGGGCCATCGACGACTACCTCGCTAGTTTTCGTGCCGTCAGAGAGGTCGCCGACTTCGTGGTGGTGAATGTGTCGTCGCCCAACACCAAGAACCTGCGAGCCTTGCAGACCCCGGACGTCGCGCGGGCACTCTTGGGGGCCCTCGTGCGTGAGAACGCGGTGAGCCGAGTCCCGCTGCTCGTCAAAGTGGCGCCCGATCTTGATGACGCAGGGCTCGAGGGACTCCTCACCGTCGTGGAAGAACTCGGCATCGACGGCATCGTGGCGACCAACACGACCACGGGTCGCGTCGGCCTTCGGACTTCCACCGCGCGGGTCGAGGCCATCGGGGCAGGAGGACTGAGCGGTCCTCCCCTTCGCGAACGCGCCCTTGAAGTGGTGCGTCGCATCCGGCGTAGGCTTGGACGTTCGGTGGTCGTGGTCGGCGTTGGCGGCATCGAGAACGCATCCCACGCGATGGAGTTCATGAGGGCTGGGGCAAACCTGGTGCAGTTGTACACGGCGTTTGTGTACGAAGGTCCCGGTGTGGCGCGGGCCATGGGACGTCGTCTGGCCGACCTGGTGACCGAAGCGGGCGCATCGAACATCGCGCAGCTCGTGGGGCGCGACGTGTCGTGAAGTAATTTTTCAAGGGGAGGTTCGCCGTACCTCCCAGAGACCGCCCCGGCATGCCAAACAACCCTCCTCGCCCCCAGCGGGCCCCCCTTCGGACCCGCACGGTCCCCTCTGCAACACGTGACCTCCCCACCCAGGAATGCCAACCCTCCCTCCGCCGACGTCGCGCTCCCCTCCTCGTCTGCGCAACGTGCCCTCTGCAACGCGCAGTCAAACCACCCAGGAATGCCAATTCTCCCTCCGCGACGGGCACGCTCCCCCTCTCGCCCGCGCAAAGTGCCCTCTGCAACGCTCGACGCCCCCACCTCGGGATGCCAACCTTCCCTCTGCAACGCTCGACGACGGCACTTGCGCATCCAGGGGACCCTCGTCGACGCTCCCCGAAGGCACCTCGACATGTCAAGGTGCCCTCTGCAACGCTCGACGCCACCACCTTGGCACGCAAGGACCGATCATCAACGCGTGATGTACGCGCCCTGCGATGCCAAGGTGGTGGCGTCGACGCTCCCGACGGTGCCTCGACATGTTGAGGTGCCCTCGTCAACGCTCGATGCACCCACTTAGTCATGACAAGGTGGTGGCATCGACGGTTGATGCATCCACTTTGTCAGTCCCAAGCGGCCAAGGCGACCGTCGACGATGGCACCTGGACACGGCAGGGGAGAAGCGCTCGCACCGTTGGTACGCCAGCTTCGGCGCAAATCTACCAGTGGAGTCGTGGGGAGGAGAGCTCGCTCGCTACTCCGCTCCCCCTCCCCAGTTCCGTCACAATTTGTGAGGTTCAAACGGCAGCGAGTACAGTCTCGCGTCGCATGCGAAAGAGGCTAGTTTCTCGCTCTCCTGGCGGTGGCGTGCTCGCTCTTGTGAAGCTCGCGTTCGCGCTCGCGATCCCCTTGGTGGCCTCCGCGCAGCTGAAGGTTCCCGACCTGCCCGCGATCCCGACGGTCCCGGCGCTTCCGTCGGTACCGAAGCTTCCCAGCATTCCATCGGTCCCAGCGCTCCCGTCGGTGCCGAAGCTTCCCGCCGTCCCCTCGGGGCTTCCCAAGCTCCCGACCGCACCTCCGGCAGCCTCGGGTAAACCTCCCGCACCGCCACCCGCACCACCCGCTGGAGCCCCTGCCCCCGCCGATACGTCACCAACGTCGGCTCCCCAGGACGTGGACATCATTGTCGGCGACAAACAGGACGAGGACGACTCGGGCCCAACTGGAGTCCCCGCCACGCTCCCACCGGAGCTGCGACGAAACCTCAAGCCAGGAACGCCCACGGCTGACAGTGCGAAGGGGTTGACCATCGAGCAGATCGTCGACGCGCCGGTGGTATCTGCATCGAGCCGTCTCGAGGGGGCTCGCTCGGCGCCGGCGCTGGTCTACGTGCTCACGGCCAAGGACCTGCGTGCCCGCGGTTACAGTAACCTTTCGGAGATGTTCGACGATCTCCCCGAGATGGATGTGGTTCGTCCTTACGGCGACACTTACTACCGCAACTATTGGCGAGGCTCTCGCATCGGATCGGGGGCCGACCCCTATCTCGTCATGATCGACGGCGTGACCATGAACCACCTCATCGTGCGCGACACGCAGATGCTCTCGACGTTCCCGATGTCCTCGATCGACCACGTCGAGATCGTCTACGGACCCGCATCCGCCCTCTATGGTGCCAACGCCGAAACCGGCATCATCAACATCATCACGAAGAACGGCGAGGAGCGGCAGAAGAGGGGCGAAACGGGGACGTTTCTAGAGAGCCGACTGACCTTCGGGGGATCGCAACGTAACCTTGGAAACTTCGACGACACGACGAAGATCGTCGACGCCATGGCGCTCCACGTAGCCAGGGATTTTCGACTGCGTCTCAGTGTCCGTCTAGAAAGCGGTGTCCTCGACCGCGCCGTCGGCGACCGTTTCGAATACACGCAAGACAAGTACTATACGGATCCGACGCTCTGGGGCGCAGTTCAAGCGGCGCTCCCCGGTCTTGCGGGCGGCTTCTACTCGCCCGATCGCAAACGCGCGGTGGAGGGACGTTTCTACGCGGGCAACCTCGAGATCGGCGGCGGCTACTACGAGCTCAACACGGGATTCGGGACGCACTATGCGGGCGACACGTTTCAAACGCAGTCGCCCTGGACCCGGTCCGATGCCAGCATCTTTGGGCGTTACTCGGCAAAGCTCTCGGGGGCGGTGATGACGACGGCGCGATTGAGCTTTCGTGACAGCCGCGTCGCGTCTCCGTCGACATTGGTCGCGAAGATGGAGCCCGGTTCACTGCTCGTATCCGTCGAGGCGCCGGGACAGTCCATCGAGGTCCGCAACGACTGGAGCGTCAATGCCGCGCGCAACCTGATTCTAGACAGCGACAGTCTCGATCTCGGCTTTGGTCTCAAGTACACGCACTCGATGCTGCCGCGGGACTTCTCCTATGTGTCGGTCTTGACCTATACGGGGACCAGCACCCAACCGACGGATATCACTGGCCAGGCCAATCCGCAGCTCGACGGCCGCAACAGGCGCGACTTCGACGACATAGGAGCCTACATTCTGGCCAAATACGCCTTTCCTCCTTCGCAGGCCTTGCACCTCGGAGTCCGGGTCGACACCAACAGCATTGTCAACTCGACCGATGCAACGGTGCGCGGCGGTTATGCGGGGACCTTCGATCGGCTGACGCTCAAACTCCTCTATGGGCAGGCAGTCTCCGGACCGTCCGCGTTCGACGTCCAGCAAAGGCAGCAAGCTGTCTGGGGGTCTGCCGAGAAATCTGCGGACCTCAAAGTCGAGCGCTCGCAGACGCTCGAGGCGAATGCTGCGCTCACCCTCGCCCCCTTCGCATTCCTGGGCGACGTGTACTACGTGACCTACTCCGATCCCATAGTCGACGGCAAGAACCTCAAGGACAAACGGATCGCCGGAGGGACGCTGGGCGCGCGCCTGCTTCTGCACCCGGTTCAGGTCTGGGCCTCCTATACGCACTACTTCCTGGCGAAGGAATCGAACTCAAAAGGCGATGTCGTGAGCATTGGCGATATTGCCTACGACAAGCTCCTCGCGGGGTTCAGCTACGATCGCTCCCCTTTCACGGCAACCGTTTTGGGGCGCTTCATCGGAACCCGGCAAACGGTCCTGACAAATCCGGTGCGGGAGGTCCCCTGGTACATCACCCTCGATGCGAACGTAGTCCTTTCGCATGTTTTCTTCGACGGCCTATGGTTCGCACTCCGCTGCACCAACATCCTCGACTGGAGGTACAACCACCCGGGGATCGGGCTTGCAAGCTCCGGCAACACCCCGGCGTACCGCAACGCAGGGGGGCTTTACATTGGCAGTGCAGGGTTCGAGAACTCGCTGCACCCGCAGCCGGGGCGGTCCTTCTTTGCAACCCTTGGCTTCGATCTCTACTAACCCCACAAGTTGTGAGCAGTTTCTTGCGTGCGAGCCCGTTGCCTGAGATGTATTTGCCACGGCGTGCAGGTGTTGGAAGAACGCGACCTAAGGTGAGGTGAGGACATGGCGGAAGAAACATGGACTGTAAAGGGAGTATCGATTACGGGCGACGTTGTTCATGAGGGCTTCCTGGAAAAGGCGGGCGAAGGGGGCTTCTTTAGAAGCAGAGATTTTAAGAAGCGTTGGTTCAAACTGCTCTTCAGGCAGCTGCCCAACAAGGCATATCCCGGTGTCTGGCTCTTATACTTCGAGATGGGAAAGAAGTTCGAAACCTCGACGACCGAATATGTGCTCAATAACGTCATCAGCACCGAAGAGCTCGCGTCGCACCTGACACTGAACGGGGTAATTGTACTCCACAGAATGAAGTACCTTGAGCATAGGGTGGACACCGGCAACCACAAGAACCAGCCAGGCTTCGATATCCACCCCAACCCCGAGAGGACCGAAGAAACCCGCATCTGGCACATATGCTTTTGCGATGGCGAGACATTCGACGATCCACTCGGTTGGGTGAGCGCAATCATCGCCAGGATGCCCAACATCGTCACGTACACTGAAAAGAAGACAACAAAATCAGCGATAAAGATGATACCGCCACGGCCACTAGCCACGCTCCCGGTAATCAAGTCTAGAAAAATTGATATGATGGTGAAGGAAAGTCTAACGCTCCTCGGTGGCACCGAGCGGAAGCCGAACGACTGCTACCTGGTGACCAGGACTCTAGCGCAAGGCGGAACTGGGAAAATCCGCTATGCGATGCGCTTGGCCGGCAGCGAGGAGCTTCTCGCGGTCAAAGTCATACGAATAAAACCTGACGGCATTCTCGAAGACCAACTCCCCGGCAAAAAAAGGGCGACGGATTGGGCAAGTGCTAAGGAGGCTCTCGACGAGCCCAAGCTCATGGTCAATCTCGGTTGCCGCGTCAAAATCTACGAGACGATCACGGTCCAGGGCAAACCGGTTGTACCGTCGGTTAAGTACGAGCCTCAGAAGGCGTACCTCATCATGCCGGCGCACTACGATTTCAAATATTGCCTGACAGGCAATATCGGGAATGCGGACCTCAAACTAATTGGCCGATACCTCCTCTGCGAGGTGGCCGGTGACCTGGTGAGGTGCCACACGCACAAAACCGGCAAGCTAGAAACACCCTACGTCCACTGCGATCTAAAACCAGGCAACATCTTTGTGGACGAAAATGGGGTCATTATGCTGGCAGACTATGGCGGCGCACTCCCCGCAGGGGTCGATCAATCCCAAGCCTCGCCGTACTACTGCCCATCCAAGGAATGGAAAGACACCTACTTTCACCCCGTAAAGAACAAGGATAAATACTACATCAAGGGTAACGTGCCAACCATAGCAGCAGTGGGCAACGACGTTTTTGCGCTCGCGATATCATGGATGCAGCTGCTGGCGCGGAAGGAGTATTCACAGCGTCTCTGCGAACAAGTGTACAGCTTTCCTACAACAGCCAATGACAAAGGAGCCCTTTGGACAAAGGACGAACTTATAGCTCACAAAATAATTAAAGATATCGCAAACATCGACAAGGAGGTCCTCGAGATCCTCTGGCCCCACGTCCTGCGTCAGCCCACCTCCAAGATCGAGTCCATCACCAAGCTCAAAGTTGAATTCGATAGACTCTTGCCGCCAACAGAGTGGCCGAAGGCACGTAAGGCCCTCTCCCAGATCATCAAGAGCTCGCCGGCATTTACGGACCGGGAAAAGCTACGCACTGTCTTCGCAGAGGGACGGAAGACTCCGTTCCTATGGGGGCGCTAAACCAAACCCATCTTGAGAACCGCAGGTCCGATCCACTGCTTCCGCGCCCCAATTTCGCGCAGACCTCACCCCCAACCCCCTCTCCCTCGACATCCTCCTTGCCCATGC
>CAITRH010000766.1 GCA_903894755.1 uncultured delta proteobacterium
GGTGCACGAGGCTCTCCTCCCCCCTCGCTCGAAGACGATTTTCCTTGCCCGCATGGGCAAGGAAGATGTCGAGGGAGAGGGGGGCTGGGGGGGTGAGGTCTGCGCGAGCGGAAACCTGCGGTTTTCAAAATGGGTTTGGTTCGTCTGCGTGGGGTTTCAAGGCGGGGGGGCGGTGAGCGTCACGGGGACCTCGCGGTAGCGTCCGCTGGCAAAAACAAGGAGCTGCACAACGGTACCAACAGGGCGTTTGGAGATGGCTTCGCCAAGTTGTTCTGGAGTTTCGACAGGCTCGGTGTCGATGGCCGCGATCACGTCGAGGGGTTTGAGGGACGCCTTCTCCGCGGGACTGTCGGGCGCTACCGCAAGAATCCGCACGCCGCGCACGGTACCAGATGCCTGGGGCTCGCCTCGAATCCCCAACCACGGGGCAGGGGAGACGGCGTCGGGCGGCGTCGATGCGAGGAACCGTCGTATGGGAAGCACCGGCGCCGCTGCGACCAGGGGCGCGCAAGGCCCGGGTGTCGGCCGGCAGGCAACGATGTACATGCCGGTCACACGTCCGTGGGGGTCGAGCAGCGGAGATCCGGGACGAGCGAGGCCATAGGAGACCGGATGGTCGAGGAGGGCGAGCAACACCGGATCGCGAGGATTGGCCGACAGGAGGGTGGGACGGCTTCGGAGCGGTGCGGAGACGAGGAAAGGCCCCCCCGCGCGCAACACGACGGCGCGCACATCGGTGAGAGCGGGGTCCACTTCACTGGCCCGCAGTCCGCTTGACCAGCGTCCCGATTGAGGAATGAGAAGGGCGAAGTCCCAGGTGGGGTCGCGATGTCCCACGCGTCCAACCACGGCAGTTCGGTCGGCATAGCGAATATCGGCGGTATTGATTCCGCCGAGCGACGACAGGGAGGTCAGGATGCGCCCGTCGCCCTCGAGCACGGTCCCTACGGCAAGAGGCACACCGCGACGTTCGAGGACAACGATCCCTTGGCGCGCGCGGACCAGCGGATGCTCGGGCAATGCAGAGGGGGAGGCGAGGGGAGTGGCAACGGGGAGGGGAGGGGAGGGGAGGGGAGAGGAAGGGGAGAGGAGGGGAGAGGAAGGGGAGGGGAGGGGAGAGACCGGCCCTGCCAGGCTCCCTCGGAGTGGCGACAAAAAGGCAAGGGCGAGCAAGGAAGCTAGGGGCCATCGCATGGTGGGCATAGGATAGCGCCTCGTGAGAGTTTGCGGGGGTCGAGGAGACGCATTTTTGCGGCGTCCATTGAATCTCTCTTGACACGAGGGGGGGTCCTGTAGAACAGGGGCACGCCATGAGCGCTTCCCACGCAACACATGTTTCCGATGAGCCCAAGTCACCGCTATGGCTACCGGCGCTAGGGCTGGCACTCTTTGTTGTGGCCGCAGCATGGTGGACCGCGGGTCCGTTCGATCCGCCTGATCCAATTAAGGGGCCGCCCGCGGCCGCTTCGGGCGCACCGGCGTTGCGGCGTTGACCTTTGCCGCCGTGCATCTTTTCTTCCAGGCCACCGCACCCTACACGCGCAGTGATGAAGCTCTATACGAAGACCGGTGACGATGGCACTACAGGACTCTTTGGCGGGGGACGTGTCCCGAAGGCGTCGGCGCGGGTCGAAGCCTACGGCACAGTCGACGAAACCAATGCGGTCATCGGCCTGGCCCGGGCCACCGGTTTGGGTCCGTCAAGCGACGCGGTTCTTGCGGCTGTTCAGGTGGATCTGTTCACTCTTGGGGCCGAGCTCGCGTGTGTCCCTGGCAAAGAGGACAAGCTGAACATGCCAAAACTCGGCGAGTCGGACATCACGCGTCTCGAGCGAGCGATCGACGAGGCCGAGACCGCGGTCCCTCCGCTGCGTTTTTTCGTACTGCCTGGGGGGAGTCCGCAGGCGGCGTCGCTCCATGTAGCACGCACGGTATGTCGGCGGGCCGAGCGTGCGGTGCTTGTGTTGACCGACGCACCGGCGCGGTCCGAGCTGGTGATTTACCTCAATCGCCTGAGTGACCTTCTTTTTATCCTTGCCAGGCGAGCCAATGTCGAGGCTGGGGTCGACGATGTGCCGTGGAAGCCGAACCGATGAACCTCTTTTGCGGCGCTCTGTTCCTCGCTAAGGTAGGTCAAGAGGATGCGACGTCCGGGGGGCAGGGGCACTTGGCGGCGCACTGCAGCGCATGAGTGAGGAACGCAAGCAGACCGAGAAATTTAGCAGCCTGACCCTTCCTCGCGCGTCTGAGGCGGCGCCGCTGACGGCTCGTTCGGCGCGCACCAGCGCGGTGGACTCGGATTGGCTCACCGAGGACACGCAGACCTCTCGAAGCACCGAGGTCTCCATCGATCTTCCCTCGCAATTGCACGAGGCAGGCCAGCCCCACCGAGCGCTTCTGACGGTGGTCAATGGTTTCAACGCTGGGCAAGTGTTTCGTCTCGAGCAGCGCGAGACCATCATTGGACGGGGGCGCGACGTTCACGTGCGGATGGACGACGCGGGGGTGAGCCGTCAGCACACGCTTGTGGCGCGCTCCCATGATGGGCGCTTCTTTGTGGAGGACATGGAATCGACGAACGGGACGTTTGTCGCGGGGGAGCGGATCCTTGCGCGCACCGAGTTGCAGCCGGGCGACCAGATCCAAGTTGGCCCTAATGTTCTCTTGACCTTTTTGGTGATCGACGAGTCTGCGGAGGCCTTGGCTCGGCAGCTCTATGAGTCCTCGACCCGCGATGCGCTCACGGGGGCATTCAATCGCAAGTACCTGATGGAGAGGCTTTCTGCGGAGGTTACCTACGCAGCCCGGCACAAGGCGTATCTGACCGTGGTGCTGTTCGATCTCGACCACTTCAAGCTGGTCAACGATACCTACGGGCACCTTGCGGGCGATACCGTGCTCAAGTCGGTCGCGTTGGAGGTGAACAGGAAAATCCGCACCGAGGATGTCCTTACGCGCTACGGCGGCGAGGAGTTTGTCGTACTTGTTCGGAGCATCGAGCATAACAACGTAGCGTTGTTTGCGGAGCGGCTTCGCCGAGCCGTGGAGCGGCTGGTGATACCGGTGGACGGATTCGAGGTCCGTGCGACCATCAGCATTGGGGTTGCGTCTCTTCACGAATGCCAAGGCGAGGTTTCCGTGGACGCGCTGCTTCTTCTTGCCGACGAGCGTCTCTACCGAGCGAAGAGCTTGGGTCGAAACCGAGTGGTTTCGTAGGGGCGCTTCTGATCGCTGGTAGCGTCCTTCGAGGCAGCCTCGTTGGACGCTGGCGACGGGAGGGGAGGGTGTACGAGATGTCGCATAAGAACTCTTATGTCAACTAACCGCACAGCTAGTACACGCGAACGTTGCCTACGCGCCACTAAACGTGCTCCGACAGGCTCCGTCCGTGTTTCTCCCGTCGCTCCGTCGACACCGGTCTAGCGCGGGCAGCTCCTCGTGCGCCGTCGCACCGTCGCAATGACCCGCACCGGCACGGCGCCTGCGACCCGCACCACAGGGTTTCTAGCACGTCCTGTTCCAAGTCCTCCATGTGGGGGCCGGAGCGTCGTGATCCCGGGTCCCCTCCCCTCCCCGACCCGTTTTCGTTATGCTTTCCGCTTCCGCAAAACACAGGTTGCAGAACCTCTAGTAGGTCGCGGCGGAAGTCCTTGGACACTCACGACCCCCTACCCAGGGCTACCCGCCATACGCGTCGTTAACCAAGAAGTGCTTGTCTGCGTTCCTGCGCGACCCAGGGTTACCCACCCTGGGCTGATTTGACTCGCCCCTTCGGGGCTGCCAATCAACGCGCGGTGTCCGTTCCAACGAGGACGAAACTGGGGCTCTTGCCCGGGCAACATAGGATGGCGACGTGCGTTGGTCGGCAGCCCCGAAGGGGCGAGTCAAATCAGCCCAGGGTGGGTA
>CAITRH010000767.1 GCA_903894755.1 uncultured delta proteobacterium
CACCTGAAAACCCATCGTCAGTGGCCGGGCGGCGACATGCTTTCCTGACCCTTTTGAGGCTACTCCCGGCGCACAGACCGATGGCCCAAGGGTTGTCTTCTCCCCAGTCGCGTGCCATGTTCGCCCCATGGACCGTTCGTCTTCCCCCCCTGCCAAACTGCACGCCCCTGGGCCTGCGTCCTCCAGTCACGCCGCCGTCTGCCCTGGACGGGATTCCCCTTTTCCTCCGGTCGATGAACGCATTGTCCAGCCGGAAAGCCGCTTCGAGGTGATGCACGGCCAAGTTTACGAGATGATGGGCTCACGCGAGCCGCATGCTATCGCGACGGGACAGCTCGCATATGTCCTTTTCGCGCTCGTCCGTGCCGAGTTCCAAGCCGCCGTGGACATGCTCACACGCGCCGACCGCTATAGTGACGTGGCCCCAGATGCATGCGTCTTCCCCAAAGCCCTTACATTGGCCGGGGGGCGTCGGCTGGAACACTTGGTGTTCGAGGTGCTCGACTCGCAGTCCGTTGCAAACGTGACGGTGAAGGTACGGCTCCTCAAGAAACGAGGAGTTCGACGGCTGTTCATTTTGGACATCAACGCAGCGACCGTATCCGAGTGGATCCAGGGGAGCTGGAATGAGCTTTCCAAGGTGATCGAGGACCCCACGTGTTTCGTACGTCCTCTCGGCCTCAAGGCGCTGCTCGAGGCCGCGGATGCCGATCGGGAGGTTGCCTTGGCGCTGCTCGCGAAGCGCACTCCGGTGTTGATGGAGCGCATTCGCAAGGGGGAGATAAGAGGCGAGAAGAGAGGCAAAAAGGAGGGCTTCGCCGATGGTAAAGAGGAGGGCTTCGCCGATGGTAAAGAGGAGGGCTTCGCCGATGGCAAGAAGGAGGGCTTCGCCGACGGCAAAGAGGCAGGCTTCGCCGATGGCAAAGAGGAGGGGCGACGTGAGGGGCTGGTCGAGGCCATCACCTGGTATTGCGAGTTCCTCGGGATCGAGCTCTCCCAGCAGCGTCGCACCGTGATCGAACGCGCCAATGAGGTCACGCTGCGCGCTTGGGTCGACCACCTGAAAACCCATCGTCAGTGGCCGGGCGGCGACATGCTTTCCTGACCCACTCGAGGCAAGGGTGTGGTATCCCACTCGCCCATGGTTGTCGTAAACGTGGCGTCGACGAACGCCTGGGGGTTGCATTCCTGGTCATGGAGCTCCTCGACGGGGAAACCATGGCCAACGCGATCGCCCGCGGTCCCATGGCGCGCGCGCTCGTTGCAACCCTGGTCGAACAGCTCGGCGAAGCGCTCGACCAAGCCCACGAACACGGTGTGGTCCACCGCGACATCAAGCTCTCCAACCTGTTTCTGACCGTCGACCGCAAAGACCGCCACCGAAGTGGGAACCATGGCCTACACTGCCCCCGAACAGCAGGGACCCCAGTTCCGTGAGCGCGCCCGCAAACGCGGAGCCCAGATCCAGAACGAGATCTCCGCCCAAACGGACATCTGGGCGCTCGGCTTGGTGGTCTACGAAATGCTCACGGGCGCCTCCGCTGGCCAATACTGGGGAGCCACCACTGCGGGCGATATTGTCGTGGCGCTCTACGATGCTGTCGCAGGCATGGCCCCAGTGGTTCCCAGGCCGGTGGTGCCCGTGGTGACAGCCCCGCAGACCTCGATAGCAGGGCTTGTCGAGACCTTTGATCCGCAGAACGCGCCGGCTCCATTGCCGCAGCCTGCACGGGTGGCACGACCGGTCTTCCGTGGACCTCCTCAGACTTCCATTGTGGACGTGATCCAGACCTTTCAACCGCAGCCGGTTCGCGCTGCGGTGGTGGATCCGGCGACTCCAATGAAGACGCGGCGGACCCTGGTCTTTGGCGGAGTGCTCGGCCTAGGCGCTGTGGTGGCAGGGCTGGTGGTGTTGTCCGCCTTGCGGAGCCCGTCCGAGGTTGTTGTGGTCCCAGCGACGTCGTCGGCCAGTGCGCCCTTGACGGCCAGTGTTCCGCCGAGCGCCAGTGTTCGAGCGCCGCCTGGTCCTGCGCCTGCCTGTCCCGAGGGGATGGCGGAGATTGCAGCCGGGACCTTTTCCATGGGCTCCATGGACGGCGATGCGAATGAAAGGCCGGTGC
>CAITRH010000768.1 GCA_903894755.1 uncultured delta proteobacterium
CTCGCTCGAAGACGATTTTACTTGCCCGCATGGGCAAGGAAGATGTCGAGGGAGAGGGGGGCTGGGGGGGTGAGGTCTGCGCGAGCGGAAACCTGCGGTTTTCAAGATGGGTTTGGTTTATCCTTCCATTGTCGACAAGCGTGGACCGACTGTCGACCGCGCTGCTTCCGTCCCCGACCGCCCTGGTTCCACGATTTTGAATCGTGGGTCGACGGTTTGAGGCGACGCTTTCATCTCCGAGCTTCCTGGTTCCACGATTTGTAACCGTGGGTCGACGATTTGGTGCGACGCTTTCATCTCCGAGCGTCCTGGTTCCACGATTTTGCACCGTGGACCGATCGTTGAGGGCGATCAGGTCATCGTCCGTGTCGATCGTTCGATCGAGGACCCCTCGATGGTCTGATCTTCGCGGTCGATGGTCTGATCTTCGCGGTCGATGGTCTGATCGCCGTCGTCGATCATCCCATCGTTCACAACCGTGGTCCGACTGCCGCGGTCGATGGTTCGACGGTCCCGATCGATGCTTCGATGGCCCTTGTCGATCCTTTGAGCGCAAGCAACGATGTCTTAAATGCGCGATTGAAGGCGATCCATGAAGGGCCGAACGAGCCGAATCCGCGGGATTTACGTGACCATCAGCGAAATCGGGTCGCTCCGGCGCTCCACCGTCGAGGCAAGGACGCGATGATTGGAACACAGGGTGAGGATGCCGGGCGTAAGATCGGGGATCGTGGTGTGTGCAACGCCCGTCTGGCCAGCGTCGAGCCGGGTCTTGCCACCATCGACCGAGTGAGAGGCGGCTACCCAGGTGAGGGGGCCGTGAGACAACCCAGCGTGTCGAAAAACCCAGGCCCTCCACACACTGTTGTCACCAGTAAACCGCGATCAAGGTACTTGTTCCCCCTCTCGCACGACGTCTCCGGCGCAAAAAGACACGCATGACAGGCCGCTCCGTGCAGAGTCACACCGTCGCTGTCCGGCTCGTGATCGGCACACAGTGGATCCGACGAGCAGAGTAGCAGCGACTCCAGTGCCCCACGCAAATGACGCTCAAGCTCCTCGGGATTCCCCATCCTGACAAGCCCTCCAAGAGTCCCCTCGCTGTCTGGAGCCGACGTCGAAATCAACAGACCTGCCATAAAAGGCCCGTCCGATACGTCGTCGCTCACATACACCCGCTCGCGAAGACTCGCCGCAGCATACCCACACTCGAGCGCAAGCTGTCGCATCAACGCGTGCGAAAACGAATGCACTACCGCAAAACGTAGCGACGGAAATCCCCCCTCCGCTGGCTCGATGTGCCTTCGCTGTCGCCAGGCTCGATGCGACGCAAAAAGGATATCCTGCCGCTCACCGAGCTTGCAACACCACTCGACAAGCGCGTCCTGCCTAAACTGTACGAAGATCCCCTCGCCGCGTACCTCCGTCGCTGGAACGAAACGAGCCGGACCCCGTGCAAGCCCCATGCGGCGCTCCTTTGGCAACTCCCCCTCGGACCCGAGCTCCCGGGGCGAGTCGATGCGCGTGAAACCAAGAAGCGCTGTCACCTCGCGAATCCGTCGGACCAGCACCACCCTCGCAAGGAAAGGACTGAAATCCACAGGAACCGCAACCTCCTCGAGCTCGAAGTCGGTTGTCCGCTGGCTGGGATCCATCGCAGTGAACGCTTTCCACTCGGGAACCTTCAAGTCCTCTGGCTCCTCTCTCATGGCCCCCGCCCGTCGTGCCTCCACAGCTGCGAAGATCGGATCAGGCCCGTACGCCGACAGCCTTGGAAGCTTCCCTTCGCTCTGTAGGAACTCGACTACGTCCCGGCTCTTGGCCCTCTGGAGCAACTCCCAGTACGCCTCGATCAGCTGCGCTAGCTCGTCGTGCCCCGATTGCGGGATTGCTAACGCCGACAGCGAGATGGCAAACCAGCCGTTGGATGCGCCCAGTAGGATCGCTTTCGGTAGGTCGGTGCACCCCTCGAAGTCACGCAGGTGCGGGCGACGTCCACGGCAGGCTGGAAGCTTGGCCCCAGCCCCGAACGCGTCGGACATCGGTCGTGGTCCCTTGCCGCAGGTCCGGCAGCGAACAAGCACGTCGCTCGCTTCGGTCCCCCCCCGCTCGTCCAGATGCAGGTCGCTGGGACAAGCCGATGGCCCGTCGTGCACGAACTCGTGCCATGGGAAGTCGTCGACATGACCCCTTGTGCATGCCACGAGAAAGCGCGCCGGCAACACCGTAGGCTCGCGGGCCTTGTTGCAGTTGGCATGAATATACTTTGCCAGGTCGGGACGGCCCGGGACAGTCTTGAGCCTGAAACGGTCCAAGGGAGCGAGCAGGGAACAGAACGGACAGCGGAGAACCCTTGGAAAGGTTGCAACCGGAATTCCGATCCGCAGCCCGTTGGGAGCGAAGACGCCATCGTTGTCGGGCTCGAACGGCGGGGAGGCTAGCTTCTGCACCTGCGGTCCAAGACGCGCCTGTACGGCGCGCAGTAGGCGGTCCTCGGCAATGGAGCCGCAGTAGCCCTCGGGCCAGTCGTCGAGCCCAAGGAGCATCACGGAGAAGTGTGGCAGGTCGATGATCGAGCCGATGCCAAAGCTGTGGATTAGCTGCGTCGGCCGTAGTTCGCCCAGGCGCTTTTCAAGGATGGTCATCGCGGTGTCTCCGGTTCGCCCGGTTCGCCTCCCGGCGCATCATCCATGCGGCCCTCATCGAAGAGCAGCGTTACTGTCTGCTCCACGTCCCGCAGGGAGTTCAAACAGGTAAAGGTTGACCAGGGACCAATCCCTGCGCGTTCCAGCAGCCCCTCGGTCTGTCCGTCCTTTTCGGGCTTGTAGCCCAGCTTCGCGCTCCCAGGTTTCTGCTTTGCCTTTGCATCCCACTCCTGGAGGCGAAGCGTGAGCGCCTGACGCACTTGGCTGCCGACGTCACGTTCGGGTTCCACGTGCTCAGCGCGGCGTACGATGATGTCGATGGCTCGGTTGACCTCCAGGCTTGCGGGCGCAAGGTTGGCAGCAGCAGCGTTGGGGTTCATTGCGGGGCCGGTCTGGCGAAGGAGCGACACGAGCAGCGCAGAGAGGCCGCGGTCCAGGGCTCGTGAGGCAAAGGGGGTCACGCTGAGCGCCTCGACGTGTTGGTAGAACGTTGCATGGTAGTGCTCGAAGGTCTCGTAGTGGGACAGGTCGCGGGGACGTGCCCAGTTGTAGATGGTACAGACTATCCCTGGATGCGATCGACCCACGCGGCTGGTCGCCTGAATGTACTCGGCAGTGGTCTTAGGCTGTCCTGCGCAGACCATGAGCCCAAGCCGCTTCACGTCCACGCCGACCGAGATCATGTTCGTTGCAAGCAGGACATCGATGGGACGCACACGGCGCGTCTTGTCGCCATGTTCTGTCTTGCTTGGGTCGAAGGGGACCTCGAGCCGATCGAGAAGCGCAGGGATCTCGGTAGCGCCTAAGCGCGAGGTGAGCTCTTTTGGCTCCCCGAGGCTGCGGCGACTGAGTCCCAGGCGGTCCATGTGAAAGGCGCGCGTGCGGATGTCGTCGTCGACAAGGCGTCGAGTGCCGGCCAGCTCGCGCAGTGAGCTGAAGTAGCCCACCAGTGTCATCCATGGGTCCGCGTGCTTGCCGTAGCGCGCGTAAAGCGACTGCGCCCCGGTCAGGAACGCCACATAAACGCGGATGATCGCTGCCTTGAGCCGTCGCCCCGGCGCGCAAATGCCGAGGTAGAGACGTCCTGGGACCTCGGTGTTGCTTCGCTCGACAGCAAAGAAGTCGTCTCCCGCGTCAAGACCTTGTGGCGGGAACACGGCAAGCTGCCTGGCAAACAGCGCGTGCACCTGCTCGCGGGCGCGGCGCACTGTGGCTGTAGACGCAATCACCTTGGGGCGCACACGCTTGCCAGCGACCTCCCATGTGCATAGGTCGTCGATGGCGGTCTCGTAGAGCGCAGTCAACGTGCCGAGCGGACCGCTGATCAGATGGAGCTCGTCTTGGATGATGAGGTCCGGCGGTCGGAGTGGACCGTGGACCACAGTCTTTGCGGGCTCGAGCTCGCCGGACTTGGGATGACTGTCCGAGTCTTGGGTTTCGGGCGAGCGGAATCCGTGGCGCGTGCAGCGACCGGTCACGTGTCCAAAGAGCATCTGGACCTGCCCGTTCCAGGGCATTTGTGCGAACTTGTCGACCGTTGCAATGAGGAGCGACGGGAGACGGCGGTAGATTTCCTCGTCGACCACGAGGACTGGGATCCCCTCGTGAGGGGAGCGTCTCGCGGAGAAGCGGCAGTTGCCACGCTCATCGCCACAGAAGACGAGGGTGCGTCCAGCCCCTTTGGCGAACCCATCGACTCGCATGTGTTTTCCAGGGTCGATGGCGGTGCCGCACCAAGGACAGCTTTTGAGTTGCACGGGCGATCCATGTCCTGCGAACATGCTCCCCATGGAGGCCGAGGCCTTTCGCTCCTGTTTGAGGGCCTCGTTGGCGTGCTCGGTACGGTTGGGAGTGGTCCGAGCGCCGACCCAGAGGCCAAGGCGGAAAGGCTCGTGGCCCCAGCGGGAGTCGCCTTGTTCTTGCGCTTCCCGGCGTATCTCCTCGCAGGCGCAGATGAGCGTCGCAGCCCGTTGGAACTGCTGCAGTGTAAGGAGTCGCAGCGTGTACCGCATCAGCACGGCAACACCGTGCTCGCCCGAGCGCCCTTCCACGTCGCCTTGGAGCCTTCGGAGCGCAAAGACATAGGCAGTGCAACCTAGGTACGCCTCGGTCTTGCCGCCGCCAGTAGGAAACCAGAGCAAGTCGGCACTTGCAAGGACCGGGTCGGTACGATCGGGGTGATCGAGCTTTGTGAGGCCGACCATTGTGAGGAGCACGAAGGCGAGCTGGAACGTGCGCCAGCTTCGGTTCTCGGGGATATCGATGTCTTCGAGGGTGATGGCGTCCCCGCGGCGCATGCGCTCGGCGAAGACCGTGTGGATACGCTGGAGCCACATGGCGCGGTTGGCGAAGCGAAACGCGTCCGCGGCTTGTTGATCGGAGGCAAGGAGGTCGATGCCTTCGGCCAGACGTTGCAGAGCGCGCCGGCACTCGGCGAGGTTTTTCCTAGCGATATCCTCGAAGCCGTGGAGGCGCGCGCTCGGGGCGAGGAGGAGCGCTTCCTGCGCTTCGATCCAGCGTTGGTAGGCGACGATGAGCGGTTCGAGCTTTCGGGCGAGCTCCGGGGTTTGGGCGAGCTCTTTCATGTCGAGCTCGAGTCCGGCGAGGTTTGGGTCTTGGACTGGGCTTGTGGTTCCGTTGGGCGGGCAGCGCGCTTCGCGTTGCGAAAGCTCGTAGCGCGGGACGATGCGGGTATGGACCACGGTCGCGTGTGTGGGCTCGTTCGACTCCTGCGCCGAGACGCCGGTGCCGTGGCCTACGGCGAACTCGATGCGATCACGATAGAGCATGGCGACGGCGCGGTCCTCGTCGCGGGCGAGCGCCTCGCTCATCATCCTGCCGAGCGGTCTGCCGACGAAGGGGGCCTGTTGGTTGTCGCCGCGGACCTCGATTTGCGGTTGAAACAGCCAAGCGCGGTCGCGAAGCTTCTCGGGCTCGTCCTGGGTATTGACGAGAAAGAGGCTCACGACGAGCACGTCGCCCACGCGGCGAGCGACCCCGCGGAGCACCACCTCGGGCTGCTTCGGGTCAGCGATGAGGGGGCCAAACGCCCCTTCCGCTGGGGAGAAATCGGCGATTTCGCCCCCCATAGGGAAACGTCGCCAGACGGTCGCTTCGTGTCCCAGGTCGCTTTTTTTGGTCTCGCTCGAGCCACGTTCGTAGCGTCCCCAGCGCACGCGGAGCCGGAGCTTTGCGTTTGGAGCGACGCAGAAGCTCAGTCCAATGGACGAGGGGAACATGGTGTCCGACGACAGGTTCGCGTCGTCGTCCGTGCCGTCCTCGTCCGAGCCTTTCGTACCAGCGGGAAGCGAGTCCATCTGCTCACGTACGACGCGCATGCGTCGGGGGGCGATGACGCCGACGAGGTAGCGATCCCGCGGTCGGAGGTTACGCTCGTCGAGCTCTTCATGTTCTCCTTCGGCGGGGCCGTGGAGCTCGGCAAGGACCTTCGCTTCGAGCTCGGCGCGCAGCTTGGCGGGCGAGGGGATATCCTTTTCGAGGATCGACGGCGGCGGGGCGGACCGCAGGCGTTTGGGCACTTTGTCGGGAGTATTCGAGCTAGGGGGCGAGCTGCCTGGGCGCCACACGGAGGGGCCATCGGCCGCGGCCTTAGGTTTCTTGCGGGGGGCTTTCTGCTTCTGTTTTGGGGCGTTACCGCGCAAGATCGCCTCGACCTGGGGGCCGAGTCCTATTGGGATCGCGTCGAGCGCGAGGCCATCGGGGGGGGCGTCGAGGTTGATCCCGTCGAGCAGTGCGGCCAGCGCTTGCTGATCTGCGCTCTCGACATTGGACCAATCGAGCACGAGGTTTCCATCGCGCATGCGTTGGTTGTGTTCTGCGCAGGCTTTTGTGTCAGCGAGGTGCGGTGGCAAGCGGACGTGTTCCATCAGCTTGGCTCCTGCGGGTAGCTGAATGTGAGTTGCCAGTCGGCCATGGGGATCTCGAAGCTCCGATGGGACGAGGCTACGCCATGCAGCGAGGGAGGGTTCTGGAGAATTCCGGTGTCTGCAACGGAGCCGAGGTGACACTTGCTTGCCGGGTTGCCGGTCGAGGGAGATGTTTTCGCCTGGTGCCGCCACGGACCCTCACCCCCAGCCCTCTCCCGAACTCGACGTCGACGGTGGTCTTCCCCAGCGCGTCACCGCCCCCTGTCAACACTTTGAATCCTCGGTTCGCATCGACGATGCAGCCATCTAAGTTGGCTCAAAACGGCCATCGCGCTCAAGCCGGTGGGTGCGGCGCTTGACGCTGAACAGCGATCGGTTAGGCCGTTCGGCATGATCAAGTCCGGCTGGCTGCAGTGTGAGTGCATTGTGCGCGGGATGTTCAGCGACGAGCTGGCGGTCGTGGTGGCGCGCAGTAACGGGGTGCAGGAGTCCTACTTCGTGCTGGCTGAAGATGTGGACCGTGAGCGCGGACGCGTCCGCGTCGGCTTCCGCGACGCCGGTGCGCTCATCTGGGCGACACTCCCGACCCCCGACCAGGTGACCATCCCCGTCCAGAAATCGCATGTTGCGACGTCATGATCCTCTCGAACAGCGCCATCTTTGCCGCGCTGGACGACAAGCGCCTCATCATCGAGCCGGAGCCGACGCCTCGGGATCCAGCGGGGGCAATGGAGTGCCCCTTCTCGACGACCGCCGTGGATCTACGTCTCGGGGACGAAGTGTCGTGGTTCAACGATGGCCTGGCGGTCAACATCGATCCTGGCACCTATATCTGCCAGCTGATTATCGAAGAGGTGCTTGGTGTTCCGTTAAGGAACGACAGCCAGTTCCAGGGTCAGACCAGGCCGACCGGGAGTTGACCCCAGCATCCTCCCTCCACACTCCGGCACGTGACCCAGACGGCCTATCGTTCGTCATTGCGATCCCGCATCTCCGCTCCGACCTGACGCAGTGGCCGCAGTAGAGTGTTCCATCAGCTCGGCTCCTGACGGCCGTCGTTCCATGCGGGGGGCACGCAGCCCTGGAGCAACGGGGAGTCGGTCTCCGCCGGGAGCACGACCAGCAGCGCGCGCATGGCACGGGTCATGGCGACGAACATGGTCCTTCGCTCCTTTGCGACGACCTCGTCGCGCTCGTCGTCGGTTGCCTGCGCTGGGATGAACGGGTAGTTGGCCCCGATGAACCCGGCGAGGGCCACGATGGGGAACTCGAGCCCCTTGGCGTTTTTCAGGGTGAGCACTTTGACGCCCGGTTCGGTCAGATCGAGGTCTTGTGCTTCCACGCGCTTCGCAGTGATGTGCGCCTCGTTGAGGGCGGCAGCAATGTTGCCAGCGGCTTCGTTGGTGGGGGTGAGCACTGCGGCACTTCCGAGTCCGAGCTTGAGCGACCGGGTGGCTTGGCGAAAGAAACGCGCCAGGAGCTTCGCTTCATCCTCGGCGCTCGTCACTGCACGCACGGCGGGCAAGGCCCCTGCGTGGACATAGGTCGTTTCGACGCGCTCTTCGTCGAGCTCGGCGGCCTCTGGTGCAGCCCTCATGTAGGCTGCCGCGGCCTCGTCGATCTCCTTGGTGGAACGGTGGTTTGCCTTGAGCACGCCCGTGCGTCCGCTGAACTTCAGCCACGCGTGCGCGTCGCTCCAGCGGAACCCCGCGCCGTAAATGGACTGGTTCGCGTCGGCCGCAAGGAACACGCCGCTCGGCCGCTTGCAGAGCCCTACGAGCGCGGCGATGGCAACCGGTGCGAGGTCCTGCGCCTCGTCGATGAGCACAGCGTCGTAGGTGGGCGGCACTTCTCCCGACTGGACCCGCTCCGCGGCGCGTTTGCGCCACCCCTCCCAGGTTGTCTCTCCGCGGACCACGAGGTCCACTTGCAGGGTCTCGTGCACCCGCCATACGGCCTCGCGCTGCATCTTGGTGAGCGACACGCGACGTCCTGGACGTGCGGCATGTTGGTAGTCCTCGAGTGTTGCAAGGCCGCGCCCCTCGATGACGGAGAGGATTTCCTCGAGGAGGAATTCTCGGGTCATTTTCGCGATGGCCTCCCGCTGCGAGGTCACCTTGAGGGCGCTCCCCTGGAAGGCGGCCTGCTCGATGAGGCGCGGGAGTCGCTGCTTGAGATCCCTGGCGATGACGTTCGATGCGCCACCGTCGACCGCGATGGCGCGAAGGACTACGTCGGCTGTCTTCACCTCGATGTGCTTCATCTCGTCTTTGCCGACAAGCGCTTCGAGGAGCTGTTCGGAGACGCGGGTGAGGGCGCGCGTGTAGGTGGTGAAGAGGATCCGGGGCGTCTCGATTTTCGCCTTCTTCAGCGCTGCAAGGACCTCCCGCGTGCGATACAGCGCTACGGTGCTCTTGCCGGTTCCTGGTCCTCCCTTGAGCAAGGTGGCTCCTTGGGCGGTGACAGCCCAGCGTGCGAGTTTCTCCTGGTCCGGGTCGAGGCGCAGGAGGAACGCCAGCAGATCCCCCTCGCGGTAGCGCAGCAGATCGTCCGGCTCGTTGACCAGCAGATCGGGCTGCGCGGCGACCTGCTCGATGGGACGTCCCAGGACTGCATCGATCACCTTGCCGAGGATGTCCTGAGGGACTGGGCAATCGAGGAGATCGTCCTCTGTAGCGACCTTCATGAGCGCGTCGTGAAACGCCTCGGGGACCTTCAGTGCGGTGAGCAGTACTTTGTCGATGGCACGACGGAGGGGAGCCGCTTTGGACTTTGAGGGCTCGAGCCAGGAGCTCCAGGTCGTTGCGGTGGGGAGCTGGGTGCTGCTGCCGCTGGTGCCGCCGAGGAACTCGGCTGGGATGTCTTCATCGTCGTAGGTGTGCTCGTCTCGGCGCTTGACGGCGAGCAGGCTGACGTAGGGAGACTGGAACGTGTAGAACACGCGGAGGTCGCCGACGCGGAGCCGATGGAGTTTTCCATCGAGGTACTTGAGCTGCTTTTTGGTTTTGGCGTCAGGGGTTGGGTCTTCGCTCAGGATGTCGAGTTTTTTGAGGACCGATGCAGCGAGCTTGGGCTCGAACGTGTTGAGCTCGTGTAGGAAGCTCTGCTTGAAGGTGAGTCGCCAGTCTGCCATGGGGGTCTCGAAGCTCCGATGGGACGAGGCTACGCCACGCAGCGAGGGAGGGTTCAAAAGAAAAAAGAAATCCCGTGCACATCCCGTAAGGCAAGGCTGCCGTCGCCGCGGAGGTTAAACCAACCCCATTTTGAAAACCGCAGGTTCCGAACCGGGGTCCGACCCACGGTCCGACCCGCGACACCCACGACCCAGGGTTACCCACCCTGGGCTGAATTGATTCGCCCCTTCGGGGCTGTCGAACAACTCACGGGGTAACCCTGGGTCGCGGCAGAACGCGGCTCGGACCCACCTGCGAGGACGTGCCGGACAAACTGAGGACTTCGCTGCCGTCCTTGCCGAGCTCCTCAAAGCTAGCCAATAACGCTCACCCGCCCATCCGGCCCACCTGCGACAACGGCACCAAGTACGAAATCGCCACCGGGAACAGCCTCGGTGTCAGCGTCCCATACCGCGCCCTAATGGCCTCCGTCTCCCTCCTGATCTCCCCATCCACCGTCACCAGCCGGGCCCTCATCGACTCGCGATTGCGCTCCCACTGTTCCCGCTCCCGTGTGTCGAACAGCTCCAACTGTACAACGGACGTCAACTCCTCCTGCAGCGCCCGCTCAAGCTCGCGCAAAACCGCCTCGTGGTCGCCTATCTCCTTCTTGCACCGGGCCTCAAGATGACTCCGAAGCCCGTCCTGTAGCCCCCTCGCATGTGCCTCCAGGGCCGCCTCCACCGCCGCGCGATGCTCCGGCCATTGCTCCACAAGACGCGCTTCGACTTCCAATGGCACCCTCCGCGGCAGCTCCCGTGACGCCTGATCAAGCGCTCGCCCGAGCGCCTTCGGCTCACTGCGTACGAACTTCCCACCATCGATCTCCCCACCTGCCACTATCACCTCCTCGTGCAGTCGCCCATTGTCCCCCCCAAGCACCACCAGCCGCGCATACGCAATCAGCATCGGCCGCTCCATCTTCGTCACCACCCGCGCCGATACCCGCGACAGCTTCCGTTGGCTCTCCGGTGCCCACATCTCAGCTCGTAGAAGACCCACGCAAAGCTGCACCAGCTTGTGACCAAGATGTGCCAGCACAATGTCGTCTCGCCCTCGCGCCAGCTCCTCGTCGAACGTGACAGGACGCTTCTGTCCCGTGTGCGGGTGACGCAGCCCCTCTAGACAGCTCGCCCACGTGCCCCTAAGCTCCGGAACCATCCAGACACGCTGGGTTCCCATCTCCCACGGCTGTAGCTGCGGATGCCCTGCAAGCACAAGTCCTGTATCCACCACCGCCCTTACCGCCTCGGGATCAAGATGCAATGCGCGCCGGCTCTCTCCAAGACGCTCGGTCAGCTTGCGCAGACGCTCCGCTAGCTGCCTCTCAAACGTGATCATCTTCTTTGCCGCCGAACTGCGCCGCGCTGTCTTCTCTGGTTCGAGCTTTCGACGCCTGCCAAGCATCGCTTCCTCGATCTGCGTCTGGATCACCTCGCCAACGTTGCCTAGGTCCTCGCGGATCTGATCGACCTTCCTCGCCGCGCGAAACAGAAACTCCAGGTCGCCTGCAAGACTCCCCGGGTCTGCGTCCTTTCCCGCACGCTGTTCCCTCCAGCCCTTTCCTACAAAGTGGAAAATCTCAACCCGCTCCGCCTTCTGTCCGTGCCTGTCGACGCGGCCATTGCGCTGCTCCATGCGGTTCGGATTCCACGGGACCTCGTAGTGGAACAGCCGCGAGCAGTGGTTCTGTAGGTCGATCCCCTCCGAGGCCGCGTCGGTGGCAAGAAGAATCCGTACCTTCGACACTGTCGGGTCAGCCTGAAACGCGTGCTTGATGCGCTCGCGGTCGTCTGGACTCATGCCTCCGTACAGTGTAAGCAGACGCTCGTCGTGCGTGAAGCCCCGCGCAGCTAGCTTCCCTTCCAGCCACTTCTGCGTCGCGCGGTACTCGGTGAACACGATCACCCGCGTTTCAGTCCATTTCCCTTCTGGACGTACGTTGGAGTCAAGCCAAGAGAACAGCGCCTTCGCCTTCGCATCGAGGGTCGCGCTGGCACGCTCGGACCAGGTTAGCAGCTCGCCCGTGATCTCCTGCTCCGCTTTCGACAGTGGACGCAGTACCTGGGAGGTCGTGCGGACCAGCGAGTCCGTCTCCTCTTCATAGAGGTCGTCCTCCACGAAGTCCTCCTCCACCCGCTCGATCTCGCGACGCAGGATCCCTTCCGTGACGTGCTTGGTCGGGCTCTTTTCGGCACCGCCGCGCGTCACGCTCTCGAGGTGCGTTCGGAGCGTCAGATGAAACGCCTCGGGCGATGAGAAAAGGCGCTTTTTGAGCAGCTTCATCACAAACACGGCAGCGAGCGCGTGGGACCCCTTGTCGTCGTCACCGTCCGATGCACTGCGCAGTCTTGCGTATTGTTGCAGCAGGTCGTGCGCGTGCTGCTCGTCGGCGGGGAAATCCACTTCGATGGCCTCGAGCGAGCGGGGCGCGAAGCGAGGACGTCCAAGGTTGTCCTTGGGCAGCTCGCTCTTGAGACGGCGCACCAGGACGCGATCGAGCTGGGCGCGGTCGAGCGCCATCCCGCGGTGAAACCGCTGGTCGTCGAGCAGCTCGAGGAGCGCCGAGAAGCTCTCCGTATAGCCGTTGTGCGGGGTTGCAGTGAGAAAGAGTTTGTGCTCGAAGTGCGGCGCGAGGGTGCGAATGCAGTCGGTTCGTTGCGAGTCGATGGCGTAGTTGCCTCGTCCAGCTGGCGCCACGTTGTGCGCCTCATCGACAATGAGCAGGTCGAAGCGTCGCGGGTAGGTGGACTCGCCCGGGGCTGGGAGCGCTTCGCGAAAGAGACGCATAGCGCGGTCGCGTTTCAGGTAGTCGATGGAGGTGATGAGCCTAGGAAACTGAGTCCAGGGGTTGACGCCCAACCCGCGTCGTCGCCGCAGCTCTCTGAGCGCTTCTGTGTCGATGATGCGCAGCTCGAGGCCGAATTTATCGCGCATCTGGTCGCGCCACTGGATCTGCAGTCCCGCCGGGCAGACAACGAGCAGCGTGCGGGCTCGGTAGCGCAGCAGCAGCTCCTGGGCGACAAGGCCGGCTTCAATAGTTTTCCCCAGCCCGACGTCGTCGGCAATGAGGAGGCTCACACGGGGCATTTCCACGGCGCGGACCAGTGGCTCGAGCTGGTAGTCCTCGATGGTGATGCCGCTCCGGAACGGCGCGTGGAACGAGCGCACATCGGCCGAAGCCACGGCGCTCCAGCGAACCGCATCGAGGAACGCGTCGAGCAGCGCGGGATCGTCCAGTCCGCGGGCCGGATCGGGGAGCAGGGTCCGCTCGAAAATCTGCGTTCCAGGCTCGACCTCCCAAAGAACCACAAGCTCCTCGCCGAGGCCGTCGTCATCGATGGACTGCAGGTGCAGCAGGTGCTGCGGGCGGGTTGTCGGTGGGGTGGCGAAAGATGGCGACGGGAGTGGACTGTCGAGAATGCGGGTCACGACGTACCGGCGCTGCCGGACGGCAACGAGTTGACCTGGGGTGGGAAGGGTGTTGGTGATGACCTGCATGGCATCCAGTCCTGCCAGGTCCTTTTTGACTGCGTCGACGCTGTTGACGATGGCCATAGGATGAGAGCGTACAAGTCTAAGAAGCCGCCGCGCAAGCGTCACGTCGTCTTGACCCCGCAGGCAAGCGTCAGAGACCGAGTTCATTCCACGACGCTTGGCTATCCTTCCATTGTCGACAAGCGTGGACCGACTGTCGAGCGCGACGCTTCCGTCCCCGATCGCGATGCTTCCGTCCCCGACCGTCCCGGTTCCACGATTTAAAATCGCGGAGCGACGATTCGAGGCGACGCTTTCATCTCCGAGCTTCCTGGCTCCACGATTTTGAACCGTGGGTCGACGATTTGTGGCGACGCTTTCATCTCCGAGCGTCCTGGTTCCACGATTTTGGACCGTGGACCCATCGTTGAGGGCGATCAGGTCATCGCCCTTGTCGATCGTTCGATCGAGGACCCCTCGATGGTCTGATCTTCGCGGTCGATGGTCTGATCGCCCTCA
>CAITRH010000769.1 GCA_903894755.1 uncultured delta proteobacterium
ACTGCGGGGGGCTCGGAACTGCGGGGGGCTCGGAACTGCGGGACAAGTGGCTCTCCTCCCCCCTCGCTCGAAGACGATTGTCCTTGCCCGAATGGGTAAGGACAATGTCGAGGGAGAGGGGGGTTGGGGGGGGTGAGGTCTGCGGAAGTCGTGGGCCCCCGTGACCTAACGAGCCGCTACACTTTTTGCCCCCCGCAGGGGGATTCTACTTGTTGCGGCGCGTTAGGTCGCATCATACTCCCGCCAATGGCTTTACCGTCCGCTCGAGGCCTTTACGATCCTGCCCACGAACACGACGCCTGCGGGCTCGGGTTCGTCGCTGAGCTGTGCCACTCTCCTTCACACGACGTGGTGGCTAAAGCTCTTGAAATCCTTCGTCGTCTCTCCCACCGGGGCGCAAAAGGCTGCGACCCGTGCACCGGCGATGGCGCGGGGATCCTCCTCCAGATCCCACACCGCTACCTCGAACGTGCCAACCACCGGCACCACATCGAGCTGCCCCTCGCCGGCGACTACGGCATCGCGATGGTCTTTCTCGCCCAAAACCGCGAGCGCCGTCAGCAGCAAATGCGGGTCCTCGAGGACTCGATCCGCTACCACAACCAAAAAGTCATCGGATGGCGCGATATCGCTACCGACCCCTCCGTGCTAGGCCCCGTCGCCCTCCAGTCGATGCCGATGATCCGACAGCTCGCCATCGGTCGCATGTGTCCTGCCGCGTCCTTCGAGCGCACGCTGTTCATGATCCGCAAGCGCGCGGAACGCTTCGCCGGCAGCGATTTTTACATCGCCAGCTGCTCGTCCAAAACCCTCGTCTACAAAGGACTCGCCCTCCCCGAGCTTCTCGACACCTTCTACCCAGAGCTGCGCGAAGACGACGTCAAAGTGTCGCTCGCCCTCGTGCACTCCCGTTTCAGCACCAACACCTTCCCCACCTGGGAGCGCGCCCACCCGTACCGCCGCATCGCGCACAACGGCGAGATCAATACCCTTCGTGGCAACATGAACTGGATGGCCGCCCGCGAAGCGCTGCTCGCCAGTGACGTGTTCTCCGAGCACCTCAACGACTTCAAACCTATCATCACCCCAGGTGGAAGCGACTCGGCGTCCCTTGATAACGTGGTCGATTTCCTGGTCGCTGGAGGCAGAACCCTTCCCCACGTCATGATGATGCTGGTCCCCGAGGCGTGGACAACACAGACCGACATGTCTGCGGAAAAGCGCTCCTTCTACGAGTACCATGGAGCGCTCGTCGAGCCTTGGGACGGGCCCGCAGCACTGATGTTCACGGACGGTACCCTTGTTGGCGCCACCCTCGACCGCAACGGCTTACGTCCAGCCAAATACGTCATCACGGGCAGCGGCCTTGTCGTGATGGCCAGCGAGTTTGGAGTCCTCGACTTCGACCAGGAGGACATCATTGAGAAGGGACGGCTCCAGCCTGGCAAGATGTTCCTTGTGGACGTGGCCCAGGGACGGGTGATTGCGGACGAGGAAATCAAGACCCAGGTTGCATCTCGAAAGCCTTACGGCGAGTGGGTCGCGCAAAACAAGATCGACATCACTACGCTTCCTGAGGCTCCCCCTATCTACACGCTCGACCGAGGGGAACGCGAACGGCTCCAGCGCGCCTACGGCTACACCCGCGAAGACCTCAGGGTGCTGCTCGCCCCTATGGCTACCAATGGAGAGGAACCCATTGGAAGTATGGGAAACGATGCGCCTCTGGCGGTCCTCAGCAACCGTGCGCAGTCACTTTTCCGCTACTTCAAGCAGCAGTTTGCCCAGGTGACCAACCCCCCCATCGATCCGATCCGGGAGGAGCTTGTGATGTCCCTGGTGAGCTGTGTGGGCGGCGAAGGCAATCTCCTCGATGAAGTGCCACGCCAGGCTCGCATGCTCGAACTGCCGCATCCCATCCTGACCAACAGCGACATCTCGAAGCTTCGACAGAACCCCATCGTCGACTTCAAGTGCGTGACCCTTCCTGCGCTCTTCGACCCCAACGGCGACGGGCTCGCCTCTGCGCTCGATCACCTGTGCGCCTCCGCTGCGAAGGCTGTCGATGAAGGCGCCTCCATCTTGATTGTCAGCGACCGCGGGACCGACCGAGTCCATGTGGCAATCCCCAGTCTTCTTGCGGTGGCGGCAGTGCACCACTCGCTCATTCGGGTGGGCAAGCGTGTCCGCTGCGGCCTTATGTGCGAGTCGGCCGATCCTCGCGAAGTGGCCGACATGGCGCTCCTCATTGGGTTCGGTGCGGGGGCCGTCAATCCCTACCTTGCCCTTGAGACCATCCATCAGCTTGCCGCTGCCAAGGAGCTCGGTGCAGTGACCGACACGGCCACGGCCACGAAGAACTACCTGTACGCCTTGCGAAAAGGACTGTTGAAGATCCTGTCCAAGATGGGGATCTCCACTCTTTCGAGCTACCAAGGCGCGCAGATCTTTGAGGCCATTGGCATTGGCAAGGGGGTGATGGAGCGCTATTTCCCAGGCACCCTGTCACGCTTGGACGGCATCGGGCTCGCTGAGATTGCCGACGAAGCGGTGCGACGTCATGCCTTTGGGTTTGCTGAGGAGCGTCCTGCCGCTGTGGGTGCGGTCGACCCATCGGCGCAGCTCGACGTAGGCGGGGTATACGCTTGGCGGGTTGCTGGAGAGCGGCATCTTTGGACTCCTGCGAGTATTGCCGCTCTTCAAAAAGCTGTACGCCTGTCGGATGCGAAGTCCTATGCCGACTATGCGCGGGAGATCAACGACCAGACGACCGGTCCTGTGACTATCCGCAGTCTCTGGGACTTTCGGGCGGTGAACGAGCCTATTGCGCTCGACGAGGTGGAGCCTGCAGCGACCATTGTGCGTCGTTTCTGCACCGGGGCGATGTCTTTTGGGAGCATCAGCAAGGAGGCCCACGAGAACCTTGCCATTGCCATGAACCGTCTTGGTGGAAAGAGCAACACTGGAGAAGGAGGCGAGGACCCGACCCGGTTTATCCCGGACAAGAACGGCGACTCGCGACGAAGTGCGATCAAGCAGGTGGCATCGGGACGGTTTGGAGTGACCACGCACTACCTAGTGAATGCCGACGAGCTCCAGATCAAGGTGGCTCAAGGGGCGAAGCCAGGCGAAGGCGGACAGCTTCCAGGGCACAAGATCGACGAGGTCATTGCCAAGGTTCGGCACTCGACGCCTGGTGTGACGCTCATTTCGCCTCCTCCTCATCACGACATCTACTCCATCGAGGATCTGGCGCAGCTGATATTCGACCTAAAGAACGCCAATCCCAACGCCAAGATCAGCGTCAAGCTCGTAGCCGAGTCGGGAGTAGGCACCATAGCAGCGGGGGTTGCCAAGGCGCATGCCGACGGGATCACCATTGCAGGGTTCGACGGCGGTACGGGAGCGTCACCACTGTCCTCCATTCAGCACGCTGGCGTGCCGTGGGAGCTCGGTCTTGCGGAGACCCAGCAAGTCCTGGTGATGAACGAGTTGCGTGGCAGGGTGCGAGTGCAGGTGGATGGGCAGCTCAAGACGGGGCGCGACGTGGCCTTTGGAGCGCTTCTTGGTGCCGACGAGTTCGGATTTGCAACGGCTCCACTGGTAGCTTCGGGCTGCGTGATGATGCGCAAGTGCCATCTCAACACGTGTCCTGTGGGGGTGGCGACGCAGGATCCGGTGCTCCGTGCCAGGTTCAAGGGGCAGCCGGAACACGTGATCAACTACTTCTTCTTTGTTGCCGAGGAGCTCCGTCAGATCATGGCAAGCCTAGGCTTCAGGACGCTCGGTGAAATGATAGGACGCGTCGACTGCATAGCGCCGCGAGCGAACATTGGGCATGCAAAGGCGCGTCTGCTGGACTTCTCCGACCTACTGCAGGTTGCAGATGCCGGAGCGGTGTTGTCGTCGTGTGAGGAGCAGGATCACGGTCTTGCGGGGGTGCTGGATCACACGCTTATCGAAGCGGCGCGACTATCTCTCAAGTACCGCGAGCCCTCGTCGATGCAGGTGGATATCCAGAACAAGGATCGCGCTTTTGGAGCCATGTTGGCTGGCGAGATTGCAAAGAGGACTGGGGCCGAGGGGCTTCCTGAGGGGACCATCACCATCGAGGCGCGCGGGACCGCCGGGCAGAGTTTTGGTGCGTTTGCGGTGCGGGGGATGCTGCTCGTGCTGGAGGGGGATGCCAACGACTACGTGGGAAAGGGGCTTTCAGGAGGAGTGCTGGCGATCCGTCCCCCACCCCGAGCGCGCTTCAAGGCGGAGAACAATGTCATTGTGGGCAACACGGTGCTTTACGGAGCGACCAGTGGAACAGCGTACTTTTGCGGATGTGCAGGGGAACGGTTTGCGGTGCGTAACAGCGGTGCCACGACAGTGGTCGAGGGAATTGGCGACCATGGCTGCGAGTACATGACCGGTGGAGTGGTGGTGGTACTGGGTCCTACGGGACGGAATTTCGGTGCTGGCATGAGCGGTGGTCTGGCGTATGTGTACGACGAGGATGGTGGTTTTGCGGGACGATGCAACAAGGCCATGATCGAGATTGAGCCGCTTGGGGAAGGGGACGAAGCCGAGCAAGTGCGGCATCTGGTGTCCGAGCATGTGGCGCACACGAGGAGTGCCAAGGGACAACGACTGCTTGCATCATGGGAGCAGGTCCGTTCCAAGTTTGTGAAGGTGGTCCCGACGGAGTACAAGAAGGTGCTGGCTCGCGCTGGCGTCGAGAAGAAGGCGGTGGACCATGGGTGATCCTCGCGGATTTCTGAAGCTTGAGCGCATCAAAGAGAAGGAACGTCCTGTTGAAGAGCGCGTCAAGGAGTGGAGAGAGTTCACGCTGCACGCGTCCGAAGACGACGTATGCAAGCAGGCGTCGCGCTGCATGGACTGCGGGATTCCGTTCTGTCACCAGGGCTGTCCGCTCGGCAACCTGATCCCCGAGTGGAACGACCTGGTGTACCGTGGCAAGCTCGACGAGGCTGTGGTGCGCCTTCATGAGACCAACAATTTCCCTGAGGTGACGGGACGTGTCTGTCCGGCTCCTTGTGAAGCGTCGTGTGTGCTCAACATCGACAACACGCCGGTGACCATCAAGGTGGTGGAGCGGACGATTGCGGATCATGCGATCCAGACGGGTCGGCTGGAACCTGAGGTAGCAGCGCATCGCACGGGGAAGCGTGTCGCGGTAGTGGGAGCGGGGCCTGCGGGGATGGCGTGTGGGCAGCAGCTTGCACGAGCGGGGCACGACGTGACGTTGTACGAGCGCGACGATCGTGTAGGGGGACTGCTGCGGTATGGGATACCGGACTTCAAGCTGGAAAAGGGGCTGCTTGATCTGCGCGTGGCGCAGATGACTGCGGAGGGGGTACGTTTCGAGACAGGCGCGGACATTGGAGCCAACGTTGTGGAGCTACGGGAGCGTTTTGACGCGCTGGTGCTGACGGGCGGGGCCCGAGCGCCACGGGATTTGCCTGTGGAGGGGCGAGCGCTGGGTGGGGTCCACTTTGCGATGGAGTTTTTAGCGCAGCAGAACCGACGGGTCGCGAGCGACGAGGTTCCGGAGGCAGGGGCGATCTGGGCTACGGGCAAGCGGGTGGTGGTGATTGGCGGGGGCGACACGGGGTCCGACTGTGTGGGGACATCGATTCGGCACGGGGCCAAGAGCGTATTGAATGTGGAGCTGTTTCCCAAGCCGGGGTTGGCGCGCAGTGCGAGCAATCCGTGGCCGGAGTGGCCTTTCGTGCTTCGAACGTCGAGTTCGCACGAGGAAGGGGCGGAGCGGGACTGGGCGGTGATGACCAAGCGGTTCCGAGGGGACAGCGGGCGGGTGACGCATCTCGATGGGGTGCGTGTCAAGCTTGAAGGGGGCAAGTTTGTGGAGCTGGCGGGGACGGAGTTTTCCATCGAGGTCGACTTGGTGCTTCTTGCGATGGGGTTCGTGGGACCAGAGCGAGGCGGTGCCATCGAGGCGTTAGGGGTGGAGCTTGATGGGCGCGGGAACGTAAAAACGGCTTCAAGCGGAGCGACGTCGGTGGCTGGGGTGTTTGCAGCGGGCGACATCGCGCGAGGGCAGTCGCTGGTGGTGTGGGCGATCGCGGATGGGCGCCGGGTGGCAAAAGGGGTGGATTCGTACCTGAGCCTGCGAGGTTTTTGAGAAGGGGCTCAACTGGCCCTTGTCTCTTTGGAGATGTCGTGTAGGATGCGCTCCGCTTTGGTCGGGCGCATCACTGGAGAGGTGACCGAGTGGCCGAAGGTATCCGCTTGCTAAGCGGACGTTGGCGAAAGTCAACCGCGGGTTCGAATCCCGCCCTCTCCGCAAAAAGGTAGTTTCTCAACCCCCTCGACATCCGGCTTGCCCATCCATTCGGGTGCCCGTTCAAGAAGCAGCATGATGCCGGCAGCGGATATCCACCTGATACGTAGCCGACGCCGTCTCCATCGCATCCGCGTAATCCACCACGAGACAAGGCAGAAGGCGCCGGTTGCGCACTGCGAAGTCCGCGTACAGTTCGAGCACCGAAGCCGGATCCCGCTCTTCGGCCTCAGCTCGAGCATTGGAAATTGAGTTCGAAGGTCGGGAACCAGGGCGGATCACTTGGGGCAAACTCTGAAAGCGCCTGGAGCTTGTTGAGATCGGGCACAATCTGCCTGTCGTCGATGCGCTGTCCGGGACCGTACATGTTGAATGGCCGTCCAACCTTTACAGGTACACCGTGCTTCTGGTGGTAGATCGCACACTGCGTTTCACTGAGGCGCTTGGATTCATCGTAACAGGCGCGAGGCCCCGTGCAGGAGACGAAACCGCGGTAGGACTCCCGCGTTGGATTTGCATCTGCAGAAGGATCCCCGTAGATCTCGCTAGTACTGAGATGCAACATGGCGCGTACGGGCTGTGTCCGACAGGTCTCCAGGAGGTTGCGCGTGCCCCGGACATTGACATCAATGGTTTCCAGCGGATGTTGCTGGTAGAACATCGGGGACGCCACACCGGCGGCATGCAAGATGTAATGGACGGGCTCCCTAGTAGCTCGCGGCGGAAGTCCTTGGACACTCACGACCTGCTACCCAGGGTTGCCTACCCTCGGCTGTTCTGACTCGCCCCTTCGGGGCTGCCAATCAACGCAAGGGCAGATCG
>CAITRH010000770.1 GCA_903894755.1 uncultured delta proteobacterium
CGCTCGAAGACGATTTTCCTTGCCCGCAGGGGCAAGGAGGATGTCGAGGGAGAGGGGGTTGGGGGTGAGGTCCGCGCGAAATGGGGGTCGATCGGACCTGCGGTTCTCAAGATGGGTTTGGTTTACCTATTGGGCATGGCCGACGAACCACCTTTGGTCTAGGCTCCTTCCCATCGGAGGGTCCCATGGCCAAAGGCCTAGTTGTCAGCTTGAACGGTGAAGAAAGCGCATTCGGTATCGTCAAGGTCGACCGCGAAAAGCTTTACGGTCGCAAAGAACGCATCATCGTCGATGACGCCGGACAACCCTGTTCGTCCGCCTTGCTCACCTCCGATGGCAACGCGCTCATCCCCGCCGGCGGCACCGCCATGCTCTATGTCAACCCCAACTTCGACTCCATCGAACGTGCCGGCTTGCGTGCCGTCGACTCCGATGGACGTCCCCTGAAAACGATCCCGTCAACGCTCGGTGTAGCCCAGCCCCTCACCGGACCGGTCAGCCCAACGCGCGTGCTCGACCACGTGGTCCGCGCGGTCTACGAGCTTCGCGCCGACACCTTGGGGCCATCCCTGAGCCGCGCCCTCGCCGCCGGCAACGTCTTCGAGACCCGCTTTCAGTACCGCGACGACTACGAAGACAGCGCGCTGTTTTTGGTCCAGAACGACCAGGCGACCTTTGCTCTCGTCGCCGACCCCCAAGACTTCGAGTTTCTCAGCCGCCAAACCACCACCGACGTCGTCGCCGAAGACGCTGGAGGCGGTGACGACGAACTAGACTTCGGCATGATGTAGAGGAGCAAGCAATGGCCTGGTTGATCCCCATCACAGACTCGAAAAAACGGGACGCGCACATCGCCGTGGAGCGTCCTGCCCACACCGCTGGACTCCTTCATGTGGCTCCCGACGGCGCACCGACCCATGTCGAGCGTCTCATTCGGCTCACCGAACGCACGCAGCACGACGCTCTCCTGGCTCGTTTCGGCGACGGGCTCGCGCGGGCCTTGGTCGACGGGGATCCCGAGATCGACCTCGCCTACGTAGGGAGGCGTCTAGGCGATGCCGCTCGGGTCTACGTTCGTCCCGACGGCACACTTCTGACCACAGCGCGGCTGGTTCAAGTCACCTACGGTGCCGACGGGGTCGAGAAGAGCCGCCAGGAGTTCGTGGATGTCGAGGCTACGGTGCGCGAAGAGGGAGCGCCGCTCGTCTGGAGCGGACGGCTGTTTCCAGTGGGGGACGTCGTACGCAAGTTTGCCTTTGTCCGTAAGCTCGCTCTTCGCCATGTCAGCGGGCTCACCTTCGACTTTCTGTTCGACATTGCGAAGACCCTCCACGAGGCCGACAAGGTGCTGTACATGGGGACCGGACCCAAAGGACAAAACCCACTTATCCTGCAACAGAACGGCAGTCCCTACCGAGGGTTTCTGGAGGGGCGCATCCAAGGCGACTCGTACAAACTGGTGTTGCATCTATCGAACCTAGAGCTGAAGCCCGTGGGAGGAACGCCGTGATGGTCTGGTCTACCCGTTTCGAAGCGTATGCTGGAGGCCAAAAAGCTCCACGTGGGGGGCTCGACGATGACACATTGGGGGCTGTTCTGCGCGAGTACAGGCGGACTGTTGCAAAGCGTTACCGGGTACTTTCAGCAGACCTCATCGAGCGAGCTCTCCCAGCGGGCCCGCTTTGGATCTCCTCGAAGCTCGATGGCGAGCTTTGGTTCCTGGTCAAGCGCGCGGGTCAGGTTGCACTATGCGCCTACAACGGGAGGGTTCTCGTGGGCACGCCGCTGGTCCAGGAGGCCGAACGCTGGCTGAAGGCGCAAGGCGACCTAGTGATCGCAGGGGAGCTCGTGGCCGTGCCTGACGAGGGACGTCCTCGGGTGCAGCATGTGGCGACAGCGCTGGGGCGGTCCGAGGGAGAGAAGAGCCTGTCGTTCTTTGCGTTCGACCTGGTCCAGGCGGAAGGCAAGAGCGCCTTTGGGACACCGTATGCCGAGCGCATGGCGACTCTTGAAAAACTGTTTTGCAAGGGCGAGCGGATCCAGGTGGTTCTGACGGTACGTGGGGAGTCTTCCGACGCGGCCTCCTACTATCGCGAGTGGGTTGGGACGCAGCGTTTCGAAGGGATCGTGGTGCGCTCGGATGTGGGCTTGACGTACAAAATCAAGCCGATGTTCAGTCTCGACGCCGTGTTGGTGGCGTATGGGGCCCGGGTGACCTCTGGGGTTGCGGAGCTTCGAGAGATGAGCGTTGCGTTGCGGCGAGACGATGGTTCGTTGCAGCTACTTGGCTCGGTTGGGGGCGGGTTTGCTGCGGGCGACCGGGTGGCATGGTACCAGCGTCTCATGGCCATGGAAGTGAAGAGTGCGTTCCGGATGGCAAACCGAGATGGGACGTTGTGCCGTTTCGTGCGTCCAGAGATCGTGGTGGAGATCCAGTGCAGCGATCTGTTGGACACGGATGGCAACGAGGTTCCGATCACGCGCATGACGCTGTCGTACAGCGAGGCGGACGGGTACAAGCCCTTGGGGGATGCGCGGACGGCGGCGATGTTATTTCCTGTGTTTCTCAGGGAGCGCACGGACAAGACGCCCGATCTTGCGAGCATTGGGATGACCCAGGTGACGAGTCGAATTGCTCTGGACGACGCTGGGCCTGTGGCATCGGTGAGTCTTCCCGACTCCCAGGTGGTACGTCGAGGGGTGTGGACCAAGGCGGGAAAAGCGGTGCGCAAGTTCGTGGTGCTGGAGACCAAGAAGAGCGCGGAGGATGGGTTTCCCAAGTTTGTCGTGTACTTTACGGATTACTCGGCAGACCGTGCGGAGCCTTTGAAGACGTCGCTTCGCGCGGCGTCGACGTTGGCTCGGGCCGAGGAGCATGTGGTGGCGTGGGTGGAAGACAACGTGAAACGCGGCTGGGCGCCGGCCAACGAGGTCCAGGCCAAAGCGGCAGTGGAGCCAACCGAGGCTCGGGCGAAGCCAAAGAAGCGGTCCACGAAGGGATAGCAGCGCGCTCATTCCCGTAACCTGCGGCCGATCGCAGTCCCGATACCCCAGGCTCAAAACAGTAGATGCAGGTTCCACAGCGCATGCACCAACATCGCCGCACCAATTCCCCCCTCCGCGTATGTCACCCCAAAAGCCACCCCCAATAGCGCCGTCTGATACACCGCAAACCGGTACACCCCAAGGTGCGCGAGCCCAAATACCGACGACGCTGCCGCTAGCCCCCGCGCGTTTCCCAGCTTCCCCGTCAGCACTCGCTGCAATAGCCCGCGGTATACCCGTTCCTCCACAATGGGAACCAATACGACGCTCATAAATGAAAACGCTAGACCCGGCCCACCCGAAGGCGCTCGAAGCTCGGTCCGTTGTCCCTCCAGTATCCTTGACGCCGCACTCCCCTGAAACGTCTCGGGCTCCACACAACGTGCCAAAAGTGCCCCCGACTGCACCACTTGCCTGCCCCCATTGGCCAACGCAAAGGTCAATGCAAATCCAACCGCCACCCCCCTCGCCGTCCGCCGCCACCCGAATGCCACCGGCGCTGTCGCCTTGCGCCCTTCAAACACCAGTACACATGCCACCGGAACCACCGCCGCAAATCCCGCGAACACCAACGCCTGCCCCACAAGAGGCAACGCCCCCCATCGCGCTAACGCAAGTGCCACCGGCAACATCACCCCCACCGCACACACCGTAACCACATACCCCAGCGACGGCCGAACCACAGCTGCGCCCAACGCAAATGGACGCCTCGGCGCCAATGCCCCCAGGAGCCCCGCCCCCGCTAACGCAAGTCCAAACCCTGCGTACAGAATCCCATGAGCCCTCCCACACGCCGTCGCCAAAAACACCGCGTACCTCGACGCGATCGCTATCAAGACAAGCGCGTCAGTCCGTGCCCATTGAGGCGTCGCTCGAACTACATCCACCAGCACTACAGCAAACACCACCAGTCCCGCCATCCCTCGAGCCGCCGCTGTCGACGACCCAAGACGCGTCAACTCCAGATCGAGCTCGAGAAGCGGCAGGAACGACAAGAGCGAGACCATCACCCACGGCCTCGCGCGCCGGTAACGCAACGTCTCCTCGGTCACGGCTGGAAATACTGACGCACTTGCTCCCTGTACTCCTCAGGAACATCGCTCTTGTCCACCCCGTCCACCTCCCCAGGACGCGCCGCTTCAAGCCCTCCTGCCCCCTGAACCCGTGCAGTCCCTCCTGCTCGTCCAGGCGCGTACCCGCCATGGGACCCAGGCATCGCATGCGTGCGGTTCACAGGTCCACGTGCCTTCGCCCGCATTGCATCGGCGCTCGTAAGAGGCGCCGTTTGGCCCTTGTGGTCCCCTGTCCCCGTGTCGTGGCTCCCTCCAGTGCCTCCTTTGCCGTTCTGCGCGTCGCCGCCAGGGCCTTTGTTGCCAGCCCCTTTGGAACCTCCCGACGAACCCCCAGGCATTGGAATCGGCACTCCTCCCCCGCCTTGTCCGCCTTGTCCCGGTTGTCCCTTGCCTCCGCCTCCTGGCTCGCCTAGGTCGCGTTCTGCTTCGCCAGCCCCGTCTTCGGCGCCGTCGAGGCCCTGCTGACGTTTCGATTCCTCGGTCTCGGTGTCTTCCTTGGCCATGTCACGCAGACGCTGTTCCAGTTCTTTTTGCCCCTCGGGAGTCGAGAGCTTGTCGGCAAGGTCTTTCAAATCCTGCGGGTCGCCTGCTCCGCCTCCGCCTTTCTTGGCTTGCTCTCGAAGCTTGTCGGCAAGACGCTTGCGTTCTTCGGGCGACAGCTTTTCAAGCGCTTTTCCCATGGCGTCGGCAAGCTTTCGCGCAGCTTCGTCGCTCCCCTTGCGGTCGAGAGCCTCCGATTGGGTCCGCAGCTCGTCGCTCTCGAGGCCGGCCCCCTCGAGACCTTTTGCCAGCTCTCGAAGCATGTCTGCGCGTCTTGCCCGCTCCTCCATCTGATGTACTTGGTCTTCGAGCGCCTTGGCGACATCGGGCGCTCCTGCCTGTCGTGCGGCTTCGGCGGCGTCTGTGAGCTTCTGCTTTGCCAGGTCGCGATCGCGCTTTTCGCGCTGATTGGCCAGGCGTTCCATTTCCTGGTCCATGCGCTCTAGATCGTGGTCGCCAAGCGCTTTGGCTGCCTCGCGGGTCACATCGTTCTCCTGAAGCTTTGACAGCGCCGCCTCGAGGCCCGCCCGCTGCTCGCCTTCTCCTAGCGTCAGACGTTCGGCCGCAATCGCGTCACGCAGACGCGACAAACGATCCTGCGCCTCCCGCCTCTCGATCCCCCGTTCGAGATCCGCGCGAAGCTTGTCGGCATCCTTGGCGATGCGCTCGAGACGCTGACGCTGGGCCTCGTCACGCGCTGGAAGCTTCGCCAGCTCGGAGACGCGCTTCAAACCTTCGACCTCTCGACGCTGCACGGTCGCTGCCCCTGGAGGAGCCTTGACCGTCGGCAACGGCGCGATCGGAGCGCGAATGAACAACACGGTCGCCACCAACGCCACCGGCGCGAGCGCGTGAATGGGACGAAAGATGGCAGGACGCGCGCTCTTGCCTCGATCGGCCAAGGCCGTTGCCGCCGTCGTCACCACCACTGCCCGCGTGGGATCGTCGAGCGCTGCGTCGTTTCGGAGCCCTACGGCGGTCGTGATGGCCTCCTCGGTGTGCAGCCGCCTGTCGAGATACAAGGCGACGTCCGTGTCGGTCCATCGTCGACGCCGCGCGAGCGCGAGTCCTGCGGCCGCCCCCACCAAACCGAGCGCCGGAGCGTACGGGCGCATTCCCCCTTGACGGGTCTGCCAAAGGACCGCCGCAGGGATCGCACTTAGCAAGAGTCCCACCGTGGCGCCGGTGAGCGTGCGACGCAGGGTGAGACGGAGACGAACGCGACGGGCCACGGACTCGAACAAGGGGTGGAATCGATCGGTCATGGGATTGCCCGCAGTCTACCGGGCTTTCAACGCGCAGCCAAACGCATCCCCCCCGGAACATCCTTTTGCCACGAGGTCCCGTCCACGCACCCCACCGCCTCATGGTGCTTGCACACATCCACGAACAACTCTCGCGCCCGAGCCTCGTTGCACAGCCGCCCAAGCTGCACTCTGTTGTTCCCATTCCCGCCTTGGACTTATCCTTGTGTAGCAACGGTCGCTTGACGGACCACGGCAAACACCCGGTCAACTGCGTGACCTGGGACGAAGCCACACGGTTCTGCAAGTGGGCAGGCAAGCGTCTTCCCAGCGAGTCCGAGTGGGAGTACGCCGCCTTGGGAGAGACCACTGCAGTATCGACATGGTATCTGTGGGGCGTATCCGTGGGGCGGGTCCGAGCCCAGTGCAACACGTGCCAACGCCTGTGGAAAGGAGTGTGTCGACATGCAGCGAAGACTTGGCATTTCGCCTCCGCAGCCGCTTTACCCAGGAAGCGACCCCTCGCGTCTTCGGGGTAGTCAGTCTCGTCCCCGGCAGCTCGACGGTCCCCTCAGCCACGTTGGAGTCCACGCGTGCATGCAGTTGACATCAGGCACACGAGGGGCTCAAAGCAGACTTTCGTTTACCGTACGTTGATCTCCCTCAGGTCGGTCCCGCCCGAGTACGCATAACTCACGTATGCGTCGAACCCGTACACAATCACTCCAAAGGGACGGTCCCCCTGAAGTCGATGCACCCCATCGTTCTGCCTCCCAGGCAGCACCACCCCTGGCTGCGCAGGATCGATGATGGGAAAAGAAAGGGAACACCGATAGGCCGAGTAGGCCCCCCCCGCATCGGCTTTGCCACTATCCGCTACGCTGCTTATGTCGCAAGCGTCGGACCCAAGTGCTAGCCCGTCCAACATCACGCTGCCTCCTGTCGGCACCGCAAGCACCAAGAAGTCAAACGAGTACTTGTCAGGAGTCAACAACACATAGTCGCTTCGCCACTGCTCCACTGGAGCCACGAACACTAAACTGGGATCGCCCCCGGGAAGTCCCCGAGCTATCCCTGCAGCTTCCTGGCTTGCCTGCGTGTCGGTCACTAGAACAGGCGCCGACGCCTCCAGGGAAAAATCGTCGTACGCCACCAGTGTCACTACGTCGCCTTCCCGCGCAAGACGGAACGAGTCATAAGGAATAGGTAACGTCGTCGTCACCTGCGTAGGCTCGTTGGTCGCTGCAACCACTCGGTAAAACTCGGGCTCTCGATCAAAAGGACTCAGATTCGCCCCCGCTGCTCGAAGTGCCTTCACACGATTGGGCATCCGCGTCAGTACATAACGCTTTCCTACAGCTCGAATAGGCGTGTTCTGCTCTTCAAGATGATCGGCACAACAAGACCGCGTCGCCAGGGAGTCGAAATAGGGGGCATCGGACGCCTCACTCCCAGAAAACACCGCTATCGGACCGTCCGCGTCAATCAAGGTCCCAGTAAAGTCCGCGTTGAAATCACCCGTATCTAAGTTCATGACCTCGAAAGGTTGCAGCACAAACTCCGCCTCGCCCCCTAGTGCGATCCCATCGGCAAACGGTCCGCCAGGTACCACCCTCGCCGTTGTCTTTACCCGCACCTTCGTATCGGCTTGCGTCCCCACAATGGCAAGAAACGCTCGCAGGTCGAGTCCAAAGTTCTGCTTCGGATCGCTGCTCGTCGCAATCGTCTGAGGCCACCCAGCTACTACATACGCCCTCCCACCACTCCCACCCAGCGCCGCGGTAGGAAGCAGCTGCGACGCGTCGTTCGAAAACACATTGGCATTTTCCAGTGGATTGAACTGATACGCCACAATCGGCGCCGTCGAACGTACCCGATAGGCGTGACGCGTCAGTGCCGTGTGCGTCCCCGTGTTGAAGGTCCCTTCCGCGGAACCATCCACCTCGCGCGGCCCAAGCTTGAACACCTCGAGGTTGCCAGGAAGCACCCTGGCCGTCGCTACAGTCCTGAGTTGAGCAGGCTGTCCCGGCAACGCATCGTCCTCGTCTACCACCACCTGCGCCGCAATGATGGACGCGTTCGAGACCACGATCGCAAACTGCTGCGCCGCGGCGTTGAGCGTCGGCGATACCATCGCATTGTCGAGATCCACCCCCCAATACTCACACCCTAGGTTTGAACGGTATAGCGACGCCTCGGCACAAAGATCAGCACATCGCCCAGCTTTGCACGCCATCCCAAGGGTCGCATCACAACGCTCTTGTTCCTCCCAACCCCCCCCGCGAATATCGCACTTGCGCGCCCGATCCCCCTCGCAATCAATCGCCCCAGGAAGGCACGTGACACACGCCTGTAAGCTCGACACGCACGGCCTGCCTTCCGCACATGCCTCCACAAGCTCCCAGTTGGCGCTTGCTCCAGTCCCCACACAACGCATAAGCCGGTTGTCTTGGCAAGTCAGCGCCCCCGCAGTGCAGGACCCAACCAGGGCGTGCGGCACGTCGCGGTACGATGGGTCGTACCCGCAGCCCGCAAACACCGCAAAGGTCAGTACGTGCCCGAGGTAGAATCGGAAGCGGAGGAGGTCCATGCGCTTGACACCAATTGTCCAGTTCGAAGTTTGCCGTAGGTAAACCCATCAAGCCGTGCCACGTTCAGCGTCGACCGAATAGGACCCCTCATCAGCCCAGCACGCTCCGGAACATTCGATAGATCCGGTACGTCAAACTCTGTAACCCCCGCCGGTGCCACCAGAGTCCAGGACGCTAGCCCCCCTCCTGATACGATGGTCAGCACCGCAAGATCCCAGGTCCCCATGGTCTGATAGGCGACATGAGCTGCCCCCCATGGCGCATTCCCTGGCTCGAGTAGCTTGGGAGCAGGCGGAAACTTGTCAACTCCTATCGTGGAGGTCGGATCTCGCGTCACGACTGTGGCAACACCCCCGGTTCCACCTTGTCCCGATGGTCCGCGAAGAAGACGCACAGTTACCCGATACGCCTCCCCTGCAAGCGCCCCCTGGAGTGCCGGAACCCCGCGGAATACCAGATCGCTCGTCAGCGGAAGAAGCGCTGTCGCCGTCGCCACGGGAAGCACCGCGTAGTTGCCACTCCCTAGAGTCACCGACAGCTCCGCGACCACCCGATCGGGCCCGTCCGCCTCTGGCGCAGGAAGCACTGGATGCACCGACATCACTTGATCGAACGGAATGTCCATCGTCAAGTCCACGCCGGTCACCGTGGCGTTGGGCTCGACCACAATCGCCCGTACAACCCCCATTGCATAGGCCGTAAACCTTGACGTAGTCCGGTCCTCGATGCCTGCAAGAGCATACAACGTGTGCGCTCCAGGCCAGGTCCCCACCGTGTACTGATACCCCAATATGCCAGGCGAATCCGGGGTCACCGCTGCGTCAGAAGATGGCAGCCAAAAGTTTGCATTGGGATAGGACGATGCCTCGTAGACGTACGCCGCCACGCGCTCCGTGGGACGGACTGCGCCAGGAACGTTAACCCAGCTTTGTCGGCGTGTCTCCGGTTGTCCCGGCCATACGAGCTCGCCACCTATCACCCCTGTACTGTGAGGGACATACCCGGAACCGTAGGATGGGTCCCCGCTCGCGCAGGCTGCATCGTAGCGAGGTGAAAGATACGTAGTCAGCGTGTCTACGGGGATATCCACGAAGGTCACAGGCTGGAAACAACGTGCCGCAACAGTCACGGTGGCCTTGGTGACAAGACGACCATCGCGAAAGGTGACTCCCCCCGCCGCATCGGTCAACGACGTTGCAATTACTGGGGACCCCCCCACGATGACCTGTGCCCCTGGGATCGCTTTCCCCTGGTAGGAGTCGAAGGCAAACACGCGCAGCTCCCCCTGAAGTGGCCCCCCTGTAAGCCCGCCTCGGAACCCATCGGTTGCATCTTGGTAGGTAAACGCCTCGCGCACCTGTTGATCGGCTCCACCGGGAGATACCACACGCACATCGCGCGCTCCAGGAGCCCCGCCGCGGGTCGTACACACAAGCCGGGTTGTGTCGAGAACCGTCACCTCGTCGCAAGGGACCGATCCGACATAGACCACAGTTTCAGCAGTCCACGTCGTGCCCGAGCCGGTGATGGCAATGCGGGTCCCGCCGCCGGTCACCCCGACAGCAGGCTCGATGACAAAGGGGTCGTAGACAAAAGCCCCCTCGATCATCTGCTCTTGTCCATGCCCGCCGTCTGCCATTGCCTCGTTTCGAATGCGCACATCGGCAGGACCAGGAAGACCGGGCGGAGTCACAAGAAGCGCATGGGTGGGATCGGAGGCCACGACAGCGTCGGCAGTAAGCTCGGTGGAGCCGATCCAAACGCGCAGTGAGGACCCAAACCCGCGTCCCCGAAGCATGGTGCGGGTACCGCCAGAGAAGGGACCATGGGAGGGATTCATCCCCGTTGCAGCGAAAGGGGGACCCAAATCGACATCGGCCCCCGCTGCATCGTCGGGAAAGCGGACGGGAGAAGACGCGTCGATCCCGGCGTCGTCGGCGGGCAGGATCAAGCCGGGGCCCGCAGCGGGGAGGCAGGAAGCAGAGGCGAGAAGCAAAACAGTCGTTGTCGCGGAGCGCATGGCGGGCGAGCGTAGCAGAACGGCTCGAAAGCGCACCGTCATCCTGGTTGTTTCCGCCCCTCGTCGAGCCCCTCCGAAAGGATCTGATCAGTAATTGATTAGCGTCCAGTCAAACAAACTGAGGATCGACAGCGACAGTGTAGCAATTAGGTGATCTGCGCGAATAACTTGGCCGCAGGAAGCGACGGGATGTCAGCGAACCAGACGGGAGACTGCGCGGAAAACGTCTGTCCCGGCCTTGGCTGTCCAATCGAACACAACGGACTCTGTGATCGTGACGATGGCCCCCGCGTGCTCCGCCAGCGACAGTCCAGCAACGCGGTTTTCATCGCGTCGGGAACAGACAGCGTCACTGACGACATAGGTGACATAGCCTAGACGTACGAGCTGCCTCGCGGTCTGAAAGACACAAACGTGGGTTTCCATGCCCACGACGACCACGGCTTGCGGAGCATGTTGCGCCAGGGCTTGGGCAAATCTAGGTTCGTCGCAGGCGTCGAAGGAAAGCTTGCTGATCGCTTCAACTGCAAGAAGGTTCAACTGCTCGGCCACCGCAGGGAGTGTGGGGCCGAGACCTTTGGGGTACTGCTCCGTGGCAAGAACTGGAACTCCTAGGAGCTTGGCGGCTTCAAGGAGAATGCGGGTGTTTGCAACCGTGCGGGCAAGAGGCTCCGCGGGCATGGCAGCCGCAAGGCGTTCTTGGAGATCGATGACAACGAGAAGGGTGGTGGCAGGAATGAGGCGGTCCATGGTTTCAGTAGGCGAGGCGAAAGGAACCGAGAAAGCCGGCTAGGTCGTTGCGAAGGGCGAAGTGGACCGTAGCGCGTGCGAGCTCCAGGCCTTGCTCCGAGTAGAGGCTGGCGGGAAGGACCGTCATGGATGCAATAGGAGCGAGTGGGGTCCAGTCCTTTTGGCCGCGGAACTCGAGCTTGCGGCCGTCGTCGGCGACGAAGGAGAAGCGATAGGCCAGGCGATGTTCATCGGGGAGGCGAAACAGAAGGGTTCCGGTGAGGGGACGCTGGGTGGCAAGGGCGTCGGCCGTGAGGGTGCCTTGAAGGTTCCAGGTACGGTCGCGGAAAAAGCGGCGGATGCTGCTGGTGGAGACGTGAAGCGTGAACTCCAGTGGATGTTCGTCGACGGGAGCGTCGGTCCAGTAGTAGGCGCCGCGCATGGTTTCGCGGAAGGAGAATCCGAGGGGCATGGGAAATCCCTTTAGCCTTGGAGACGAGGCCCGGCAAGGTCAGGAGAGCATGCTGCGAGCGATGACGACCCGTTGGATCTCGCTGGTCCCCTCGTAGATCATGCTGACGCGGACATCGCGCAGGTGGCGTTCGGCAGGGAAGTCGCGGATATAGCCGTAGCCTCCATGGATTTGCACGGCGTGGTTGCAGATCTGGACCGCGGCTTCGGTGGAGAACATTTTTGCCATGGCGGCTTCGCGAGAAAACGGTACGGCGTGGTCTTTCATCCAGGCGGCGCGTAGGGCGAGCAAGTAGGCGGCGTCGATGGAGGTCTGCATCTCGGCGAGTTTCCACTGGATGGCTTGGTTATCGCCGATGGGGCGTCCAAACTGTTTGCGGTCTTTGGCGTAGCGGACACTTTCTTCGAGAGCGGCGCGAGCGATGCCCAAGGCTTGAGCGCTGATCCCGATACGTCCGCCGTCGAGGGCCATCATGGCGATCTTGAAGCCGCCATGGAGCTCGCCGAGGAGCGCCGTTTCTGGGACCCGGCATTCCTCGAAGTGGAGGCCGACGGTGTTCGAGCCGCGGATTCCCATCTTGTCTTCGGCGCGTCCGATGCGAAGTCCTGGGGTGGCCTGCTCGACGAGGAAGCACGAGATGCCGCGTGTTCCGGGATAGGCGGCCTGGTCGCCGGTGCGGGCCCAGACGACGAGGACACCGGCGTAAGCGCCGCTGGTGATCCACTGTTTGGAGCCGTCGAGGACCCAGGCGTCGCCATCGCGGCGGGCGGTGGTACGGAGGGCGCCAGGGTCGCTTCCCGCCTCGGGTTCACTGAGGGCGAAGGCACCCGCGAGCCATTCGCCGCTAGCCAAGCGTGGGCAACAGCGTTCGCGTTGCTCGGGGGTGCCGAAGCGAGCGATCACTTCGCCGACCATGTTGGTGACCGCCATGGTGACAGCCGTGGAGGCGCACGCGCGGGCGACCTCGATCATGGCGAGGACATAGGCGACCGCGCCGGCCTGCGAGCCGCCGAGGCTTTCTGGAACATTGACCGCCATCAAGCCCATGTCGGCGAGCCCCTTGAGGATATCCGCGGGGAAACGCTCTTCTTCGTCGATGGCGGCGGCCTGCGGGGCGATCACCCGTTCGGCGTAGTGGCGGGCGGTCTGCTGGATAAGGCGTTGCGTTTCATTGAGTGTGAAGTCCACCGGGCCTCCTGCATCAAAACCTGAAGGTTACTTTCGCATACCAGCTTCCAGGGCTTGGAAACGGGATACCTTTGACGGCGGCGACGATACAAGCGGCGGCGCGCTCGTGGCCAGGCTCGTGGCCTGGTTCATTTGCCGCGACACCGACGGCGATGGCGCGTCCCCCGTCCCCTTCTTGCTGGACATAGGCGGTGACTTGGTAGGTGCCGGCGTATCCTTGTTTGCAGGAGCGAGCGGGCTCGAGGAGGCCGTCGACTTTGTTAGCGGGCCAATCGACGGCGGGGCGGGAGGCGAGCTCGGGCAAGTCCATGGTGGCACGCACCTCGGCTTCGCCGCCTTCAGGTTTGGGCCAGGTGGCGGCGATGGCGACGTGCAAAATGCAGGTTTCGGTTTCGATGTCGCCGATGGTGGAGTCGAGCAAGGCGCTCTTGAGGACCCGACCATTTTTGCCGATGCGCAAGAAGAGCTGAAACTGGCCGGTGAGCACCTCGAGGGCGGCGGCGCGGGTGCGCTGGCACTGGAGGAATTGGGGATGCAGAGCACGAAAGGCGGTTTGCGTTGCGGCTTCGCTGATTTGGCCCAGCTCGCTTTCGACGGTGAGCTGTGGGGGGACCGCGGAAGGCGCGGGATTTGAAGGTTCGGCCGGAAGGGGCGGGCTTGCTGCTCCGCCACAGGCTGCGAGGACAAAACAAGGCGCCAGAAACGCACGGAAGGGGAGCATCGAAGGGACTATCGCCGGTCTTTGGTTTGGCCGCCAGCGGACTTCTCGGTCGTGTCGCGCTTAAGGGGGAGGACGTGGATCCGTTCCCCTAGGTGGGTTCACATTCGGAGAGCCAACGAGGATCAACATGAGCGTTTCACTCAATTCGGCGGTGGGGTCTTCCAACGTCGATCCCGCGAACCAGGCGTCGGTCATCATGGCAGCGAGGGGGCAGGACCTGCAAAAGATGCAGGGGCAGCAGGCCACCCAGCTTATCAACGCATCAGCGACGCCGGCACGGTCGGCCAATCAGCCTGGGCAAGGAGGGGCGCTCGACGCGACAGGCTAGATCGACGTTGTTCTTCGACCAGTCCGTGGACAGATAGTTCATGTATTCGGCGAACGCCTTGTCCGTCGACTTCCCCCAATTTCGCGCAGACCTCACCCCCAACCCCCTCTCCCTCGACATCCTCCTTGCCCATGCGGGCAAGGACGATCGTCTTCGAGCGAGGGGGCTCGGAAC
>CAITRH010000771.1 GCA_903894755.1 uncultured delta proteobacterium
AGGCGAAAGCGTTGAAGAAGGGTCCCGGACTCCCACACTTCTACGGTGGCCTGGGTTTTGTTCAAGTTGCCGGTGCCGCTGACAGTCACCGTATAGGCCGCTATCCCAATGGGATAGCGTCGGGCTGCGTCGTTGTTGTCCAGTTCGAACTCGTAGTAGTAGCCCAACGCGCGGGGAGCTTCACTGGTGGGAGGGGTGCGGAACAGCGTCAGCATCTCTGGATCGGTCCCGTCCGCCGACACGCTGGAGACAAAGGCCAATGGACAGCTCGATGTCGAGGCGCCTTGCGCAACGAAAGGTGCGACGTCGACACACGGTGGGGAAGGTTTGGGTTGCGCGATGGAGTGCACGGGACGTTTGTTTCCAACCGACACACGACGGTAACCTGCAAGCCCTGTGGCTTCCTTGTCGGTGATGTCGAATCCCACGCTGGGCACCGGCTCGCCGCCCAAGAACGGAGGCCAGATGCAGGTCCTGGCACCAAACCCGCCAGGGTCGAAGCCGGTGCCCGCGGAGAGCACCAGCTCGCTCCCTCCGAGGTGATTGACATCGCAGTCAGGGCCGGGAAGATGCAGTGTTGCATCGAGGTCCACCGGGGTGCCTGTACCGGTGGAGGGGAGCCAGCTCAGGACCAGCGTGAGCCCCGATTCCACCAGGGTGGGGACGGTTCCAGCAGCAGCAAACGCTACTGCGGGCACGAAGAAGGAGCCTAGGGCGACTTCGGAGTTCGTAGGGATCTCGCTCGAGAGCTGCAGCGAGCGGGTGTATTGCGCGAGAAGACGGTAGGGAACATTGGCAAGGCTGGGAGTCGCAATCGTCAGGAGAGCGTCCCGCAGCGGGGCAGATGCCAACGTAAAGGAGCCGTCGGAAGTGCTCGTGGCAGAACCAAGAAGGGCATTGGTGACTGCATCGAGCAGTTGCACTTGTGCGTCCTGCAGCGGCGGGCTCCCGAAACGACCTCCGATGGCCGCGCGCACGGTCCCCGTGAGGTTGGCACGGGGCTCGTTCTGAGCCTGGACCACCGGTAAGTCGAGCAGGTCAACAGGCCCGTCCTGAAAAGCCAGGATGCGGATGGATTGCTGAGGGACCCACTTATTGTCGGTACTCCTGATGCGCAGATGGTAGTCGAGGTTTTCAGGGTCAAGGCTCGCTTCGAGGCGAAACCTACCGTTCGAGTCGGTGTTGGTCAGGGTGCCAGAAACCGTTGTATTGTTGTCGGTCCCGAGGGGCGCGCCAACCAGGTCTACGTCGAGCCCCGCGATGACCTCGCCGGTGCTGCTGTCGGTGCAGCGTCCAGTGACCGAGACCTTTACTTCGCGGACGAGGCGTCGGGTCACGCGACTCTCTCCGGTTACGTCGCACCCCAAGGCTGTGGCAAAGAGCCCCAGCAGCAAAGCGAGCCAAATGATGCGCATTTCATCCTCCCGGCGGACACGCCGCCCTGAGAGCAGCGTATTCGATGGAAAGATGCGCCGTCAACGGAGGAGAACGAGAGCAACTCCGTGGTCCTCACGCAGTCCGTGCCAGGCCATTCCTTGTTGATCCTGCTCACCCCACTCGCAACGTGAGCAGCTTGTCGATGAGATCCTTAGAATACCCCGCAAGTTCGCGAAACACTACCCCCATCCCCGGCGGCTCCTGCTCCACACGCACCACCTCACCGATCCCCTCGATGGTCTCCACGCCATCCATGATCACCGTGAAGTGCAAGTTGACCCGCGTTCCTATAGGAAGCGGCTGCGCCGACTTGATGAACACTCCACTGCGCGAGATGTTGGTCACGTATTCCAAAATAAAGGCATCAAAGGACTCGAACTCCTTGTTGATGGTAACCCGCTCCGCAGCCCGCTTGTCGTCCGACTCCTCGTCCATGAGTTCTCCTCACCTCCCTACG
>CAITRH010000772.1 GCA_903894755.1 uncultured delta proteobacterium
CGGGAGATCCGCTACACCATCTCGCGGATGAAGGCGGAGCCGCTCGCGTCGGGTTATCTTCCTAAGTTCGTGGCGCTTCGGGACGAGGCCAAGGCTCTCCTGCTTCAAGAGATCGATATCCTCGAAGAGATGTCAGACGGGCAGGCCTCGGTCGATCATGCGGATGAAGACCTCGACTTTTTTGCCGGTCGGGTATGGCGCACGGTGGATGACTCCACATCTGGCAACACCAGAAAGCAGCTCAAGACCAGTCTGTTCAAGGGACTGTCGCTCAGTCGGTTTCGGCGTCCCCGGCTTGGAGCTGAGCTCGTAGCACAGACGGGGTGGGAGTCTGCGCTGAAGAACAGTCAGGTTCCACAGCTCGTAGCGTTGGCACCGGAGGCGGGCCCACTGGTGCAGGCGGGGTTGGATGCAGCGAGCGCCCGCACCAAGGCGAGCCAGAAGAACCGGGAGTTTCGCGATCTAGGGGGCCGCAAACAGTTTATCGACAAGGTGAATGCCACCCGCAACGACGCGCATGGCGGACTGTCCAAGGCAGCATTCGAGAACCCGACGCTGTCGAATGACTTTGGCGACAGCTTCTTTGCAGGTGAGCCCCCCAAGGATGCCGAGGAGACGCTCGACGACGTCAAGGCGGACATTGTCGCGCTCGAGAACCAGCTCAAAGAGCGTCAGACAACGCTTGCGGCCATGGAAGCGGATGCGGCGAACGCGGCCAAGCTCGACGAAAATCGCAAAGCCAAGGCGCAGACGCTGTCCGGCCTCGAGGAGCAGAAGGCGGCGCTGGAGAAGGCGATCGCGGACCTGCAGACCGAGCTTGAGAAGAAGTAGCTCGGTTTTCCCTTCGTCGATACGCGCACCCAGGGTGGCGAGATGGGGAGCGTTCAGCGGATGTAGGTCCGCGACAACCAGCTACTCGGCTACAGCGTGATCGATCCGTTGAGCAGCTAGATCGATCGGGCGACTTGCTGGATCGATCCGCCGAGCAGCAGATGAGGGGCCACTCTCGTTTCTGCGTCCTCAGCTTGCGAGATGAGCGTTCACTTGGACCGCTCGGGAGGTCCAGATGGCGCGCTCCGAGCTGCTGGAACCGTTTCAGCACTTCGATAAGGAGGGCGCTCCGTGGCAACGCGCATCACAGTTGACCCTGTGACCAGGCGGTCGAGACCGCCATTGATCGCCACATTCAGCGCGCCTGCGAGCTCTTCGCCGTCGCGAAAGCGCGCTTCGGGGTTCTTGGCAAGGCACCGGAGCACCAAGGCATCGAGCTCGGCGGGGAGCTCTTTGCCGAGGCGACGCGAAGGGGGAAGCGGCGGCTCGTCGATGTGTGCCCGCATGACAGCAACGTTGTTTTTGGCAAAAAACGGTGGGGTTGCAGTGAGCAAAAAGTACAGGACCGCTCCAAGCGCATACACATCGGAGCGTGCATCGACGGGATGTCCCAGGGCCTGCTCGGGAGCCATGAACATGGGAGTCCCTGCGATCTGTTCCCCGGTGAGTCCCTGGTGGTCGGGCTCGGAGAGAAGGCGTGCGATGCCGAAGTCGAGGACCTTGACGAAGTCGACCTCACCGGCCATGCGGATCACGACGAGGTTTTCAGGTTTGACATCGCGATGAACGATGCCGTGCGCGTGGGCTTCGGCGAGGGCGCGGGAGGCCTGCAATGCGATCTTCGCGGCGCGGGTTGGCGTGAGCGGTCCTTGTCGCGCGACCAGGGTGGCGAGAGTCTCGCCGTCAAGCAATTCCATGGCGTAGTACCAGAGGCCGTCGTCGGTGACGCCGTAGTCGAAGACGCGGACTGTGTTGGGATGCGACAACTCGCTCATGGCTTTGGCTTCGCGCTCGAAGCGCGTGATGGCGACTTCGCCGCGGAGCGATCCATCGGGGCGTAAGATCTTCACGGCCACGTCGCGTTTGAGGGTTGGGTGGCGAGCAGCCCACACCTCGCCCATGCCGCCCGCACCAATGCGTCGTTTCAAGCGGTATCGACCGACGCTGCGTGCGGCGAAGACCTGACGTCGAAGTGACCAGACCATGTGGCCTCCCACGACGAGGAGCCCCGCGATGAGCAGGACATAGGCCAAGGTGCCGACGAACGCGGCAAGGGTCGGACCGTGAGCAAACTGGGCTCGAAGGTGTGGGTCGACGAGGGCTGCGAGGCCCAGGGTGGCCAGATAGGAGAGGATCGGGACTCCGAAGAGGGCCGAGCCAAGGGGCCAGCGGGCGGCCCTTAGCGAAGCGCGCGCCACGAGAATGCAGGCTAGCGACCAGATGGCGGGGCTTTGAAGACCTCCGGAGGCGAGGGCCATGAGCGCCGCGTGCATGGTGAACGTGGCTACGATGACGAAGTCGTAAAGGAGGAGCCAGAATGCGGTAGGGGCTGGGGTTTGACGAACCCGGAGGTAGGTCAACAGGCCGATCACCGCGCCCGAGACGCGCACCATGGCGATGCGAGGGAGCTGGCCTGGGGCGAGCATGAGCACATCGATCGCGATGGCCCCGATCCAGAACGCCATGCCTACGGTGAGGCCGGTTCGAAGACGGGCGACGTTGGCGGAATGTTCGTATTGTTCGATCAGACGCTGGCGTTCGAGCGCAGGCTCGTCGCCTTCCGAAAGGTGCGTGGCGCTAGGCGTCGGGTCGGGGCTCAAGGCACGCGCGGAACACGCCCCGCTCGAATGCGTTCCACTAGACCCTTCCGAGAGCTCGAAAGCAGGCATTGGTCCCCCGTCCCTTGCGAATGGCCTGCGCCACCGTTTCGTCGGTCACGCCTTGCTGCCAAGGCCCTTGGGTAGATGTCACGAGAGGTCCGCGGCGAAGACCTTGTCAATGGAATTCGCGGTCGCGGCACGCACCAACCAGCGCTCAAGTGTGGGGAGGTCACGGCAGGCAAGGACGCTCTCGCGTATGGCGTCGTCCGCTGTCAGTCCGCTCGCGCGGAAGATCATGAGAACACCTTCCGCTCGCCCCTTCGGCCCCAACTCCTTGAGAAGCTTGTTTCTGAGCGTCTTGGGACCAGGAGCAGCAGCCACGTAAGAAAAGTAGCGCAAAAGGATCTCCAGCGCCTTCAGTCCAGTCGGATGCGCCAAAAGCTCGATCAATACCGATGCCCAGGCCTTCCAGTGATCGAGCAGCGTTCCCTGCCGTGCATCGCGAAGAAACCACAGCGCCAGACGGGCAAACGCCGTCATGGTCCGCCCCCTAAGCTCCTCGTCGCTCTTCGACGCAAGGTCGTCGAGCACGAAGCCAAAATCTGGCAAGTACGGCACGACCACGCTTCGAAGCGGCTCCTCGATGTCAAACAGGTCGAGAAAACGCTTCGACGCCGTCCAGCCGTCCTTGCCGTGATGCAATACCACCGGCACGATGATGGGAAGATGCTTCGCCTCCGGCTCGTTCTTTAGGAAAACTTCCCAGATGCGCACGTCGTAGCGAAGCAACCGAAAGGGCATCCAGTGGTCCGGAGCCGACTGGTGCTCGAAAAGCAAGTTGGACAGGGGCGGCGTTGTAGGCAAATAAGCTACGGGCGTTGAGCACCACGCGTCCCGGGAAACCAGTTTCCAACCGGCAACTTGGCCAGGGCTCCTTGCGGTGGCGCAGACGAGGTTTTCCCAAGGGGCGCTTCCCGAAGAGCAGCACGACTTTATGGCGCCACCGGGGCGTCATTTGTTCTTGTTTGACGAGCTTAGGCCGCTGGAGATGGTTCAGGCGGTGGTGGTGGGTGGGGCGAGTGTTCTGTGGTTTGAGGTTTGGAAGATTTTCCGTCGTATTGCGGGCGCTTCCTCGGGCTGCTAAGAGCGCAGTCTCACATTTCCGCGCGAGTTAGCTCGCGCCCCTACGAAAGGATCGACCATGGCCAACAAGTCCCCGCTTGCCATCGTTAAAGAGAAGTTTGGCGACAAAGCCAAGCTGGTGGCGGCAGTCAAGGAGCTCACGAGCGACGCGTTATGGGTGCAGCGCACCAACGAAGCCAAGGGGCTCGACCACGTCTCGAACGCCAAGCTTTTGCGTCTTCACGGCACGCTGCATCTCGTAAAAGACAAGTTCGGCACGCGAGAGCGGCTCATCGGAGCGATTCTGGAGCTCGAGAAGCGGGTCACAGACGACGGCTACAAGGCACATCTCGGGAAGTTTCCTGTGCCGAGGCTTTACGACTTGTTTCAAAGCCTCGACAAACGGGCCAAGGCGTTGATCAAGGCGGCGGCTCCGAAGGTGAAGCGCCCCCCGGTGAAGAAGGTGGTGGCTCCCCGCGCGCCGGTGGTTCGTCCCAAGCCGACGGCGAAGGCGAAGGCGAAGGCCAAAGGAGCCCCGACAAAGGGCAAGAAGCGCTGAGACACGGCCAGGCCCCGTCGAGCCGGGTTCTTGACGGTTCGACGGGGTTGGGACTCCCTAACCCCGAATCACCACCAGCGTGCCCATGGGAACTCCTCCCCGTCCGGGGTAAATCCCATGCCAACCTTTCGGTACCTCGGGCAAAGTCCGTTCAAACACGTATTTCGCGTCGTGCGGCGACATGTTGATGCACCCGTGGCTCCTCGGAAGTCCGTAGCCGTCGTGCCAAAAGGCCGCGTGAAGCGCGATGCCTCCTACGATGTACTGGGTATAGGGAACATCGTCGAAGCGATAATAGTGCTCGGCCTCTTCCCCAGGAGCCGCAGCTGGACGTTCCTGGCCATGCATCCGCGTCGTCACATGCTTCTGGTGCACCCGAAACTGCCCCACCGGCGTGCTCCGCGCTTTGCCGCCCGCCCCCGACGAAATCAACGTCGTGTACCGCGGGGTCAGCCCCTCGTAGACCACCAACGTCTGCTTCGAAAGAGACACCTCAATCCATACTTCGGTCGGACCAAGCTTGGGATCCGGTAAGGCCTTCGCGGCGTCTAGACGCGTCGCTTCGGGCCCCTTCACCAGATACCGCACCCCCGCTCGCCCCCCCGCAGGTGCCGCCAATAGCTCATGATACCGCACCCCTTTGACCACAACATCGGCGTCGGCAACGCTCGCCCACGTTTGATAGGGAAGCGTCAGCTCGGTCTTCGTCACGCCGTCGCCGTCAAGCGCGTAAACAAACGCTACAAGACGATCCGACGCATACCGCATCCAGACCACCGGCAGCCGCGGCCCCGTACCGGCCAGCTCGACTCCGTGAAACTTGGTCAGTCGCGCCGCCTTCACGCGGTCTGCGGGCACAATGAGGTGCTCGGTCGTCAGATAGAACGGTCTCCCCTCGGACTCGAACGCCGTCAGAAACGAGAGGCGAACCGAATGCCCTACGTACCCCGCCCTCACCCCCTTGGGCGTAGCCCCCAGAATTGCGGCAACAGCCTCGTGATTCTCTAAAAACGGCGGAATGGCCTCGACCGGCATCGCAAGCTCCGGCCACTGCTTGTCGACAGGAACCTTCGCCCGCTGCTCGGCTTGCTGCTTTCGCCACGCCGCAATGTCCCCCTCGGCCGCCCGTTGCTCCTCGGACGTCGGAATGCGAGCGTACGCTACCGCACCTAGAGCCATCCCATAGCCATAAGGAAGCGGCGCAGCCTTCGGCGGATACCGTCCCGACACCTGCACCCGTGGATCGTCAAGCTGACTTGTGACCCCATAACTTCCATTGCACAAATACCCGAATGGCTCGACGCGGTACCAGCCGCCGGCACATCGATGCACGTCGGTCCCCGTGGTCGGCTCGGCCGCGCGAACCACTCGAGCCCCGGTCCTCAGGTACCCCAGTGGCTGCGCATCGAAGCGTGGGGATGAGAACACCGTGCTCAGAAAAGCCGTCGTCGACAACATCGGCTTCGGCGGCTCGGGCGGAGGGGGCGCAGGCTCGGGTGGAGGCGGCGCAGGCTCAGGCTCCTTAGTCGCCGTCGATGCAGTCGGAGGCGGAACTGGCGCGGGCGGAACTACAGGAGCTGCGGTACCTCCACACGAGCCAATGGTCAGAAACCACACCACAAAAGACGAACGCAGGAGCCCGGAAGACAACGTAGAGCGCATCGAGAGCCGTTACTTCTGCGGCAAGCTCGATGCAACGTCAGTTCTTCAGGGGTCCCGGATAGGTCGCCGTGACGCTCATCTTGTAGCGAGCATGGGCGTGGTTGACCCCGTCGAGTGCCATCGCGTTCACGGCGCCCGACACGGCCTTCTTGCATGCCGCAAGCACCTTGACGTTTTTCATGGATCGCGCCCCCTTGGGCAGCGACACGGTCATGGGATGACGCTTGCGGCCAAAGCTTACGTCGAGCACGTATTCAATGGTGCCTCCGCCCGCGGTAACGGGAACACAGCTGCTTGCCTGCTCGATGGCCCGTGCAAGCCCCTGCTCGATGGACGAAAGCCGGTCGCACTGATCGGGGGCGGTCTTCTTCGAACCCTTGTCGTGGCATGAGAGCATGCGCACGTCGGAAAGCGTCACACCGCTCGACGGGGACGCGTCCACGGACGATGCAAACGTCATCGGAGCGGCGTCGGACGCAACGGCAAAGGAGCCCGCATCGGACGGATCCACAGAGGCGGCGAGGGACGGGTCCACTTCCGCTCGCGGCCTTCGCCACAGGTACAGACCGGTGGCCACGAGGACCAGGCCCACGAGCAGAGCGACGATAAGTTGAATGCGCACCGGACGATCGGCGGCAGCCTGGGCGTCGGCGGCCGTACGGTACGAAGCCGCCTGCGGCTCGGAAGGCGGGTGCGGGGGGTCGCGAGGTTCGGCCATGAAGGCGCCGACCTTTGCCATCGGACCGCGTTCGCGGCAAGAGGCTCCTTGAGCGCCATCGTCATAGAGCGGATTGTCGCACTGTGGCCGCGAGCTCGATGTAGACTCGCCCCGCATCGAGCGGCTCGCATTCCCTGGAGGACTCCGTTGGAGCGTGATGGTGGCTCAAAAACATTGCGTCGCTTGCGTGAACGCGCCGAGGCCGCACTTCAGGACAACGACGTGCACCCCGTGGAGCTCGACGCCCACGACCTCGGTACCCTCTCCCACGAACTCGATGTGTATCACGCGGAGCTCGAGATCCAAAATCAGGAGCTTCGCGGCGCTCAAGAAGCCCTCGAGACCTCCCGCGACCGCTACCTTCAGATCTTCGAGCTCGCCCCCATCGGCTACTTTCGCCTCGACCGCTCAGGGACCATCCTTGAAGTCAACCGCGCAGGCGCCGAGCGCTTTGGCTCGGAACGCTCCCACATCAACGGCCAGCAGCTCGTTAGCTATGTCCATAGCGGCTTCCGAGGCGCTTTCCACACCCACATGGCCAAAGTCCTCGCCCACAATGGACGAGAAACCTGCGAGGTCGAGTTCCGCCTCGCCGATGGCTCGCAGTTCTATGGCTTGGTGCGCTCCACCGGTCTGATCGCGTCGGCTGGGATCGAACCCGGAGTCCTCGTCGCCATCCTCGATGTCACCGCGCGACGTGAGGCCGAGGAATCCCTTCGCACCAGCGAGCAACGCTACCGCGCCCTGTTCGAGGGCTCCCGCGACGCGATCGTGCTGTTCGACGCCGCCACGGGCATGGTCCTCGACGCCAACGTCGCCGCCCTCAAGCTCCTCGACCTTCCGCGCGGCCGAATCCTAGGGCTCCAGCGCGAGGCCCTTTTCCCAGAACACGTCCGAGTACGCCAAGAGCTCCTGGTCCGCGAACAGCTCGCCAGCGGCCGGTCCTCCCCTCTCGAGCTGCTCTTTGTCCGCTACAACGGAAACAACGTACCTACCGAAGTGACCATCGCCGAAGTCCATCTGGGCCTCCGACGGGTCCTTCAGTTCGTGCTCCGCGACATCACCGAGAGAAAACGCGCCGAAGAAGAGCACGCCCGCATCATGGCGCAGCTCCACCAATCACAGAAGCTCGAGGCCATTGGACGTCTCGCGGGCGGGGTCGCTCACGACATGAACAACCTCCTGGCGATCATCATGAGCCTAGCCTCGGTCTTGCGCGAAGAGCTCGACGACGAAACCAAGCGCAGCGACCTCGACGATATCCTTGCCGCCGCCGTTCGAGGCCGCGAGCTCACCAGAAACCTCCTTGGGTTCGCCCGCAAAGAGCCCGCTCGGCGCGACGTCTTCTCGATGAACGACACGGTGGCCGAGGTCGCGCAGCTTCTTGAACGGGCCCTTCCCAAGAGCATCGCCCTGCGTCTTCTGCTCGCCAGCGACCTTGCCACCGTCGAGGGCGACGCGGGCCAAATGCACCAGGCCATCATGAACCTCTGCGTCAACTCGATGGACGCCATGCCGCATGGTGGACGCATGACCCTCACCACCGACAACGTCACGCTCACGGCCAACGACCTTGCCCATGAAGCGTCGTTGGTGGCCGGCTCTTATGTTCGGGTCCGCGTCATCGACACCGGCGAGGGGATCAGCCGGGACACGATCCCGCGAGTGTTCGAGCCTTTTTTCACGACCAAGCCCCCCGGCAAGGGGACCGGCCTAGGCCTTTCGATGGTGTACGGGGCCGTGCAAGCTCACGGGGGACGGACCCAACTCGAGAGCGAGGTGGGACGAGGGACCACGGTGATCTTGGACCTGCCCGTGTCTTGCGGTCAAACGCGCGCCCTGCCCGAGGCCCCGGCAAAGAAGCTTGAAGGTTCCAGGCGGTACACGGGAACGGTGCTGGTGGTCGACGACGAAGAGTTGGTGCGTACGGCGATGGGGCGCATGCTGGCCAAACTTGGCTTTGAGGTCGAAACCGCGGCGACGGGACACGACGCCCTCGAGCTTTTTCGAGAGCACCACGACCGCTTCACGCTGGTCATCTGCGACCTCAGCATGCCGAACATGGACGGCACCGAGGTGGTCCGGCGTCTGCGGGCGATCGATCCGACGGTGCGGATCCTTCTGGCCTCGGGCTATTCGGACGGTCCTGTGGACGATCAAGCCCGCTCCCTTGGCGCCATCGGGTTCCTTGCGAAGCCGTATTCCCTGGACGAGGTCAAACGGGAAATCGACCGCATCGACCGTTGAAAAAGCAAAGGCCCGCTAAGTTTCGGGGAACCGACCGTCACGGAGAGGCCGGCTTGACTAGGGTGCTGGTGGTGGACTGGGATGCGCACCACGGCAAAGGCACTCAGGAGATGTTTTGGACCGACCCGTGTGTACTTTACATGTCGGCGCATCAGTATCCCTTTTATCCTGGGACCGGTGATGCGACGGAGGTAGGGGAGTCGGAGGGACCGCGATCACCCGCTACCCCGGGCCCAGCCCCGGGCGGAATTGCAGTCCTGAAGAGCGAAACAAAAAACACAAAACAGCGGCGTCCCCCGCGCAACAACGCGACGGTGCAGGGATGAGCGGCTCGAGTGAGCCCCCGTGGGCGGCCCCTCTCGGGGCCTTTTCGGTCACCCATGAGCGGCTCGAGTGAGCCCCCGTGGGCGGCCCCTCTCGGGGCCTTCGTTGCGTGGCCCTCTTGGCTGGGGCCTTCGTTAGCTACCGGATTCTCCCTTCGCGTCGCCCGACTACCGTCGGTCGTTGTCGCGAGGCGTTCCGGAGCTCCGAGGTTTCGTGGGCCTTCGTCGTCGTTTCCTTTCTTATCGACGTTGGCTTCCACAGC
>CAITRH010000773.1 GCA_903894755.1 uncultured delta proteobacterium
ACGGTTTGATGTCCCGATGGAGCTTGCCACCTGCATGGAGGGCGGCAATTCCGCTTGCAAGCTGCCTGAGAGCAGCGCGAAGGCGCGGGACATCGCAGCGATTTCCCCGCACGGCTGCGGGCAACAGGCGCTCGGAGGCCGGCTCGAACCTCCGCAAGGGTCAGCGCCCAAGCAGTCCCCGCAAGGCCCGGGAGAATCCCGGCGCCAACATCGCCAGCATGCGCTCGGGGTTCTTGATGCGCTCCTTGACCATAAACGCCTTCGCCTGCGCCACGAGCTCCGCGCCTTTGTCCCCCCCCTGGACCTCCCCCAAGCGCCATCGGGCCGCCGTGGCCCACATGGCCATGTCGCACGCCTCCAGTGCAGCGACCGCTTTGGTCAGGTGAGCCACGGACGCTGCGTCGTCACCTCGAGCAAAGGTAAGCGCCCCTCGAAAGACCTGCGCCATGGCATTGGACCAGGGCATCTTCTCGCGCTCCATGCGGCGGATGTCGCGCTCTGCAGAGCGCAGAAGCGGCTCCGGGGCCACGCTCGTTCTTGCGGCACAGAGTGCGGCGCGGGTGCGAAGGCCCAAAGCTTCGAGGAAGATGATCTGGCAGTGAAAAAGGAGCGCTCTCGCGATAGGTTTCCACCATGTGTGGAGCCGCTGCATGGCCAATTCGCCTGCGCCTTCGTAGAGATCGACGTGCACGTCTGCGACGAGGGCCCAGTAATGCTGCAAGTGCACGTTGTCTCGTGGCCAGTCAGCCATGGCCTCGCTTGCTTCGCGGCGAGCCCCCTCGGGATCATCCGAGCAAAGCCAAGCAGTGTTCGAGAGACCCAGCCGGACCGAGGCAAGCTGGTACAGATCCCCGCGCTGCCGCGCCTCCGAGAGAAGCTGCGGGACACGCCTCGAGAGCTCCAGAAATTCCCCACGTTGCCACAAGGACCAAAGCCCAAACATCTCCGAATTGGCAAGCTCCCAGGCAACCCCCGTGCACATGTTGGTAAGGACTTCTCTCGCACGTGAGGACGCCTCCAAGCCGGCCCGAAAGCGACCAGAAAGGTATGCTGCGATGCACTCGACCATGTGTACGAGCCCGAGGGCCTTCCCTGTGTTCACTTGCGCAGCAAGCTCACCGGCAACGGAAAGCATTCGGTCCAGTCTCTTCAAAGCCCGACCGCCAGCACTGGCGACCGCCCAAAGTTCCGCATCCATCGCGTATGCGACGCGGTCTAGCTCGCCCGCTCGAAGCGCAAGAAAAACCCCGCGCTTGACGAAGTAAGTACCGCGAATCTGGTCGGTCATACCAAGGGAGCTGGCGGCAGTCATACAGACGTCGATACGCCGGAGCACCGCCGGCGAGACCTGACTGGCGTCACACCTCCGAAAGCCGTACCCGCGCAGTCGGAAGTAAGCCTCATACAACAGAATGCCTACCAGGGCTTGCCATGGAGCCTTGGACATCGCCAACCCGACAGCCCCGAGTACCTCTCGTAGAACCGCAAGTCCTTCGCGTGTATGACCGCTCTTGAGGTACTGCTCCGCAGCAATGCGGCGCAGCTCGATGGCGTCGGCTGCTGAAGCCCCCACTACCGCCGAGAGATAAGCTCGGGCCGCTTGCGCACCGAAGCCACCATTGGCAAATGCATCCCCCAGTTTCCACTGCAGGCGATGCGTCTCAACCTCGGTAAGCTTCTGCAGCTCCAGTGCCTCGCTGTAAAACCGTGCCGCGCGCTCAAAAGCAAGCGTCGCAACAGCCTTGTCTCCCGCTAGGACTGCGTATTCCCCTGCTCGCTCGCGGTCCCCTGACGCTTGGAAATGCTCTACGAGCGCTTCCGGATCCGCCGCACTGGACGCCATCAGTGCTACCGCAAGGCGTCCATGCCACTCGCGTCGTTTCTCCTCTGAGAGGTTCGCTGTCACCGTCTCGCGGACCCGATCATGGAACGTCTCGAAGGCTTCGTTCTGCCTCGTCGAGCGCGTCAGGTGCGCTGAGCGCAGCACTGCGATCGCTCGCTCTGCAGGGTCCCCTTCGAGCTGCGTAGCCGACAGCGCTGCCCCCTTCGCAATGGGCCCCCCCGCAATGGCTATCACGTCGAGCAGCCGCTGCGCATCCTCGGAAAGGGCAGCAATGCGCTCCAAAAGCACGTCCTCCAGACGCACGTTCTTAGCTGACAGCGTCGCATGCACCTCCAGGTAGCGCACCAGTTCGTCCACGTAGAACGGGCTCCCGTGCGACTCCACGGCAATGGTTTGCGCCTGTTCCATCTTCGCCGCGTCTTCGCCCCGAAGGAGCGTGCACGCAAGGGCTTGCGCGTCCTCGAGACCAAGCGGTTCGACTGCGATCTCCCGCACTTCGGCAGCCAGGTTCTGCGCAATGCGAGGGTCCCTCATGGCTTCCAGGAAAGGACTCGTGGCAGCCTCCTCCGTGCGATACCCAAGAAGTAGCAGAAGCGGCGGCGGCTCGGGCGGCCGAAGAAGCTCCGCTAACAGTCCGGCGCTGTCGACGTCCCCCCACTGGACATCGTCGAGCCATAGGACCACGCGCTTTCGGGTCGCCAGCCGCACAAAGAACTCGCGAAAGGCCAAGAATGCCCGACGCCGCACCTCCTGAGGGTCCGGGATCTCGAAGGCTCGACGCGGAAACGCCGCAATGGCCTCGACCCGCAACAGCACTGGGAAAATACGCGTAAGCGACAGTATCTCCAGCGGGAGAAGCTCACCAACGTCTCCACGAGGAAGGGATCGCAGATGCCTACTCATGGCGTCCACCAGGCTGTCCCACACCTTGTACGGGACCGCCTCCCGCTCGTAGCAGCGTCCCCCGAGGACAATCGTGTCGCGAGCGGCGACTTCTTCGGCAAAACGCTGCGCTAACGCCGTCTTCCCCATGCCCGAGCTGCCGTGCATATGCACCATCAGTGTATGACCGTCACAGGACGCTTGAAATGCCCCCCTCAGGCGCTCCATGTGGCTCTCCCGCCCCACGAAAGGGGCCAAGAACGAGGACCCGCGGCTCTTGTCCGCATGCACCTCGACTTGCACTGCCCCAAGACGTCGCAATACCTCCGCACCATTCGGGCGGTCTTTTGCCCGCAGACGCAGCAGGTCGGCGCAAAGACCGTCCAGATCGGCGGGCACACCGTCCAGGAGTTGGCTTGGCGGTGGAGGGTCGTACTTCTGCTTTTCCATCAGCACGCGCAGGAAGTCTCCACCAAACGGCACGGACCCTGTCAGCGCCTCGAAGAGCATCACCCCAACGCTGTACCAATCGCTGGCTTCTGACAATTCACCCGCCGCAGCCTGCTCGGGAGACATGTACTCGGCGGTCCCCACGACCTGATCGGCCACGGTAGCCAAGCCATGTCTCGACAGCTCCGTGGCAAGGCCGAAGTCCAGCAAGACCACACGCCCTGCGGAGGTGACGAGCACGTTGGACGGTTTGATGTCCCGATGGAGCTTGCCACCTGCATGGAGGGCGGCAATTCCGCTTGCAAGCTGCCTGAGAGCAGCGCGAAGGCGCGGGACATCGCAGCGATTTCCCCGCACGGCTGCGGGCAACAGGCGCTCGGAGGCCG
>CAITRH010000774.1 GCA_903894755.1 uncultured delta proteobacterium
ACGGTTTGATGTCCCGATGGAGCTTGCCACCTGCATGGAGGGCGGCAATTCCGCTTGCAAGCTGCCTGAGAGCAGCGCGAAGGCGCGGGACATCGCAGCGATTTCCCCGCACGGCTGCGGGCAACAGGCGCTCGGAGGCCGCCATGCCGACCTTGGCGGGAGCCCGTTCTATCGTATCCGCGAACACCGCTGCCGCATCGCCGCGGACATGCTCGAGGAAACTCGGCCCCTCGACGAGCTCCATGGTGAAAAAGGGGCGGTCCGCCTCGGTGACAAGGTCGTAGAGCGCGACCAGGTTGGGGTGCGTCACGTCGGCGAGGGCGCGAAACTCCTGTTTGAACCGGTAGAGAGCCGCGGCCTCGAGCCGCTGCGTCGTCTTGAGTGCCACGCGGACGTTGCGCTGGTGGTCCATGGCCTCGTAGACGACGCCCATGCCCCCCTCGCCCAAACGACGGAGAAGTTGGAAGCGCTCGGTGCCGGTGAAATCGGTGATGGGAACGTGCATGGATTGACTGTCTCGCGCTCCAGCATAGCTGCATTTGCCTTCGTGAAGGGGTCCGAACGCGTCATCTCGCTCCCCTCCCGCGTGGTCTTCATCGAATGTTTGGCAAGCCGGCCGACCTCGGTGTGGCGGAGCGGCTACCTCTATGCGGCTTGTGGGACCTGCATCCATCCATTCGCATTCGGTGAGAGGCGCACGGCCAACGGAGGGCGCCGCTCGTTCTCGATCTTCGTCAGCTCCTCGAGTGGGTAATTCTCGACCGGCGAGCCGTGGACCACCATCAGCCGCAAGAGCCGGTCCGAGGCCATGCCGATCGGGTCCTTGTCGGTCTCCCAGTTCAACACTGTGGAAGGCTCCGCACCAATGTGCTTCGCGAAGTCGACGCCCGACCACCCAAGATACTTGCGAAGGTAGCGAACCTCGGCGCCACTCAGACGTGCCCGCTTCGTGATCACGGCGTGCGCAATCGCGCGATGAAGATCGGTCACGCGGGGAAGGACGATCTCATAATCGCCACAGGTGGAGCACCTTCGAATCTCGATCCCGACGAGCGTAACGTTGGGGAGGCCCGACTCGGCGTAAAGATACGTCTCCACGCTGCTCGTCAGCTCGGTCTTGCCACAGGTCCGGCACGTCTTGCCCATTGATCGCCTCCTTTGCTTCCGCCTGCGATTTCGTCCCAGCCCATCTAGCGCGACAACCGCCAGCCCGTCACGAGCACAAGCTCCAACTCTCCAACGCCTTCGGTATCCGTGGGCATCTTCTCGGGCTCCGGAGCGAAGGTGACCACGAAGACCATCCGCTGCGTCTCGACGCGATGTCTCCACTCTCCGTTCTCGAACTCCGGCTCCCGCACCACTCCCCCCCGCAGCACGTTGACAACATCCACGTCCGTGAGTCCATCCTTCACCATCTCCTTGCGTGCATGGGATCGAGCGCCGGGGGCCACGAACTTCCCCTCGTCGATGAGGCGGCGAATGAGCCTGCGCGCGTCCGTCGCCTTCAGTGGCATGACCTGAGCTTCCGATAGCTTGGGAGAATGTCAAGCCCTCACGGTATTAGGCCCCCCGAGGGGTGTATTAGGCCCCCCATAGGGGTGTATTAGGCCCCCCCTAGGGGTGTATTAGCCCTCTCAAAGCGTCTCGAAGGCCCCCCGGAGGGGTGGAATAGGCCCCCCCTGGGGGTGTATTGCGCCCCCCAAAGGAGTCTCGAAGCCTCACGTGGGCTTCTTTTGGTCCGCGTGGGCCTTTCGAGCCGCGGCGGCGGCTTTTCCCAGCGCGCGGAAAAAGTCGAGCGCCGGCGCCAGCATGCTGCTCAAGGCCTTGTTTGTGGAAGCAAGGCGGTCCCGTTGCAACTCCGTTTCGAACTTTGCCGGGTCTACTCCGCTGTCCCTGTCGGCGAGGGACGTGAAGTACTCGGGGAATGCGTCGGCGACCTTGAGGATGGTCAGCAGCGCGTCCTCTTCGTTGACCCGGAGCCTGCCCGCGTTGCTGTTTCGTTCCTCGGCGGTGAGGACCACGGTGCCGGGGAAGAGGGCGATGATTTGTTTCCACAGAACGAGGGCTTGGATGACGCGCTTTTGCAGTTCCTCCAGGGGCATGGTCAGGATGCTGGTGTAGGGGTCGGGTTGGGTTGGGTTTGTGGTGGGCATGGTCTCTCCTTGGTCGATGAGCGTGCGCCCGACGAAATCGACCCACGCTTGGCGCCCCTGCGCATGGAACACGCGACCGCGCGTCGCCACCTCGCGGCGAAGCAGGCAATCCGCGGTGGCCAGGTCCACCACGTCGGCGTCGAGGCCGTAGCGTTCCGAGAGACGAAGGCGCCATTCGCCGAGCTCGCGATGCGTCAGACGCCGTCCCTCCACGTGAAGCACCGCCAGGTCGAGGTCGCTGTCGGGCCGCGGAACGCCGCCTTCGCGGGAGCCGAAGCGCCCGGCGTCGGCCAGCGCCGGTTCGTAGGGCAGCAGTTCACGAAGCTCGCTCACAACGGCGAGGCTAGCACGCGGAGGGCGCAGCGCTTTTCGAGTCCGAGGGGTTCCGTCGGAGGCCCAGAAGTTTCGCAGCGATGCTTGCTCCGGGCTCAACTTAGACCGCGCTGGCTTCGGGGCACCGCGATCGAAGCCGTTTACGCCAGGCCGCCATCGCCAGGGTGGGTTGCACATGGAGTCCCCGAGCCCACGACTGAGAGTCGCGCAACTCCGCCGCCACCCCACCATGGCCTCGGCTCGCCCTACTTCTTCCTGGCGTGAATTGAGCCCCGCGGTCGAAGCTCTGGTTGCGTTCCTCGTCGGACGCGCTTCCGGCGCCAGGTGGCTTGCGCTATAGACAGGTCGAAACGTGCTCGACATCGACGACATCCGGACGCTACTCGCCCATGGCCGCTATGAGCTGACCAGACACGCGCTCACGCGCCTCGTGGAGCGGAACATCAGCGCTGAGTTTATCCGCACGGCGGGCGCATCTGCTGAAGTCATTGAGGACTACAGCAACGACAAGTACTCCCCGAGCTGTCTGGTCCTCGGCTTTTCGGGTGAAAACCCTTTGCACCTGCAGGTGTCCCGGGGCTACACACTTCCTGGGCCCAACCAGCCAAGCTGACCGACCGGCCCAGGACGCAGTCGCGTTAGAAGTGGGCCATTGGGCCTCGCATCGATGAAGGGTTGACGTCGTTCCTATAGGAGCGAGCTTAGTAGCTCGCGGCGGAAGTCCTTGGACACTCACGACACACGCGACCCAGGGTTACCCACCCTGGGCTGTTCTGATTCGCCCCTTCGGGGCTGCCAATCAACGCACGTCGCCATCATCT
>CAITRH010000775.1 GCA_903894755.1 uncultured delta proteobacterium
CAGTGGTGCACGAGGCTCTCCTCCCCCCTCGCTCGAAGACGATTTTACTTGCCCGCATGGGCAAGGAAGATGTCGAGGGAGAGGGGGGCTGGGGGGGTGAGGTCTGCGCGAGCGGTTTTCAAAATGGGTTTGGTTTAGCAAGCCAAGGTCCGCAACCACGCTTCGCGAAGCTCCCGCTTCGTGAACAGGGCCGTGACGGGGACCCCCTCGCCAACTTCGGCTCGAATCTTCTCCATCCCCTCCTGTTCCTCCCGGTCGACAAGCACCAGGACTTGTGCCACGGCGAGCCCCGCTTCGCGGCATCGACGAATGGCCTCGAGCGTCGAGCCTCCACTTGTCACCACGTCGTCGACCACCGCGACCGGCGAGGCTGCCTGGCCTTCGATCAGACGCTTCTGTCCGTGCCCTTTGGCCTCTTTGCGCACGCTAAACCACGACACAGGATGCTCGGTCCCCGCGCTTTGCAGAGCGGTCGCAATGGCGATCGGATCGGCCCCCATGGTGAGACCGCCGATGGAGGCGATGTCGGGCCTCAGGGCGTCAAGGCACAATTTCCCAACGGCGGCAAGGGCCAGGGGAAGCCCTAACGCGCGTCTACAGTCCAAGTACTCGTCGCTGACGGCGCCGGAGACCAATCGAAAGCCGCCGACTTTGTATTGGTACGAGTGTTCTACGAGCAGAGCTAAAAGAGTTTCTCGGTTCATCGGTCCCCTTTTAGCTTGGCCACTTCGACGATGGGGCCACGGGTGGCCGCTTCCGTCGCAAACGTTTTCCAGGTTCCTTCAGGGAGCCCGCCGGATTGTCCCGCGACCACCACACGGGTCCTAAGCGCGCACGCGTCGTAGACCACGGCAAGCTCGGACCCGTCTCGCGCACTCCTGGTGAGCGTCTCGACCAACTGACCATGGGCACGACGCAAGAAGCGAAGGTTCGTTTCGAGCTGACGAAGCGGAAACGCCCCCCCCACCCGCACGAGCGTTCCGCCAAGCACTTTTCCCTCGAAAACCTGGTCCCCACACTTCGGCGCAACCGGCATGGACGCCGGCCAAAGCCGAACCAACCCCGCCATGCTGACGGTCACTGCCAATACCGCAGGAGCCGCCCACGAAAGCGGATCTGACGACTCTCGATGCGGCTCGGGCTCTTTGGCGAGCAGCATGACCCCTGGGAGCGCCGCCCAAAACGGAAGCAACACGGCCTGGGTCTGGATGGTCTCGGTGATCCACCCCGGCAAGAGAGGTGAAGAAAGAGCGCCCCCCGCTGCGGCGAACAGTAAGAGCCTTGGCCAAGAGCTGTCGCTGCGGTGACGTTCGCGCCACGCCCGAAACAACGACACGAGCACGGCCAGCACAAAACTCACAGCTAAGGCTCCCATTGCCCCCGCGTTCAACAAGCTTTGCAGCCCGAGCTGCTCTCGCCAGTACAAGAGAGGGCCGAGGAGCCCCCGCGTCTGCATCAATGAACGCACCACCTCGGCGTTTTCGAGCACATGGTCGTCCGGATTGATCCACACAAACGAAAACAGGCCGTGTGGCGACCCCCAGAAGTCTAGAAATGCCTGGCCAGGTCCGGTCAGGGCCAACGAGGGGTGACGCCACAGGTCCTGCAGGATCACCGCGTACGACGCGCTCACACGCTCGGCGACGGGGAGACTAAAGAGCTCCGGATGGACTTCGCGAAGGTAGGTGAAATCACGCTGATGAAGCAGTCCGTGGAGGATCGGCGGGTAGTCGGAGAACGCCACCCCCGAACCGAGTGTTGCTAGCACTCCTTTGTTGAACAGAAACCCAAGCCCAATGCCAGCAACACAGGAGGCAAACAGGACACGCGGACGGGGCAAGGTCATCACGGCCCACAGGGTGAGCGCGGGAAGTAGGAAGAACGCCCCGGCCCGCACCACGAGACCAAAGGTCATCAGAAAAAGACCCGAGCCCACCAGCCAAGGAAGCCGCCCTACCGCCTGCTCGCGCTGTTCGCGCTGTTCGCGCTGCTCGCGCTGTTCGCGCTGCTCGTCCGGGGCTGCCGCCCTCCACAACAGGATGAAGCCGAGCGCTCCGAGTGGAAACCCTAGATTCTCCGTTGCCACGAAAGAACCAAACCGTCGCTCGAAGAGAAACAGCACCAGCCAGGCGACCCCTGCAGCCTTGACCCCGTGGGTCCGCCACAGCTCCCGGGTCACGAGCGTGATGGCTGCAGCGTCGAGCAGCACGATGAGGAGCAGTCCCCTTCGCAGGTCGTTTCCCGTGAGACGCAACAACGTACCAAGAAAGACGCTGTAGAACGGTCGGGACGCGTCCCGGAGCCGCTCGCCATGAAGGAAACGCTCGGCGTCGGACAGATACCCGGCTGCGTCACTCCATGGGATGATCCCTCCGATCACCGCGGTACGTCCTTCGTAACCGAGGTCCCAAAGGTGGAGAAGAAGCGCGACCTGCAGCGTTGCAGTCACGGCAAGAAGCGCCCAAGTCCGATGTTTGAGCGGCTCGAGGCAAGCAAACATCCAAACGGCAAGCGGCGGCAGGAACAAGCAGTCGTACCGATGAAGCAGATGAAGGCGCGCGAGGGCCACCGCGTAGGCAAGGGTCAGCAGCGCGACGAGGGACGCACGCAAGGCATGGTTCGAGGGGACAAGAAGCCCTTGCAGTTGATTACGAAGAGGCATGGTCCTTACCGTTGGATGTGTTGTAAGTACGTCGTCACTGCGCAACCACGCTGAAGAGCTCTCGTCCCCGACTGACAAGAGCCAGCAAGAAGCAGCTCGTAAGGTACAGCACAGGAAACAAGACCATGGATGTCCGATCCAAACGTCGAATGGCCTTTGCCACACGCTCCAGGTCGACGACGTGGCCTTGCTTCTCGGCTCCTTCGGTCGCCTCCACACGTTCTGTCAGGCGCTGGCGACGGTCGTTGAGCCGGTTGACGATGACACACTCGACCAGAATGAGAAACATGATGAAGTAGGAACAGTTGAAAATCTGATCCAGCAGTACGAGGATACTCAGGTTGGGGAGCGACGACGTAAACGTAAGCTGTAGAAACACCTGGGTCAGAAGGGCCGTGATCACCGTGCTAATGCGGGCATCCACATGGTCCGGGTGGAGAAAGAACACGATAAAACAACAGAGGACCACAATCACCATGGGAGGGACCATCTTGAGCAAGAAGAAGCTCGCAGGCCGGTAAAGCTTCAGACCGCAGCGGTAGTGGGAGAAGGTCCGTCGTTCCTGGGTCCTCTCGCCCATGCCGTAGTCGGTAGGATGGACGACGTCTTGAACCTCGTTGTACACCTTGTCTATGCGCCATCCTGGGATCTGCAAGTGGTCGCTCATTTTGCTCGATTCCTCGTCGGGAACGAATACGAGCTCCCCAGCTACATGCTCCGTGTCCTCCAATTCGAGGGTCACTTTCTGCCAGTCGAGCGGGTAGGTCCCGAGCCAAAACTTGTGATAAAAACGCCCCTCGATAGAGTAGCGCTGATAGAAATCCCCGTCCGCCAGCTTCTTCGGCGTCTCATAGGCTGGGGTCATGGTCAGACCCCATGTGTCGATGGCGTTGACAATGCGAAGGGTCTTGGTGGGATCGATGTCGCCTTTCCACTTTACCCACAAGAGGAGATCCAAGAAGTAGGTGTTCGACTGCATGTCGACGCTTTCGACGTTGCGAAGGTAGACTCCGATTTTGACGCGTTGGGGTCTGGGGCCGGAAGCCGACTCGGGCGCCGTGCTGGACTCGGAGGCGCTGCCCGAACCGACCGGAGGCGTTGACTTCGCCCACGCGGTCGCAGTGGACAACGGGGACAACAGAATGGCGGTGATCCAGAACCACCGGAAGACAATCTTGAGCACGCTAGTCACGTTGTTGTGCATTGGTTTGGTCCCACGGCTTTTACACCGAAGCCATCCAGCGTCAGCTATATGGTTCCAAAAATGTGGGACAGAACCGGTGCTGCCAAGTCAAGAGCTCGCGTGATGACATCGATAGGACGGGTCGGGTGCATGGCGGGGGTGGTTCTGTCTCTTGCCTGCGCTCCTCCGAAAACTCCGCAGACCTCCCAGGACCTGGCCGCACACTTCGTCGAAGCCCTCCGCGAAGAAGCCGTCGGGGACCCAGACCGCGCCGTGTCGCGTTACCTCGAGGTCCTCGACGAAGCCGCAGCGCACCCCGTGGCCAACGTACGCGTCGCGGCCGTCGAAGCTATCCTTGCGGCTCTCCTGCACCGGAGTGTCCCCGCCCTTCGCGAAATGGGCGACGAGTCCGCGTTGCTGTTTCGTACCCGCTCCATGGGCAGTGCCGTCGCGAGGCTCACTACGCTCTACCAAGTCCACGAGGAGCCCATGTTCCGCGGTCTGGTCGCGCGTGCCCTCGAGCGTCTCGCCGAACATCGCGGAGATGCAACCGAGGCCGACCGATGGCGCCGCGCCCGGGGTTGTGCTCGCGAAGGCATCGTGCTTGGTCCTATCGATTGGGCCACCCAACGAGGTGTCGACATGCCGTCGTCCCTCGACGCCTACGACGCTCCGCTTCCTGGGACCTTTCGCACCCCGGGTCCGCTCGGTGTGGACCACCCGGCAGCCAGGGTTCAAGCGCACGGGTGCGCGCTATCGCTGTCGCCTACGGTGGCGAAGGCGGGAGTCCGCGAGGTGGTGGTCGATGTGGCGGTGCCGCGTCGGACCGAGCTTACCGTTTCGCTTCGCGCTCGCGGGGCCGTGGTGGTGCGTGCGGGAGGACAGGTGCTGCTTCGGTCGCGACGCGTCGAGGCCGAGCGGCTCCTTCATGGCCACGTGACCGCGTCCGAGGGGAGGCTTCGCGTGGTGGTGCGTATCGGGTCGCAGGACGACGACACCATGGAGCTCGAGGTGCGCGATGCGCAGGGAAATCCTGTTCTTACGGTGGCTCCCAAGGTGGGCGAGAGGGGCGAGCGGGCAGGACTGCAAGGGGAGAAAACGGCAGCGGAGAAGCCGTTCGAGCCGAAGACCGAGGCGGAGCGCGTGTTGGCGGCAGCAGCGGCGTTGGCTTCGGGCGACTCGCGGGAGGCGGACCGGGTGCTTTACCCGTTGTCGAAGGACGCGAGTGCGCCGCGAGCGCTTCTCTTTGCGCGAGCCGCCGAAGCCGCACAGGACCTGTCGACCACGGAGCGCACGGAACGGGCTCGCGACGCTTACGAGCGGGTCCTCGAGGCGTGGCCCGGGGCGTGGGAGGCCGTGGTGTCCCATGCGGTCTTGAGCGGTGCGCGTCGAGCTCCGGGCGAAGCGCCGATGGAGACCTTGCGCGACCTGAAAGCGCGTCGCGAGCCGGTGCGAGATCAGCCGCTCGTGGACGCCTTCGAAGCGTCCGTGAGCGCCCGCGCCAAGCTGTTCGATCGGGCCCACGCGGCGTTTCAAAGGGCCCGTCCAGGACTCTCCGCGACGCCCCTTTTCTTGGAGCTCGAAGCGCTCATGACGCCACTCGTGGGGGCCGAACGGAGTGCCGCCGCTTGTGCACCGACGCGTTGTCGGAGCTCCTTTGTTTGTTACGAGGCGCTCCGTGCGGCGGGGAGTCCGACCGAAGACGAGATGGCGCGCTTGCGAACACTGCTGGGGGCTCCGACCGCGTGGCTTTCGACGTCGGTCCGTGACGCGCTCGCAGCAGGCGCATCGGTGCAAGCGTCCAAGGCGTTCGATGCGATGAGCCCCGGAGATCGCACGTTGTCGCTCTGGCTAGGGACGCACCCTCGTTCAGGGGAGCTGCCCCCGCTGCCCCACTTTGCGTTCGAGGCGCGGGATGCTCCACAAGCGCTTGGTGGTGTCCATCAGGCACTGGGGCGGGACTCGCTTGCGCGTTTCGAAGGCAAGGCGGAGCGGGTGTTGGCCGACGAGAGGGATCATCCGACGCTCGAGGGGGCGGCGACGGCGATCTTGGCGCACGAAGAGAGCTACGAGCTTGGTCCGCGGGGGCTTCACGGGGTTCTGTTCGATGTGCGTCGGGTGACGGGCACGACGGATGTAGAGCGCAACGCGCAGGCCGAGGGGCCGGAGGTGTTGGGACGCAGCGTGGTACGTCCGCTTCGCAGGCGGGTGTTCAAGCGCGACGGGCGGGTGGTGGAGCCGGACGCGCCGGGCTCGGGAGCAGCGCAGGGGCATGCGGACCTGGCGCAACTCGAGGCGGGCGACGCGGTGGAGGCCATCTACGAGGTGTGGGCGACTCCATCGGCAACGGGCGATCTTGGACTCGACACGCCGGACCTGCTTGCAGAGCGCACGGCGGTCAAGAGTGCGAGCGTGGAGCTTCGGATCGCGGAGGGGAAGGCTTTTTCGCTCTGGGCGCATCCGCTCCTAGGGGACGTGTCTGAGCGTCGCGAGGGGGGGGCACGAGTCCTTCGTTGGGAGCTAGCCAATCGCGCGACGAGGCGTCTCGAGGACTCGTCGCTGCGGTGGGAACGCGGTGTTGGGGTGAGCGCGACGACGCTATCTTGGGGGACGGTGGGACGAGGGCTTGGGGAGCTGCTCGAGGGGCTCGAGGCGAGCGAGCCGGAGCTGACGGTGTGGGCGAGCGATGTGGCCTTAGTCACATGTGGGGGGAGCGCGGCCGCTCCACCCCACCCCCCCCAGCCGAAAACAAGGTGCATTGCGGCGGTAGTGGAGGCTGCGGGGCAGAGCGTGCGTGAGGCGCAGGTGATCGACGATCGTCAACTTGGGAGGCATTTTTCGGCGCGTCGCATCCTGGCGGAGCACCAGGGGAGTCGGAGCTGGGTGATCGCGAGGGCGCTTCGGGCGCTGGGCATTCCAGCCGAGATCGCGCTGGCGGAGAGCGAGCCATTCAGTTCGAGTCCGACGTATCCGCCGCATGTTGGTCGTTTCGTGCATCCGTTGGTCCTGGTGCGGAGCGGGGGGGCGGAGGTTTGGATCGACGCGGACGTAGCAGGGGCACCACTTCCAGCGGGTCATGTATCTCCCGAGCTTCGGGGGAGGAGCCTGCTGCGCGGGTCAGGGGTGATCGAGGCGATTCCGGCGTCGGTGGTGGCGAGCGATCGGGACGAGGTGGATTTACGTCTTGGGCTTCAGGCGAACGGCGACGCGCGAGGGGAGTTGACCTTGGTCCTGCGAGGGCGAGGGGCGCAGGAGCTAGGGGAGTCGTTGTTTCGGCTGGTGGGAGCGGAGCGTCAGCGAGCGTTACGGAGCGTGGTGCTTGGGTGGGTGCCTTTTGCGAATGTCGAGGAGGTGGCGCTGTCGTCGACGGAGGGGAGCTGGCAGGTGGCGTTGAGGGCGACAATCAGTGTTCCTGGTTATGCGCAGAGGGAGCCGAGGGGCTGGGCGCTTCCAGGGCTAGATCCGGTGCATGTGGGGTTTCCGAGGCCGTACGTGTCGACGTTAGGGGCGACGTTAGCGAGCCAGAGCGGGAGGGAGAGCGCGTTGGCGATCACGCAAGCGGCCCAGTATCACGTGCGTCGACGCATCGAGCTTCCCCGGGGCTTTTCGCTGGTACGGGCGCCGACGCCGGTAGATGTAGTGGGGCCGTCGTTGCGTGGGTCGCGTCGCATGACGGTGAGTGGCGCGACGTTGGAGGACGACTTTGTTCTCGAGGTGTCGACCGGGACTGTGACGGTGGCGGACTACCCTATGTTTGTGCGGCGAGCGCAGCAGATTGACGAAGGGTTTTTGGCATCGCTGTGGGTTAGGGGGCCGTGAGGGGGCAGGGTGGGTAACCCGTGGGTAACCCTTGGGGCGCGGGGTTTGGTTTGGGACTCCCTAGGAAATAAATACACCAAAGCTACCCATCGCCAGCTCGAGAGCAGATACCGACAAAGCGGGACTTTCACCCGGGGTCGCATCAAGAG
>CAITRH010000776.1 GCA_903894755.1 uncultured delta proteobacterium
AAGCCGTACAACATCACCATCGAGCTAGCGCAGCTTCCGGATGCAGTGTGGAAGAAAGCCATTGCGGGCATGGCGGAGAAGGCGCAGTTTTCAGCCGAGCTCTTGGCGGGGCAGATGCCGAAGGAGATCGACGAGGTATTCCGTCTTGCGGGCACGAGCCTATTTCCCACGACGCGCAAAGACCTGGTGACGGACTGTTCCTGTCCTGACTCAAGTGATCCATGCAAACACATTGCAGCTACGCACTACGTGCTTGGAGAGGCTCTCGACGCAGATCCTTTTTTGCTGTTCGAGCTGCGGGGGCGTACGAAGGAGCAGGTTCTCGAGGCTCTACGGGCGGCGCGTGTCGGGGAAGCGCCTGTCCAAGGGGGGCCTTCTACGGTCACCGAGATTCCCAAGGTAACGCTGGGCAAGATGGCGCTCGAAGACTACGACCGGCCGCGGGAGGCACTGCCGGCGTTGCATCTGTCGTTCGAGGTTCCGGTTGCACGGGGGGCGGTGCTGCGGCAGCTAGGTGCGCCGGCGTCGTGGAGTGGGGAGGCGTTGCCTGCTGACATGCTGAGCCCGCTGGTGCGAGCGGCAGCGGAGAGGGCGCGTCGCATGGCGATGGCGGAGCCTCAAGTCGAGGAGCCCGAGGTTGAAGGGACTGTAAAACGGGGGCCAATCAAGGCGAAGGCAAAGGCAAAGAAGGTGACGGGCTAGCCATCGGACCGTGAGGCTCGGTAGGGTTGTGGCGTGAACGCGGACTCGCCGGAGGTGCTGGCTCGGATGCGCGATGGGATAGCGCGGGTCCCTTCGCTTGCGCGCCAGGTGAGTCAACGGGTGCCGACAGCTGTGGGGCTCGAGGATCTGGTGGGGTATGGCAACGAGGCGGTGGTGACGGCGGCGCGGACGTTTGATCCAGGGCGTGGGGTTCCTTTTGGGGCCTGGGCGACCTTGCGGATTCGGGGGGCGATGCTCGATGGGGTCCGGGCGTGGTCACGCGGGGAGCGCTCCTGGTTGCGGAACGTGCGAGCGCAGGAGGCGTCGGATGCGGTCGAAGAGGCGTACCTCGAGGATCACGCGTCAGGGCGCAGTGTGGACCAGGCCGATCATCGGCTTTCGGACTGTCTCACGGGGTTGGCGACGGCTATGGCGGTGAGTCTGGCGGCGTCGGAGGAGCCGTCGGCGGAAGACCGGATGCTTCACGAGGAGTTCGTCGAGTCGGTTCGAGCGGCGGTCAATGGTCTTCCCGACAACGAGCGTCGGCTGGTCGAGGCGTTTCACTACGAGGGGCAGACCCTCGAGGAAGCGGCACGTGAGCAGGGGCTGTCGAAGTCCTGGGGGAGCCGCCTCCACGCGCGGGCCATCGAGCGCATCGCAGCCGCCTTGACGCCTTGCGGGGGGGCTAAGGGACTTCCCATCAAATAGTTCCCCCGCAGACCCACCTCGCCGGACCCACCTCGCCGGACCCACCTCGCCGGACCTCACCCCCCAGCGATTTCGCGCTCGTACAAATTCCCCCTCCCCATCGATGGGGAGGGGGACGATGTGAACACGTTGAATCGTGTGGGGGTGAGGTCCGGTCTTCCAGCGTCCTGCCCTCACTCCTTAGGAAAAAGGTCCGCACAAGCGCGGCGGCGAATCTTGCCACTCGTGGTCCGTGGGATCGCCCCCACCCCGCACACCCGAACGTCGTCCGCCTTCACTCCAAGCGACGCAAGAAGCTCCCCGCGGACCGCCTTCGCAATGCCCTCTCGACGCGCCCCGTCGCCGTGCACCGTCTCCACGATCACCACGAGATCGTCGGTGCCGGTATCGCCATTCGCCCGTCCAAACGCCGCCACCGACCCCTGCCTCACGCCATCCACCTCGCCCGCAATGCGCTCCACATCGTACGGGTAGATGTTCTTGCCCCCCTTGATCACCAACTCCTTGGCCCGCCCCGTGATGAACAGCCGCCCGCCATCCACAAACCCAAGGTCGCCCGTGTGAAGCTTTCCCCCCGCGAGCGCCTCGAGACTCGCTTCGTCGTTTCTGAAATACCCGGTCATCAGCGACGGGCTCGAGACCAAAACCTCTCCTACCTCGCGCTCCTCCGCCAAGGCGCCCGTCACCCGAACGATCTCGATCGTCGTGCCCGCTACGGGGCCTCCCACCGAAATCGCCGTGACCCGCATGGCCCCATCGGTAACGACAATCCTGCCCCGCTGTTCGAGCGACTCCCGATCGACCTCCAACACATCCAACTTCGACGATAGGCTTGGGAACGCCACCGCAAGGGTGTTCTCCGCAAGGCCGTAGACCGGCATCATCGCGTCGGACCGGTACCCCGCTGGGGCAAACTTCTGGACGAAACGAGCGACCGTGGCGGCGTGTACGGGCTCCGCTCCGTTGAGGGTCACCCGAAGAGAACCAAGCGCAAGACCGGCCGCGTCGCCACCCCGCGCCACCGCCAGGTCGTACGCAAAGTTCGGAGCCGCGCACAGGGTCCCTTGGGTCTTGCCGATAAGATCGAGCCACTTGCGAGGGCTCATGACAAACGACTCCGGCGAAATGAGATGTAGCGGGTACGGATGGCAAATGGCCGTCAGCAGCACGCCAATCAGTCCCATGTCGTGAAACAGAGGAAGCCAGCTCACCCCCACGTCCGACGGCCCGATGGCGAGCCCGTGGGCGATGGCAAACGCGTTGGCGACCAGCGCTCCGTGCGAAATGATCGCCCCCTTGGGATGTCCTGTGGTGCCCGACGTGTACTGCAGGAACGCGGGGTCACTCGACGAGACGGAGACCGAGGGGCTTGCGGTGGAAGGGCCCAGATCCGTTTCCACCAGAACGTCGCGAAGAAGACGCCGTAGGTCGTCATCCTTGGCCGCACCGTCGCGAAGGCGAGGGGACGCAATAGCGAGCCGCGAGCCGGAGTCCTCGACGATGGCGGCCAGATTTCGCAGGTACCGGTCGATGGAGCCGAAGGTCATCGGCATGGCAAGCGGTACGGGGACCGCGCCGGCGAGCATCGATCCCAAGAGCGCCTCGATGAACGCGGTCCCGGTCGGCAGCAGGATCGGCACGCGGTCGCCACGAGCGACCCCTCGGGAGTGAAGGAGCGACGCCCATCGCCAAGCCCCATCGAGGGCCGCGCCGCGGGTGCGAGCCTCGGGGTTCTTTCCGGAATGCAGCGAAACGAAGGGATCGCTCCGTCCGCCAGCCGCTTCGAAGGCGGCTACGAGCGTGTCGTGAGGCGGTGCGACAGGGACCGTGCTGGTGAGGCGAGCCAGAGAAGAAGGCAGAGAAGAAGGCGGAGAGGAAAGCACCGCGGCACCATAGCGGGCGGGCAACGACATTTCGATCGCGGAAAATCAGACGCGTTGGTCGCGCCATCGACTAGCCTCCCGGACCCATGGCTGCACCTCTTGATCACCGAGCCCTCTACCGGCTCCCTTGGAATCTCGCAGACAACCCGATTGCGTGGCTCGAGCCTACCCAGGCCTGCAATCTCGCCTGCGACGGCTGCTACCGGCAGAACGTCAAAAACCACAAATCCCTCAACGACGTGGAGGCAGACCTGGAGGTCTTTGCACGTCTCCGCAACTTCGACGGCGTCTCCATCGCAGGAGGCGACCCGCTGGTCCATCCCGAGATCCCCGCCATCGTGGCGAAGGTCACGGCGATGGGACGCAAGGCGATCGTGAACACCAACGGTCTTGCGATGACCCGCGAGCTTCTCCTCGAGCTCAAACAAAATGGCCTCGTGGGCATCACGTTCCACGTCGACTCGCGCCAGGGACGACCCGGGTGGCGCGACAAAACCGAGGTCGAGACCAACGAGCTTCGTTCCACCTTCGCCGATCTCGTCGCGAGCGTGGGCGGCATCGCCTGCGCCTTCAATTCGACCGTGTACGAAGAGACCCTCGAGGAGCTCCCTGAGCTCGTCGCTTGGGCGGGAAGGAACATCGACAAGGTTCAAACCATGGTGTTCATCGCCTACCGGGCGGGCATGGTCGATGGCTTCGACTATTACGCGGGCGGCTCGAAGGTGAACATCCGCGAGCTCGTCTACTCGGAAGAACGTCCCCGTCGTACGGACATCTCAGCTCGCGAGATGACCCAGGTGCTTCAGCGCCGCTATCCGGACTTCATGCCGTGTGCTTACTTGAACGGCACCGCTGCACCGGATTCCTTCAAGTGGCTACTGTCGATGCGCGTCGGGACCAAAGACCGCACCTATGGTTGGGTGGGGCCCAAGTTCATGGAACTCTCGCAAGCGTCCTACCACTTGGTGACAGGACGGTACATGAGTTACGCAGCTCCGCGCAGCCACACGATGGGACGGAGTCTTTTGGCGACGGGGTGGCCTCTTGACAAGGGGCTTCGCAGCGCTGCGGTGTCGTGGGGGAAAACCATTGTGAGGCAACCGCTCGAAGCGCTCAAACGGCTTCATCTGCAGTCTGTGCTGATGATCCAACCGATCGACATTTTGGAGGATGGCTCCCAGAACATGTGCGATGGCTGTCCGGACATGACGATCCATGAGGGGAAGCTAGCTTGGTCGTGTCGTCTTGAAGAACCCCGGAAGTTCGGGGGGTTCGTGACCACGGTACCGAAGGACAGGACTGCACCAAAGACCTCGCTTCCCGTGCTCTAACAGGCTCGAGGTCGCGTCAAGGAGGCCCTTTCAGCCCAATGAACCAAGCAGTGTCGGGGCTCGGCCTCCTTCTCCTCTTCGCGTTGTTGCTATGGACACTGCTTCGCCTTCGTCGCACCACCAAGGCGCTTCGCGCAAGGCTTGACCAGCACACCGAAGCACACAGTCGTTTCCTCGAGCACCTCACGGACGCGATGGGCGATGCCTTGTACGTGCTGGACGAGCGCAACGTGTGCATTTTTGTCAACAGCGAAACAGAGCGCGTGCTCGGCTACGCCCGCGACGAGCTTCTCGGCCAGCAATTGCACGACCTGATCCACCCGGTCCATCCTGATGGCACGGCGCTTCCCCTCAGCGAATGTCCTATCCAGCGTCAGGTTGCACAGGGGCTCGAATACCGTTCGGAAAGCGAGGTGTTCGTGCGCAAGGGGGGCGCAAAGCTTCCTGTCGCCATTACCTCGGTGCCGTTGCACGAAGGTGGCCGACTGACAGGGTCGGTGGTGGTATTCCACGACATTACGGACCGTAAGCGCACGGAAGCGGAGCTTGCGCAAGCCAAAGAAGAGGCAGACCAGTCGAGCCGTGCGAAAGGCGAGTTCTTGGCCAACATGAGCCACGAGCTGCGTACGCCGATGAACGCGATCATTGGCCTGAGCCATCTGGCGCTCCAGACGACGCTTACCGACCAACAGCGGGACTACCTCAATAAGATCCAGCAGACCTCCAAAGCGCTTCTGGGGATCCTCAACGACATCCTCGACTTCTCCAAGATCGAGGCTGGCAAGCTCTCCCTCGAGCAGGTTGACTTTCGCCTCGACGATGTCATCGACCATGTCTGCTCGCTCGTCTGCTTGCGCGCTGAGGACAAGGGGCTTGATGTTGTAATTCGGCGCTCCTCCGACCTTCCTGAGAGGCTTGTTGGAGACCCACTGCGTCTTGACCAGGTGATCACCAACTTGGTGCAGAACGCGATCAAGTTCACCGAGCATGGCGAGGTTGTCCTTAGCTTCGAGGTCGCAGACAGAATGCCACCTCGCCCAGACAGCATCGACCTTCGCGTGACCGTCAAGGATACTGGCATAGGGATGCAAGAAGAACAGCGCGCCAGGTTGTTCCGATCGTTTTCCCAGGCAGACACCTCCACAACACGTCGCTACGGAGGGACCGGTCTTGGCCTTGCCATTTCCAAGCAGCTTGTCGAAATGATGGGCGGCACCATCGGAGTGGAAAGCACTTTGGCGCAAGGGAGCACGTTCTTCTTTACTGCGTCGTTTGGAATGGGTTCAGACCAGCCCGCGTTTGGCCTTACGGCGCCGGAGATAGCTGGCAAGCGTGTGTTGGTAGCCGACGATCACGCAACGTCACGGGAAGCCGTGTGTGCGCTGCTTGCAAGCTTCGGCCTTGACGCGAGGCCAGTGGACTCGACCTGGGAGGCCATCGAGGAGCTCGAGGTATCCGAGCGTCCTTACGACCTTATTGTGGCGGATGCGCGTCTTCGAGGCGCAGCCGAGCTAGGGGTCGAGCAATGGGGGAACACAAAACTCCCCTTGGTACTTCTCACCTCTTATGGGCAGCATCCAGCCATCGGCGAGCGCATGGCAACCGTGCCGAAGCCCGTGAGCCCGTCCACGCTGCTCGACGCCGTACTTCCTCTGCTTGGCCATGCGCGGGTGCGACGCGTCGCCCTTCCGATCCCTCGTTCCGTAGATGCCATTCAGGCCGTCTTGGGAGCCCATGTACTGCTTGCCGAGGACAACGAGATCAACCAGCAGATCGCGCGTGAGCTCCTGCAGCGCTGCGGCGTGCGGGTAACCTTGGCGACGAATGGACGCGAAGCGGTCGATGCCCTCTCGCGCGGTCCGGTCGATTTGATCCTCATGGATGTCCAGATGCCAGTCATGGATGGCTACCAGGCCACGCAGGCCATTCGTGCCGATCCGACAAAGCGCAAGGTTCCTATTGTCGCGATGACCGCACATGCCATGGCGGGCGACCGGGAAAAGTGTCTCGCCGCGGGCATGGATGACCACGTGACCAAACCCATCGACCCCGAAGCATTGTTCGATGTTCTGGTGCGTTGGATCGGCCCCAAGGTGAAACCCCCGCGTGTCTCGGCGCGTCCAAGTGGCACTGCTGCCGAAGCTTCCGTGGCACTGATCGCAAAGGATGGCATCGATCTGCCAACTGTGCTTCATTACGTCGACAACGATCGCGACCTGTTGCAAACCGTGTTTACGCAGTTTCATGACGACTATCAGGACATGGGCGATCGCCTTCGCGTGATGGTCAACGAGAAGCGCTATGACGCGCTGCTACGTCCTGTGCACACCCTCAAGGGAATCGCGGCAACCTTGGGAGCGTCCGCCCTTGCCCAGGCCGCTGTTGGGCTCGAACTTGTGCTCAGGGCGCCATCCCATGGCGGCGCGGTCCCCACCGCGGACTCTGTAGAGCCCTGTTTTGCCGAGCTCTGTAGGGCGTTGGGCCCGGTGCTTTCGGCAGTGGAAGGGCAGATCGAGAACAAACCTCCAGAGGCGGCAGTTCAGAGAATGGACCCAGTGGCACTTGAAGCGTTGGTCGTGGAGCTCGCGCGGCTGCTTCGAGAGGGGGATACGGAAGCATCCGAGCGGTTTCGAGAATTTGCGGCTGTCAGTCCAACTCGGGAAGGCATTTCCGATTTGGGCCGTCAGATCGACGCGTTCGAGTTCGACGAGGCGCTTCGACGTTTGGCAAAGATAGCGGCGGCTTTACACATTGCGTTGCCTGGTACCCCGTCATGACCGTAGACAAACCCCGAGTACTGATTGTTGACGACGAGCGATTGAACCTCAACGTGCTGGTCGACCTGCTAAAAGATGACTACCGTCCTATTGTCGCCAAGGATGGTCTTCAGGCGCTCCAGCGCGTGACAACAGAGACCCTTCCAGATTTGATTCTTCTCGATGTCATGATGCCCGGGATGGATGGCTACGAGGTGTGCCGTCGACTGAAGCAGTCCGAGCGCACCCGAGATATCCCTGTGATCTTTGTTTCGGCGATGAGCGACGTGGCTGACGAGACGCGCGGCTTTGACCTTGGGGCCGTGGACTACATCACCAAGCCCATCTCGCCTCGGATTGTCAAGGCCCGGGTACGAACCCATCTGGCGCTGAAGCAAGCGAGCCAACTCCTTCAAGACCAAAACCGGATGCTGGAACAGAAGGTCGTGGAACGCACACGCGACCTGGCATTGACACAGGACGTGATGATCCTCGGTTTGGCGTCACTGGCCGAAACAAGAGACAACGAGACAGGAAACCACATTCGCCGCACCCAGTTTTACGTGAAGGTCTTGGCGGAGCATTTGGGGCGTTCCAAGCCTTATGCGCTGCAACTGGACCCGTCCGTGATCGACCTTCTGTTCAAATCGGCGCCGCTTCACGACATTGGCAAAGTAGGGATCCCTGATGGCATTCTGTTGAAGCCGGGCAAGCTGACCGACAGTGAGTTCACGGTAATGAAAAGGCATACCATTTTGGGGCGCGACACGATTGCCTATGCAGAGGCGGCCTTGATAGGCTCCCAAGCGGCCAACGAGACCACGTCGTTCTTGCGTCTTGCTCGCGAAATTGCCTATGGACACCACGAAAAGTGGGATGGAACCGGGTATCCCGAGGGACTCTCTGGACAAGCGATCCCGCTGTCTTCACGGCTGATGGCCATTGCCGATGTCTACGACGCTCTCATTTCGAGGCGGGTTTACAAACCGCCGTTTCCACACGAGCGTGCAGTGGCCATCGTGCTCGAGGGGAGAGGCAAACACTTCGATCCGGAGATGGTCGACGCGTTCGACGCGCTGCAAGATGACTTTCGAGCCACTGCACTGCGCTTTTCCGATGAGTAGCAATGGCCGCGCCCCATCGCGTCAGTGCTTCTGCCTCGCTACGTAACGTCGAAGCCTGTCCGCTACGGACAACGCTGCTCTTCGCAGTCGCTCCTCGAAAAACAGTCGAAGCACGCCGGCATCCAGCGCAATACGCACCTGGTAGATCACCAACGTTGCCCCCTCACCATACGGGTGCAACTCGAACCGCCCAAAAGCATCAACAACGTCGTGTTCAAATCGCTTGTCCAGCGCAAAACGCAAGACCCATCCACCAGCCCAAGGGACTCTCCGTTGCACCATCCGCACCGTGTAGCCCCCCCGAAACAGCCCGAACCCGTGCTCCAACGCTATCGACCGCTCCGCAGCGTCCCGCTCCCGAACCTCCATTGACACCAGCCTGGGAAGCACCTGCCACAACGCCTTCGGGTCCTCGAGCAGCAACGCCACCGTGTCTGGCGAGGCGGACAGAATCGAAAAGGCTGTTCCCCCAATGTACCGCCGCCCATCGCGCGATTCCGTCTCCTCGACAATAAGGCTCGAGTCCCTGGGCACCCTCGACAGCCGTGGTGGCGATGCTGGACTGACCGAAGGTGCCGCCCCACAACTGGACAGCACTATCAGCAACGCGGCTGCAAGAAGCCTTGGACACATACGGCGTTGTCTCCTGCCCTCTCCCGCCCTGAGCGACGGGTGAGGCCCGGCTCCCGTGACTCCCCAAGAGGCTTCCCATACGGGTCAAGAGTCTACCGAGACGGATCAAGAGTCTACCGAGACGGATCAAGAGTCTACCGAGACGGATCAAGAGTCTACCGAGACGTTCTAAACCAAGCCCTTCTTGAAAACCGCAGGTCCGAACCGGGTCCGAGCCGCGACACCTGCGACCCAGGGTTACCCACCCTGAGCTGATTTGATT
>CAITRH010000777.1 GCA_903894755.1 uncultured delta proteobacterium
AAGGAAAATGTCGAGGGAGAGGGGGGCTGGGGGGGTGAGGTCCGCGGCTCGGAACCTGCGGTTTTCAAGATGGGTTTGGTTTAGTTGAGAGGGGACTCCCCGCGTGGTATGGCGCGGCTCCCTACATGCTCGACGCCTTCCGCACCAGCGGCCTCAAAAACACAGTCTACGTGGTGGTCATCGTCGCCACCGTCTTCGTGTTCGTGATCCAGTTCCGTCCCAACGCCTCGCAAAAACAGGCCTCGATCAGCCGCTCCTGCGTCGCCACCGTCCGTGGCTGGTGCATCGAGCCCAAGGACTACAGCGCCAACTATCGTCTCCTCATGCCTCGAGGCGCACAGGGAGAGCCGCTCCCCCAACGCGCCCAGCAACTCCACCTCCGCAAAATCGCCCTCGACGCCCTCGTAGAACGCGAGCTCCTCATCGGCGAGGCCCACCGTCTCGGCATCACCGCCACCCCCGACGAGCTCACCAATCAGATTTTCGATGGCTACATCCGCGTGAGTGTCCCAAGCGACCAGCCTGCCCTCATTCAGCAGCTTCTGGGGGGACGTGAGCCGCTTCTCGGAGTCGGGTTCCGCGACCCGAAAACTCGCGAGTTCGACCTCAAGGTCTATCAGCGCACCGTGCGAAGCCTCACGGGTCGTTCCGAGGCGGAGTTTCGCGACGAGCAAGAACGCGAGCTGCTCGCTTCCAAAGTGCGTGACCTAGTCCGTGCCCCTATCCGCGTCAGTGAGTCCGAGGCCTTCGACGCTTACCTACGTCAATACAGCACCGCCACGGTCCTCTATGCCCGGGTGACCGAGTCCTTTGCGGCCAAGTACGCGGTCACCGTCACCGATCAGGACCTGGCCACCTGGCAAGCAGAACATGCCACCGAAGTCGACCGGGAATTCGATACCCGCAAGGCCGAAGACCTTCCCAAGGCTGGACGAGTTCGACATATCCTGACCGCCCTCCCTCGCGGCAAGCCGGCCACCGCCGAGGACCGTACCGCAGCCCAGACCAAAGCCGCAGTCGCTTGGGCCCGTCTTCGACAGGGCGAACCTTTCGCTTCCGTCGCCCGCGACCTCTCCGACGACCCTGGAAGCAAGGCTACAGGAGGCGGCTACGACTCCATGGAGGGCTTCGTCGCCCCGTTCCGCAAGGCTGCCGACGCTCTCAAGCCGGGTGAAACCACCGATGGCGCCGTGGAAACACAGTTTGGCTACCACATCATTGCAAAGGACGACCCCGCCAAGCGCGCCGAGATCGAAGCCACACTGAAAAAGTGGGTTGCCCGTAGCTTGTACCTCAAGGCCAAGGGGGCTGAAGCTGCCAAAGACCTCGCATCGAAGATCCAAGCCCAGGTCAAAGCCGGAAAGACCCTCGACGCTGCCATCAAGGAGATCCTTGCTCCTCTTGTAAAGCCCGCGGCAGTGCTCGAGCCCATCACGATCTTGTTCGAAGCGTCCGATGCCGGAGCACCTCCAGCCAGGCGCACCAACACTGAGAAACCGCTTTTCGCGCCAACCGCCGACACAGACCCGGACCGTCCCAAGGCCGAGACCTCCACTTCGTTCAACGCTGGAGGCGACCCCTTCGAGGGACTGTCGTCCGAGGTCTCTGCGCAGGTCATCAAGTTTGCCTTCGCGGCCAAGGACGGTGACGCGATGCCGGAGCCAGTCCGCACGACCGGAGGCGTTGCATTCGTTGCGCTGAAGGACCGAAAAGCGGTCACACGTGAGGACTACGACAAAGAGCGCGACACGCAGATCGCGCAACTTCTTGCGGTCAAGCAGGCCGAGGCGTTGGCGTTGTATGTCCGCCGTCTGCGCGAGGTGTCCAAAGCCGAGATCAAGATCGACGAGGCGTACCTTCGCGACCCAGTGGACTCCAAAGACGGCGGTGTGGTCTCCACGGACGAAGACGAATAGGTGACCTTTTCGTGACCCCCTCTGCGCTTGTCCCTCGGTCTCTGACCCTTCCCAACGGTTTGCGTGTCCTCGCGATCGCGCAGCCTGGGCTTCATCAAGTGCAGTGTTCGCTCCATGTGCGCGTGGGCTCGCGTTTCGAGACCGCGCGCACCAATGGCATCAGCCATTTCCTGGAGCACATGTTGTACCGGGGAACCCCAAAGCTTCCCAGCGCCCACGAGGTCAGCCTCGCCTTCGAGCGTCTGGGGGGGTATCTCTTTGCCTCTACACAAACGGACTACGGTGTTCTTTCCCTGACCCTTCCGCCCGAGTCCGTGGTGGAGGCGACCCGGCTTTTTGCCGAGGTGGTGAGCGAGCCGGCGTTCCTAGACATTGACATCGAGCGGGGCATTGTCTGCGAGGAGATCCTGGAAGACCTGGACGATGAGGGGCGTCAGGTGGATCCGGACAACTTGTCGCGCGCGCTGATCTACGGGTCCCATCCATTGGGGTTTACGATCACTGGAAGCGACGCGTTGGTGCAGTCGTTCCATGAGACCTCCTTGAGGGCTCACCACGCGCGTCACTACCACGGTGTGGGAGCTGTGTTGGCGTTTGCGGGGCCGATAGATCCCGACAAAGCGTTGGAGCTTGCAGCGTCCACGTTTTCCAGTTTGCCTCGGGGCGAGGGGATTGTGGCGACTGCTCCACCGAACACGCAGAAGAGGCCACGTCTTCGGATTGTGGAGAATGTGTCGAGTCAGACCGAGCTTCGGATTTGCTTCCGTGCGATTGCGGAGGGGGCACCAGAGCGCATGGCACTTGAGATGTTGATGCGAGCGATCGACGATGGGATGTCGACCCGCTTGTACCATCGCATCTGTGATGCCAAGGGGCTTTGCTACGATGTTTCTGCAGGGTTTGACGGGTACGAAGATGACGGGGTGGTGGATCTGGCTGCTGGGGTACAGCACGCGCGGGCGTCAATGGTGGCCCGGGAGATTCTTGAGATGTTGACGGAGCTAGCCGAGAAGGGGCCCAGTGAAGACGAGCTGACCAAGGCCAAACGTCGCCATGCTTGGGACATGACGGCGATGCTTGATTCGGCCGAGGAGATCGGCGACTTCTTTGCGACAGGCCTGTTGTTTGGTCGCGAGCAATGGCCTGCGGAGCGCATGGCGCAGGCTGCTCAGGTGACGGCGAGGGAGGTCCGCGAGGTGGCGCAGCTCATTGTGCAACCATCGCGTCTAAACGTAGTAGCCGTGGGACTTCTCGAGAACGACGAAGACAAGCGCCTTACAGACCTGGTGAAGGGCTGGCGGGGGCTGGACGGGTGACGGCGATGCCCATTCATGTCTCGATCCATGATGTTGCACCAAGCACGGCGAGCGAAGTGGAGCTTGCGTTGGAGTTCTGTGGCGAGGCGGGGGTCAAGCCTGCGCTTCTGGTGGTGCCGAATCTGCACGGGACCGCTCCACTGCTCGATGCGCCGAAGTTTTGCAACCGTTTACGAGCGCTTCAAGAGGCGGGGCACGAGGTGTTTCTGCATGGGTTTTTCCATGCAAGTAGAGGCACAGGGGAAACGTCGCTGCGCTCGGTGTTTGCGCAACGGGTGGCATCGTCGGGCGAGGCGGAGTTTGCCGAGTTGGATCGACGCGAGGCGGTACGTAGGCTGGACGATGGCGAGGCCATTTTTCGGCATGCTGGACTTCGTATCGACGGGTTCGTGGCTCCTGCGTGGTTGTCTCCCTCGTGGCTTCGACCGGTGCTGGCCGCGCGGGCGTATGGCTACACCGAGGATCACTTTCGCATCTACGACTTGGGGCGCGGTCTCGCGCGGACCAGTGTGGTGTTGAACTATGCGAGCCGATCGCCAGGACGCCTGTTTTCGACGGTGGGGTATTGCAGGTTGGCACGTGTGGCACGCGGTTGGGTGCCGGTGAGGCTAGCTATTCATCCTGGGGACATGCGGGTTGCGCTTCTGCGCAGCGAGGTCAGGAAGCTACTGACGTGGGGGCGTGGGGATTTCGTACCGAGGGCCACTGCGCTGTTTGGGTAGTCGACGCGGAAAGAGCTTAGGTGGGGCGGCTATCGAGCCCCCTTGCGAGGGATAGCGCGAAGAAGGGTGTGGGCGACGGCCATGGCGCTGGGGCGGGACGCTGGGTCGAGCGACAAGCAGGCATCCAGGGTCAAGGCGGCTTCGATGGCGAGGTCGGGACAAAGGGTCGCAAGGGGTTTGGGATGCCAGCGGGGGTCGTACACGTTGCGTCGACTTCGGCGCTCCGCGTAGGGCACGAGGCCTGTCAGAACTTCGTAGGCAACCACACCGAAGCTGAAGATGTCTGCGGAGGGACGGGCGTTTTTCGCGCCTTCGGTGAGCTCTGGAGCCATGTAGAGCGGAGTCCCCATGACGACGCCGGTCCTGGTAAGTGGCAAATGGTTTGCGCCATCGTCCATCCGAAGTGCGGGCCCTGGTTTCGCAAAGGCTACTGTGTCGACCTCCTCGCCAACGGGGCCAACGGGGCCAACGGGCGGCTCGGTGAGCATGGCGATGCCGAAATCGACGATCTTGGCTCGCGCAACTCCTCCTGGTTCCTCGACCACCAGGACGTTGGCGGGCTTCAGATCGCGATGGACAATGCCCCGTTCGTGGATTGCGGCGAGTCCTTGGGCGACCTGCCCGAGCACTGGAAGGGCCCACCGAACCTTTCCACAACGATCTTTCAGCTCCGACAGCGGCGCCCCTTGCACGTACTCCATCACCAAGAAAAGAAAGCACTCGGGCGAGGCAACGCCGATGTCGCGGATGGCCACGACGTTGGGATGATGGATCTGGGACGCGATCTGAGCCTCCCGCGCGAAACGGGCCACGGCCGACGGGTCGTGGTTGCCGGTCAACACTTTGAGCGCAAACCGCTCCAAGTCCCCTGTGCGCTCGACTTCGAACACCGCTCCCATGCCGCCTGTCGCGATGGGGCGAAGGACACGGTATTGACCCGCAAGCACGTCGCCGACAGCGAGGTTGATAGCGCCTTCGTGATGCGACGCGAGTTTTGCGAGTGCGTCGGCGAACTGCTCGGAACGAGCCGTGATTTGCCTGCGCAGCTCCGCGTTCAGCCCCTCGACCTCACGGCGTTTCTGCTCGAGTAGGGCGACGCGGGCTTCCAGTTCTGCGTTGAGTTGGTCCGTCACCCGAAGCGATTGCTGGTGGTCCGAGGAGAGGGCGGCGGCGCGAAGAAGCGACACGAAGGCGATGGCGGCGCCGCCCGTTTGGATCCCTCCGAGGGGCTCTCCGAAGCCGAGCCAAGAGAGGCAATCGCTCCCTGCGAGCAGCGCGGCCAGGGGCCACGCGAAGGTGACGACAAGGATGTTCTTGGGCCTAGGATTGCGCCAATGCAGATGCACGCCGAGCCCGAGTTGGTAGAGCGTCGCACCGCCGATCATGAGCACGATGAGCGGGGTCGAGTAACGCGTGCTCGTGAACGGCCCATTGACACCGATCGCAACGACGATGAAGACAAGCCACCCGTAACAAAAGAGCCTGCTTGTCGGACCGAGGCCGTAATAGGCGCGGGCAAAATGCACGGCGCTCAGGGCGCCGAGGGTCACTTGCAGGGCGAGCACGGTGGTGTCGCTCGTGCCGAAGAAGTGCTGCGAGAGGCCTGATGCGAACGAGGGATACGCGATCCCTCCTACGGCCTCGAGGGCAAACCAGCCGTAGACCACGCGACGGCGGTCTGAGAGAAAGACGAGCGCGTAGGAAAACCCGACCAAGGTCCCCATCGCCATCGCGAAGAACGACAGGGACTCGTTGAGGGTCCGGATCGTTAGTAGCGCCACGTCCCCTTGTGACGTAGCGCTGAGGCGGGGGACGCAGTCGAGCCACGCGCTCTGGCTCCAGCGGTGATGCACCAGGAGGGCGAGGTCGAGGGTCTCGCCGGTCGTCTCTTCGGCCCCGATGGCCCACCGCTGCGTGCCGGGGGCCCGATAGGGTTGACTGATGGGAAGGCGATCGGTTTCGAGCGAGATGGCCGGGTGCTCGTTGACCGTGAGCTCCGCGATGCCAGAGAGGCGCGCGAAGCCTAAGGTGAGACGTTTTCCTCGAAAGTCGTTGGGAAGCACCACGGTGCGGCGCAGGACAAAGGTGGTCGAGGTCGAGGGAAGAACCGAGTCGAGATGCACCGGGAGGATGACGGTGGAGGGCGCTTGACCGGCGAGCTCGAAGTTCCAGGCGGCAAGCGACTCCACGTGCTCGATGCCGCAGCCGGCGAGCAGAAACAGGCAGAAAATGGTGGCGAGCCCCTTGAATCCCACGAGGGTTGGCGAGGAGTGTACGGGTTACGAAGCGAGAACCTCAAGCTAAACCGCGCCCATCTTGAAAACCGCAACATCGTCGCCGGCGCCCCCGAAGACCTCACCCCTCGCTATTTCGCCCTTTCACAGCGCCCCCTCCCCATCGATGGGGAGGGGGACATGGTGAACGCTCCGGATCGTGCGGGGGTGAGGTCTTCGGGCGGCTCTGCGGGTCTCGATCTGGACGCGGTTTAAACCTCAGGTCAAGAGGCGGAGGGGCACATGAATTTGCACTCGTCACGATTCCCTATCTTGGGGAAACATTCGGGAAACGCAGCCTGCGCTACCACCGTCTTGGCGTCCCGGGCCGCTTGGGGTCTGATGCGGGAGCCGTTCAGGATCAAAGGCCCATGAAAAAGATCGAAGCCATCATCAAGCCATTCAAACTCGACGAGGTCAAAGACGCGCTCGCCGAGGTCGGAGTCCAAGGAATGACCGTCACCGAGGTCAAGGGCTTCGGGCGCACGGGGGGAAAGAAAGAGGTTTATCGCGGTTCCGCCTACGTCGTCGACTTCGTGCCCAAGGTCAAAATCGAGGTCGTTGTCCCCGACGAGATCGTGCACGACGTGATGGATGCCATCGAAAAAAGCGCCAAGACCGGTCGCATCGGGGACGGCAAAATCTTCGTGTCGTCGGTCGAAGAAGCCGTTCGAATCCGCACCGGAGAGCGCGGCAAGGAGGCCATCTGAAACGACACCCCACGAAGTCCGTCATCACCCCCTAGTTTTGTAGTACCGGAGCAGACCCCTCAGGCCCCGTCGGGCCTCAGGGCGCTGCCCCTTTCGCGTCGGAGGAACGAGTTCATGAAAGCAAAAGACGTCATCGAGCTGGCCCAAAAACACGAGGTCAAGTTCATCGACCTCAAGTTCATCGATTTCCCTGGGATCTGGCAGCACACCACCATCCCCGTGTCCCGTCTCGACGATGCGCTGTTCGAGGACGGGCTCGGGTTCGACGGCTCGTCGCTCCGAGGCTGGCAACCCATCAACGCGTCCGACATGACGCTGATCCCCGACGTCGAGACGGCCAAGATCGACCCGTTTTATCAGGCATCCACCCTCGGTCTCATCTGCTCCATCTACGACCCCATCACCAAGCAGGCCTACTCGCGCGACCCGCGCCACATCGCTCGCAAAGCGGAAGCCTATCTCAAGCAAACCGGCATCGCCGACACCGCCTTCATGGGCCCGGAAGCCGAGTTCTTCGTGTTCGACGATGTGCGCTTCGAGCAGTCTGCCCCGAACTGCGGCTTCTATTACATCGATAGCGTCGAAGGGGCCTGGAACGCGGGGCGCGAGGAGTACCCCAACCTCGGCTACAAGGTCCGCCACAAGGAAGGCTATTTCCCGGTTCCACCTACCGACACCCTCGGCGATCTGCGTCAGACCATGATGACCTCGCTCATCGACAGTGGCATCGAGGTCGAAGTGGGCCACCACGAGGTTGCCACGGCCGGACAGTGCGAGATCGGCATTCGCTTCAAGCCCCTCTTGACCTGTGCCGACCAACTCATGTGGTTCAAGTACACGGTCAAGAACATCGCCCGCAAACACGGCAAGACCGCCACGTTCATGCCCAAGCCGCTCTTCGGCGACAACGGTTCCGGCATGCACACGCACCAGTCGCTCTGGAAGGACGGCAAGCCGCTGTTCTCCGGCGACGGCTACGCGGGCCTCAGCGAAATGGCTCTGCACTACATTGGCGGGATCATCAAGCACGCCAAGTCCATTGCAGCTCTCACCAATCCCACGACCAACTCGTACCGACGCCTCGTGCCCGGCTTCGAAGCCCCGGTCAACCTTGCCTACTCGAGCCGCAACCGAAGCGCTTCGGTGCGTATCCCGATCACCGGACCGTCCCCCAAGACCCGTCGCATCGAGGTCCGTTTCCCCGACCCGAGCTGCAACCCCTACCTTGCATTTTCTGCCATGCTGATGGCAGGCCTCGACGGGATCCAGAACAAGATCGACCCGGGCGATCCCCTCGACAAAGACATCTATGCACTTTCCCCTGAGGAGCTCAAAGATGTCCCGCAAATGCCCGTGAGCCTCGAGGACGCTCTCGATACGCTCGAAAGCAAACACGAGTTCCTGCTTCGAGGCGACGTGTTCACCAAGGACGCGATCCTCGAGTGGATCGATTTCAAGCGGAACAAGGAGCTCAATCCAATCCGCATGCGTCCCACCCCCTACGAGTTCTTCCTCTATTACGACATCTGAGGCTCCTGCTTGGAGCGCGCAGAGTGCACGTACTGACTTTGCGCGCAATCGCCATTTGAGCGCCTGATCCATCACCAGGCAGGCCTACCCCCCGCTTCCACGACCATTCCTTCGTCGGGAACCCCTCCAAAAACGCCCAGGCTCGCATGATCTGGACGCGGTTTAAAAGACTTTGAACTCTGTTCCCCCCTTGGGCTCGAGAACATCTTCAACGCGACCCGAAAACTCGCACGCCTCCCGTTCGACGCTCCCACGAGGCGACCTCGACGCTTGCCCCCAGCGCGTTCGACCCTCCTACATCGCGACCTCCATGGTTGTACATCGCGACCTCGAACTTGACGTCGCGACAGCCCCGAAAATGACGTCCAGCTGTTCGATGCTTTGGGGCCATGTGGCCAATGCTCCAAGTCTTCGCGTTGGAGCATCTACAGCCTCGACCTCGACATCGGCACGCAGGACGTGCCCGTAATTCACGTCTAGCGTGCAATGCTCGAAGTCCATGGGTTGGACCCTCGAGGTCGAAGTGTGCAAGCATCGAAGTCGCGGTGTGCGAGCATCGAACGTCGCCACGCAACGTTTGACGTCCGCAACCTCGATGGTTGCACGTCGCGACGTAGATGCTCTAAGTAGCCACAGCCAACCAATTGAGGTCCATGTGTAAGATACTCGTGGTCCCTGCGGGCGAGGTTCGAGGTCTGCGTGTTGGAGCATTGTCCACGTCGACCTCGACGTTCGCATGCGCGACGTGTCCGCAATCCACGTCCAGCGTGCGATGCTCGACATCCAGGTGGCGGAGCATCGAGGTCGCTGCGTGCGAGCATCGAGGTCGCTGCGTGCGAGCATTGAGGTCCATCTCGATCTGGACGTGGTTTAGCTTCATAGTACGACCCTTCCCTCTTTAGCGAGAGTGTCTCTGGAGCCGGAGCAGCGGCCACCTCAGAACAGTAGCGCAAAAGGATCAAGAGCCAAGAGCAACTACATAGGTCTTCTAAAACTACTGATCATCCGCTGCTAGAAGCGCGGTCCTGGCGCAACGAAACCCGAGGATGCCCTTGCGGTCGTCGGGCGCGTACCCGCTGCGGTCCGCCCCGCGGGCGACCGCGGCCCTGCGACCGTCCCAAGCCGCCGCCGCGTGCCACCCGCAGGCCCGTGTTTCGGGGTTGATCGTATCTTCGTGAGTATTCGCTGTCTGTCCATTCCCAGACATTGCCCGCGAGATCCAGCACCCCAAAGGGGCTGGGTCCCGGCGGGGAAGCTCCCCACTGGGGCCGTGTGCCACCAGCCGTCGTTGCCCGAGTACATGCGGGTCCATCCAGAAAATTTGTCGCTGCACTCCTCCCCGCAGGCGTTGAGGAACGATGGCCCCGGAAAGGCCTCCCCCCAGGGGTAGGTTCTCCCTTCGGAACCTCGGGCAGCGTACTCCCACTCCTCCTCAGTGGGCAAGCGTTTGTTTGCCCAGACACAGAATTTCTTAGCCTCGTCCCAGGGGACACAGTTGATCGGATGCTGCTCACGCCGCGCCTTGCCCCAGTTGCAGAACTGGCTTGCCCACTTGTTTTGCCCCTCAGAGTACACGGAGTCCTGCACGGTGGTAAAGGGGATACAGGCCGCCGCGGCGACGCAGGCAGCGTAGGCGCCGACGGTCACTTCGGTGCGGTCCAATTGGAACGCGGGGAGGGTCACGCGATGCACCGGTTTCTCGTCGGGTTGGCTGTCGTCGGGGCCGTCGGTGCCCATGGAGAAGCTGCCCGCGGTTATGCGCACCATGAGGCCAGTGATAGCGTCCGTTGGGGAGCTTGGCGCAGCGGGCGCAGCTTGCGATGGTGCAGGGCTGGGGGTGGGGGACGCAGGAGGGGGGCGGCTTGATGGATTGGCGCAAGCCAACAGGAAAACTAGGAGGGAGGCTGTAAGACGGGAAACCATTGGGGGAAGGTATTACCACATGGGCCCCCGCAGCACGTCTATTAGAGCCTCTCTGGCCACGGAGACAGCTGCGGTGCGCTATGCGAGGATGCCGCCGGGTTCATTGCGGGGATAATGGCGCGGAGGCCGTCAGGAGAGGTCTGCGGCGAAGACCTCGTCGATGGAATTCGCGGTCGCGGCACGCATCAACCAGCGCTCGAGCGTGGG
>CAITRH010000778.1 GCA_903894755.1 uncultured delta proteobacterium
CGATCCGGCGCGTTCACAAGGTCCCCCTCCCCATCGATGGGGAGGGGGCGCTGTGAAAGGGCGAAATAGCGAGGGGTGAGGTCTTCGGTTCGGACCTGCGGTTTTCAAGATGGCGTCGCTCTAACATGAAGCCGTTGGAACCTGACGCGCAGCACAACCTTCGTGTACTTTGCGCGCATGGAGAGCAAACCCGTGAATACGAGCGTCTGGGACGAGGTTGAAGTCCTCGTGGTCGCCATGGAGGAGCTCCAGCGACAGAAAGTGCTTTCCTTGGCCCGTCGCCTAAAGCCTGGCTTGACCCTCGAAGATATCCGCAATCCGCATGATTTCCCCGAGCTCGGCGACACGGACTGGCACTACGAGGACGGCGTGCTGACGGGCTTGCAGAGCGTGCTTGCGGCGTTGCGCGCCGAGCGGAGTGGACGGTGAAAAAGCCGCCTCCTGGTCCCTTCGACGCGCTCAAAGAGCTGAAGAAAAAGCTGGAAGACAAGCCCGCTCCCAAACCTCCGCCTCGTCCAAAACCCCCCGGCAAGACCGACCCGAAGGACGACGAGCTTGCGTTCTATCGTCTCGTGACCGGAGTCACTCCGCTCGATCGGGGCCCCGCGCGCGTTCCCGTTTCCGAGCGAACCCCGTTGGCCGAGCCCCCTCGCAAACGTGCGACCGCAGCCGACGCGACAGAAACCGAAGCCGTCAGAGACCACCTGCGATCCCTGGTCGAGGGACCGCCCCGATTCGAAGTCGAGGATGACGGCCGTCGCGTCGAAGGGCGACGGATGGACTTGCCTACGGAACTGCTCCGGAAGCTTCGCCGCGGCATGATGCCACTCGACGCGACCTTGGACTTGCACGGCCTGTCGGTGGCCGACGCACGCCTGCGGGTCGAGGGGTTTCTCAGGGAAAAGCGAGGACGAGGCGAACGTTGTGTGCTGGTGATCCACGGCAAAGGGGAGAACTCGCCTTCAGGGGTGGGGGTCTTGCGGGGCGAGATGGCGGCGTGGCTGTCGCAGGGACGGGCCAGTGAACACGTTGCAGCGTTTTCTACGTCTTTGCCGCGGGATGGTGGCGAGGGGGCGGTCTATGTGCTGCTGCGCAGAATGAGGTGAGTCCCGCAGCCGCCGCTCACCCACGCATCGCAACGGCTGGTGCAATCCGCGCCGCACGTACCGCAGGCAAAAGCCCCCCCACTAGTCCCATCACTGCCGCAAAACCTACCGATTGACCCAGGATCGCTGCCGTCGGCTCGAAACGAAATACCACCTCGGACCAACTCGCATAGTTGATCATAGAGAAGTGTACTGTCCCCATCGCCACCGACGCCGCCGCTCCCATCACCCCTCCCGCCGTCGCCAACAGCACCGATTCCAATAAAAAGGACCCCAACACCGCACTCCTTGAAAACCCAAGCGCCCGCAGGGTCCCTATCTCTCGCTGCCGACTCGCCACTGCCGCATACATCGTGATCATCGCCCCGATCATCGCCCCCAATGCAAAAAACACCGACACGACAGACCCCATCACCGTTATGAAAAGACTCGTCCCCTCCGACTGCTTCTCAAAGTAAGTGGCCTCCCTCATCGCCTGCAGCCCCAGCCGCTTGTCCCGTTCTACCAGCGCCTGAAACCCGTCGAACTTCCCCTCCGACTCAAGTTGCACCCGTACACTCGATACAAACCCCTCACGCCGATACGACGTCCTGAGCACGTCCAGATCTACCCACACCTCGGACTCGTAAGACGACCCCCCATCCGAGAAAAACCCAACGACCTTCACGGGACGGTTTTTCCGCAGGTCAAAGCTCCCGTCCAGATCGAGCCCCCGAAACCGCCCCCGCAGACGCTGTCCCACCAACACTTCGTCAGCCCCAGCCCGCGGGAGACGCCCCGACACAAGCTTAAACTGCGGGCGAAGCTCGTGGGACTGCTCCGTCATCCCCCGCAATTGCACGTTGGAAACTCCAGACGCCCCCAGCTTCTCCATCGCCGCTACCACGATGACCTCGCCTGAAACCAGCGCACCACGTGGTCCTCGCCGCACCCCCGACAGCGACCCCAAGAGACCTACCTGCGGATCCTCGATGGAGCTCCCAAGCTCCGCATCGCTCCCCTTGCGCATCACCAGCGCCACATCACGACGACCCGACAGCCCCAACGTCTTGCGCACCCCTGCGGCTAGCATCAGCGACGACGCCAACACGAACACCACGAGCCCAATGCCCGCTGCCGTCGCGATCGTCGTCGTCTTGCGGACCGCTAGACTCCGTACGTTGTAACGTACCGGGATCATCACGCCACCCGCCTTAGCGCGTCGGTTACCCGAAGCCTCGACGCTCGCCACGCTGGAATCGCTGCTGCCGCCCCTGCCAACACCACCGACGCCCCCAATGCTACGGCAACCATGGACGTTTCAATGCGAAAATAGGGAAACATCACTCCCATGTTCTCCTCCAACCATCGCCCCATCCCCCGCTCGATCAGCGGGTACGCCAGCACAATCCCCAGAACACCCCCCACGCAACCGGTCACCACGGCCTCCCCCAGTACGAACGCAGCGATGTGCCTCGGAAAGAACCCGATGGCTCGCAACACCCCGTACTCGTTGGTGCGCTCCCGCACTCCCATAGCTACCGTGTTGCCTAGGATCAACGTCATGATGACCAAAATGACCAGAGAGACCACGTCGATAGCGCGCAGTACGGCAGAAAAGCCTGCCAAGAAGGAAGCGTTGAAGGCTCCTTCATCCTGGCTCAAGGTCTGGACCTCGCGATCGTCGAACAGCCGATCGAGCGCCAGGCTTGTTTCGGCAACATGACGTGGGTCGTCGACACGGCTCACGATCCATCCCACCTCATTTTGTCCTCGGGTGGCAATCCTGTCGTTCAGGCGGTCCCAGTGGAACACAAAAGTGGAACGATCGACCGACTTGGCCATCGCCGTGTAGATGCCGTCGATGGTGAACGTCCATGGGTTCTGCGGGTCGTCAGGATAGATTCCGCTCTCCAGAGTCACCTTGTCTCCCACGTGCCACCCGAGCTTCTTGGCTAGCACGTCGCCGACAATGGCGCCCGAGCGGTCCGTTTGCCAGCGTTCGAGGTCTGCATCGGCGACACGCATCTCATCGTAGACCTGGAAGAAGCTCTTGGTGTCGACGGCAACCGCGGAGAAGAACTCCGTGTCGTGCTTGGGATCCTTACCTCCAAACCAGTTGGCAAAGGTGACAACCTTGATCCCAGGGGCGGTCCGAACGTCGTCTACGTAGCGCTTGGGAAGCGTCATGATGAAGGTCACCTTGTGACGGGTGACCACGCGGTCTTTTGCAGCGAAGTCCGCCGCCATGGTCCATGCGTAGACCACGGTGCGCAGCAGTAGAAAAGCCACCACGGCGACGGCCACGCCCAGCACGGTCAGCACCGTGCGGAACCGGTTTCGAAGCACATTGCGCGCAGCAAAACTGGCGAGGTTCATGCTAGCGACCCCTTGTCGAGACGACGTACCACAGTGGCTCGTTCCGCGGCCACCGGGTCGTGGGTGACCATGATGATGGTCTTTTTGAGCTCCTTGTTCAGCGTCTCGAGGAGCCGCAGCACGTCGTCGGCACTGGCGCGATCGAGATCTCCCGTGGGCTCGTCGGCCACGAGGAGCGTGGGATCGTTGACAATGGCGCGGGCTATCGCAACGCGCTGTTCCTGGCCTCCGGAGAGCTGACGAGGATAGTGTAGGCTGCGGTCCTCGAGACCTACGACGCGAAGCGCGGTTTCGGCCCGACGACGCCGTTCGCGGCTGGCCACCGGTGCTAGCAACAGAGGAAGCTCGACGTTTTCGACAGCGGTCAGGACCGGGATCAAGTTGTAGGCCTGGAAAATGAACCCAAGGGTGTTGGCGCGCCACTTGGCAAGGGCCCCTTCCCCGAGCGTGTCGATGCGGGTGCCGGCGACTTCGATGGTCCCTGCGGTGGGACGATCGAGCCCTGCGATCAGGTTCAGGAGCGTCGATTTGCCCGATCCGGAAGGGCCCATGAGCGCTTCGAAAGAGCCGGAGGCGACCTCGAAGTCGAGCGCTTGAAGGACTTTTAGCGTCTCACCACCTCGGTCGTAGCTCTTGGAGACCTGGCGGAGGTTGATCATTGGTGCGGTCATGAGGGGTCCTTACCATCGATTTCGTTTCTGTTCGTTCCTTCGCTCCGCTACGCTGCCCGAACGTGGGTTGCCAAGCGATGGAGAGGCCAAGTGAACGATGATCCGATGTGGGCCCTGGCAGAACGCTCCCTCGGCAAGTCGCTGAAGGGGAAATATCGCCTCGAACGGGTCCTCGGCATCGGCGGGATGGCCGTCGTCTACCGCGCCTTGCACCGCAACGGCAAACGGGTGGCGATCAAGATGCTGCTGCCCGAATGCGCCCATGATCCGGAGATCGTCCAACGCTTTATCAGGGAGGGATACGCCGCAAATGCGGTGGAGCACGACGGCGTGGTGCGTGTGGACGACGACGACATCACGGAGGACGGGCGGGTTTTCGTGGTGATGGAGCACCTGGACGGCGCAACGCTGGAGCAGGTGCGCGTCGAACGCGGCGGAACGCTTCCCCAAACGATGGCGCTTGCTCTGGGATATCAACTGCTTGATGTCCTCGTGGCCGCGCATGCCAAGGGGATCATCCATCGCGACATCAAGCCTGCAAACTTGTTTCTGACCCGCAATAGCGAGCTCAAGGTGCTCGATTTCGGCATCGCGCGCTTTCGGGACGGTGTGACGCCGCGGACGATGACGCATGTGGGCATGGGGACTCCGGATTATGCCGCCCCCGAGCAACTTTTCGGCAGGCAGGATCTGGTCGACGCTAGGGCGGATCTGTACGCGACAGGAGCGACGCTGTACCACCTGTTGACGGGCGCGACGCCGCGCTGCGAGTCCGCATCGGCCCGTCCGCTTCGCGAGCTTCTGCCTGACGCAGTGCCTTCCTTGGTGCTGCTCATCGAGCGGGCGCTGCAGGATCGCCGTGACGACCGCTGGCCCGACGCTGTTGCCATGCGCAAGGCCCTCCTGAGCGCGTACCACGATGTGAAACCGGTCCCTGTTGCAGCGGGCCCCAAGCTTCTCGAACATATGCGCTCCGTGTCCCAGGCCCCCGCACCAAGGAGCCGACTGGAGTCCGTGCACATCGTGATTCCAGAAGCCGCTCCGCCCCCAGCGGATCTGGCGCAAAGTCTGGTGCAAAGTCTGGTCAAAGAGGAGGCAAAGCTGGAGGCAAAGCTGGAGATTCCGCTTTCCCCAGTGGTGCCGCAGGACTCGTTGGATGCGTCGGGAGTGGGGGCCAATGTGCTGGCTGCAGCCGAAGGGGGCGTCCCTTCAGCGTTCGACTTCGAGCTGGTCACCTTCGGGCAGGACGAAGAGGCAGCTCTCGACGCTCTGATGCGCCGCATCGAAAAGAAGGGGGATTTCCCTGCGTTCTCGAAGAATGTCTCGGAGGTGAGCCGCCAAGCGTTGGTTTCGAGCAAGGCCTCCGCAGCGGACCTCGCCGAGGTCGTGCTCAAAGACCACTCGGTGACGACCAAACTGCTGCGGCACGTCAATTCGGCCTTCTACAGGCGCTTTGGCGGCACTGTGAGCACGATCTCGCAGGCCATTGTAATCCTCGGTTTCGACCAGGTCCGCACGGCGGCGATGAGCCTTACGCTGTTCGGCAAGACGCACAGCAGCATCAAGGCCGCGGAGCTCGCCAATTCCTCCGTTGCTGCACTCATCTGTGGCGAGATCGCACGCGAGGTGGCGCCAAGCGCAGGCCTTCGCGACACCGAAGAGGCGTTCGTTGCAGCGATGTTCCGGCACCTTGGCAAGCACCTGCTGCTCTTCTACTTGCCCGAGCTGCACGACCGGATCCTCGTCCACGTCAACCAAGACCGGATGTCCGAAGAGATGGCTGCGCGCAAGGTGCTTGGGCTCTCCTACGAGAAGGTCGCCATGGGCGTGGCAAAACGCTGGGGGTTTTCGCAGCGTGTGATGGCGGGCATGGCCGAGGCGCCGGTGCAGATTGGGGCGTCGCAAAAGGACACGGAGAAGCTTCTCCACCTTTCATGCTTTGCATCGGAAGCCTTCGTGGTCATCAGCTCGACCCCCGAGACGGAACAAGCCGAGGCCTTCGAGCGTCTGAGCAAGCGTTATCAGAAGGCAATCCCGCTGAGCCCGAAAGGGATCGTGGCGCTTGTCGAGACCGCCACCAAGAGCTTCAAGGAGAGCTACCAAGCGCTGCTTGGAGTCAACCCTAAACGCAGCAGCTCGCTGCAGTCGATCGAGCGATGGGCGCAACGTGTGGCTCCCGCCGAACAGCAAGCCCGTGCGGCTCTGCCTCGAAAGCCGGAGCCGATGGCCGCATCGTTCGATGCGATGGCCGTCGTGCTTGCAGGCCGCCTCGGACTCATCGCAGCGACAGCGACGCAACGCCGCAACTCGCAAGAGATCCTCCGCATGGCGCTGGACACGCTGCGCCTCGGACTGCCGTTCACACGCGCCCTTTACTTCATCCCAGACAAGGAACGCCGGCTGTTGCTCCCACGTGTGGCGTCCGGCGACAGTGCGCAGCGGCTCCTGTCGGAACTGCAAGTGCCGCTCGCAAAGGGGGCGAAGGATCCGTTTTCAAGCGCGTTCTTCAATGCCGCTCCAGTCTTCCTGGGCGACGTCAACCGCCCCGGGGAGGAGCTCGAGGTTCCCAGCTGGTTCGCCCAACAGGTCGGCGCTCGGGGACTCTACGTCCAGCCGGTCGTTCACAACGGTGAGGTGATCGGCCTCCTCTACGGCGACGCCGACCAGCCGCTTGCGCCGCTCGGGGAAAAGGAGCGCGCGTTCCTCGACAAGCTCGGGACTACGCTGGCGGCCGCACTGGCGAGAAAATCAACGGCCCGCTAAGTCAAGGAGGGGCCCACGACCTCCAGACCTCCTCGCGATCCAGGACCCAGTCCTGGGCCTCGCGGTCAGGGGCGTTCCTTGATGGCCAGTCCATCGGCGAGCGTTGCAGGAGGATCGCGAACAACGCGGGTTGCGGCAGGAGGCCCCTCGCGAAGCTCGTAGCCCGAACCGACCTCCGCACCGAGCGCTACAGGCACCATCCGCACACGCCCCTGGTCGATCACGAACACCACCGATGTTCCAGAACGCGTCACCACGGCGGCCGATGGAACCACCCGCTTGGCAGCTTCGGCGAGCGACGACGGATCCAAGGGCTGCTGGAGGAAACTTACGCGCACGCTCATCTCGGGGCGAAGACGCTCGGGACGGTCGATGAAGCGCACTTTGACGAGCCCCGAGGCCTTGGCACGATTGAGCCGTGGACCCAGGTCGACCACTTCGCCTCGCAGTCGCCGGTCTGGAGCGGAATCGAGGACAAGCTCACACGGCGCCTTGGGGCGAACCAGGCCAAGACGCGCCTCGGGAACATCGACCTCCACCAAGAGAGCGTCGAAGTCGGCGATCTCGACGAGTGGAGCCGAGGGACCCACCACGTCGCCCACTTCGACAGGCTTGCTGGTGGCGGTTCCATCGAGCGGGGCAAGGATCGTGAAGTTGGCAAGGGAGACCGCCAGTGCGGCGCCTTCCGCTTGCTGCGCTCGGACCTCGGCGACCGCGGAGGTCACCTGAGCGTTGAGGACGCGGACCCGAGCCGCGAAGTCGTCGGCCGTGGCTTGAGGAGCTGCTCCTGATCGAGCGAGGCGTTCGTGGCGTTCCCATTGGATTCGAATTTCCGCGAGCGTTGCCTGTGCAGCTTCGGCGCGGGCGCGGGCTGAGGCAACCTTGGCGTGGTTGGCGGCGATGGCGCTCCGAGGGTCCGAGGGGTCCAGTTCGAAGAGGACCTGTCCCGTCTTGACCGAGTCGCCCTCGCGAACGCCGACGCGTAGGACCCGTCCGACCACCTTGGACCCGATGCGGGCGATGCGTTGCGGGATGACATAGCCGGTCGCCGTCAGGTCGACGGTCCCTTGGGAGGGAGACACGAGGGTGACTTCGGTGACTGTGACCTCGGTTTTGAAAAGCCGCGCTTCGAGACGAGGGGCGAGCGTGGCGTAGGCTAGCGAAACCCCAGCGGTGAGTGCGACGAGGAAGATCAGGAGACGCCAGGGACTCCGCGACCGCGGTCCCTCGTCACGCTGGATACGGAGGGATGCGAGGTCGGCGGAGAGCGGGTCGGACATGACGCGTTAGATGCCGCTTGACGTATCAATCGATGATGACGAACCCGTACCAAGCGTACGTCTGCACGTAGTCGTACGACAGGTAGATGTAGCCGTTGTGGCCTAGGCCTGTGCCCCAGCTATTTTTGAAAATGAAGTACTTGGCGTTGTGATCGTAGCCAACCATCAAGATCGCGTGGGCGCCGTAGGCGGGGGCTGGATGTCCCTGGCTGTCGACCTGGACATCGACCACTGCGTTGTTGAGATCGCCGTTGTTCCAGTCGTTGCCGGCGACATCCACGGCGTAGATGATGTCCGCACCGGAGTGAATCCAGGACTCGAGCAGAGCAACGTTGTCGGCGCGATGCGCGGCGTCATTGGGAAGACCCGGGACGAGATGCGCCGGCGTCTGCATCATGAAGACGTGATCCAACTTGGCGTGGGGCGCCACTTGGCATGCTTGCGGGATCGAGGCGGCAGGACATTGCGGCGTGTACGGAAATGCGGCCTCGGGGCAGACGCCTGTCAACGCCACCTGCGTGGTTGCCCAGGTGTGAACTCCGCCGCTTTGCGTGCAGTGTCCTCCGGTCAGCGCTAGAGCGCCGTTGAAGGCGTCGTTTTCTGAGAAGTCACCCCAGGGCTGGCCCTTTCGCTTGTTCAGGGCCTCCACTCCGGCCACCGTGGCAAAGGCGGAGCAGGTGCCTCGTCCCCCCTGGCTCTTGATGGGGCTTTGTAGCGCGCGGTGGTCCACAATTCCCGTGTCGATCGGAGGAATGTACCCCGACCTCCATTTGATGATGCGATCGTTGTACCTCGTCATCTTCAGAGGAAGCGGCACCACTGAGCGCGTAAGCGCGCGGGTCTTGCCATCGTCAGGCGGAAGGAGTCGGAACTCCTCCCCTCGGAGTTTGAGGATCGTTCCATCGGGATGGAAAGTGATGAAGGGCCTCAGCTTGGCTTCGTCGAACACCCGCTTGTTGGCAAGCGGGAAGGAAGGGTTGATGCG